>JAHEBN010000176.1 GCA_024645245.1 Jiulongibacter sp. | reverse complement strand
GGATTTATCTCTGAAATTCCACCACCCCATTGTTTTTCAGACGATTGCTGCATAGGTACACCATTAATTACAATAAGGGGTTGATTGTTACCCGACACAGATGAGGAGCCCCTGATTTGGATTGTTGAGCCGCTTCCAGCTCCACCGTTACTGGTTATACGTACACCGGCTATTTTACCAGAAAGACCGTTCACCACGTTGTTTGACCTGGCTTCTGTAAGTGCGTCTCCTTTAATTTCCTGTTGAGAGAAACCCAGCGATTTCTTCTCACGTGAAATACCTAATGCAGTTACTACTACTTCGTTAAGTAGTTTATTATCAGGTATCATGAGTACATTAATAATGGTTTTATTTCCAGGTGTTAGTTCCTGACTTTGAAATCCAATTGTACTGAATACCAAAACAGACTGAGCACTGGGTGTGGCTATACTAAATTTACCTTCCACATCGGTGATAGTTCCAGTGGTAGTGCCTTTCACAAGTACCGATACCCCCGGTAGAGGACCGTCTTGATCAGAAGTGACCACACCGGATATTTTCTGGGCAATAACTGCACTGCTGAAAAATAAGCACAGCAGTGCCAATAGAGGGCGTAATGATCTCTTCATAACAGTTTAGTTTTAGATAATAATAAAGATTAAAAGGTATTTTTCCCCCGCACCGGTTTAAGAAGCAACCGACCGCTCAATTTTTTCAAAAGCCGGATACGGAGGAAAAATTTTGAATAATTTTCTGGTGATGAGATATAAAATTCCCATCCGAACATTATTTGTTTGGTTAATAATTATAGTACAGTAACACATTAATTATGAGTACAGTATCTCACTGGATTCTGACTCATCAATCACTCGCTGGTTAGCGGTCGGTTGCGAAAGAATGATGCTTGTCGATTATTAAATTGTTGTTCAATTCTAAGTTTAGTTGATCGGATAAAAAAATATTGTCATAAAAAAATATTAAAATAATTTAAAAAAGTTCTTAAAGTATAAGGTTGTATAAAATAAGTGCAATTGCAAGATTTTCTTTAAGGTTTTTTGCTCTCTATGTTTGGAATAAAATATTATGAATATATTGAAATACAGCTTCTTATCTTGATAAAACACCATGTTTAAGAATAAAATATGGCAAATGGAGCATTTCGCTACTTTGTACTTTTTTTATATTTGGAATCCTGTTCTGAATTGAAATTTTATTTGGGTTTTACTTTTAGGCATGAGCTTTTCCTGCTTACATTTGATTTTATACCTGGCATATGTTAAAAATTGGTGAAATAAATACCCTGAAAATCTTACGTGGTACCTCTGTTGGTTTCTATTTGGGTGATGATGAAGGAAACGATGTACTACTTCCTCATAAATACATTCCTGAAAATACTGAAGTCGGTCAGGATATTGATGTCTATATCTATCGAGACTCCGAAGACCGTGCCATAGCTACCACATTAAAGCCATTAATCAATCTGAATGAATTTGCTTGTCTGGAAGTAAAAGACGACACCAATTTTGGTGCATTTATCGATATAGGTTTAGAAAAAGACCTGTTGGTTCCGTTTCGGCAACAGATGAAGAAGCTTAAAAAAGGGGAGTGGACAATAATATATCTTTACCTGGATACACAGACGGATAGATTGGTTGGCTCCTGCAAGGTGAATAAATACTTGCAAACAGAAAATATAGATCTGAGTGAAGGACAAGAGGTAGATTTACTTGTTTACGAAAAAAGCGATTTGGGTTTCAACGTTATCGTAGACAATAAATACAGGGGACTGCTTTATGAAAATGAAATATTCCAGCGAATATCATGGGGAGATAAAGTCAAAGGCTATGTTAAAAAAATAAGAGAGGATGGAAAGCTCGACATCATTCTACAAAAAAATGGCTTAGCACAAATAGAACCTGCAGGTCTAAAAATTTTAATTGAATTAAAGAGTAATGAAGGATTCTTACCAATTTCTGATGCCTCAGACCCCATGCAGATTCAGGAAATCTTGGAAATGAGTAAAAAGACTTTTAAAAAGGCAATTGGAGGACTGTACAAACAAAAGTTAATAACTATCGAAGATGGCGGCATTAGGATAGTTTAAATCACAAATAATCGACTAATTCGGGGTTCAACTTATCTTTGGTTAAAATTCTGAACAGACTGCTAGGTTTACTGATTACGAAGATCATTAAATTACTTATTTTGTTTTCGGACTAACTTTAGCCCGAAATACTCTTTTTTTCCTATTAAAAATTTTTAGCAATTTTGGACATATTTTTTTGCCGAGAAGTGAATTCTGTATTAGTTGTAATTCTATTCTTTAATACAGCGTACTTTTTAAAAGTATTGAATTATAAGCTTTATACTATAATTTTAAAATTTTATGCATTATTAAGCACATGCATTCAATCAAAAATTAAACATATTGAATTAACCTTATTTAATCCATATGGCCAGTTTAATTGCTTGTTTTGATAATTAAGAAAGGAATACATTGTAAGGGTAAACAGATACAAATTATCTTATTTAAACTTAAAGTATAATCGGTTTTACATCCATTATTATTTAATAACCTTACTGCAAAACTTGCAAATGATCCGGATGGGTTTTGAATATTATTTCTTAAAATATTATTCACCGGTATCGATAATGGAACCGAGGCTAATGTTGTGTCGAATGAAGACGCTTCGCTTATTTGAAATTGGTCTGAGAACGAATAACCTGAAATTAGTATTTGTCCATCATTTTTAACTTCTGATCCTAAACAACCGGATGGTATTGCTGTTAAAATTGCCTCAGGAGAGTTTATTATATTGACCGTTATAGTTTTTCTTATTATACAAGCATCAGTTGTTGTTATATCCACTGAATAAGTGCCTTGATCAGAACTTGTCACAGACAAATATGAAAGTTGATTTCCATTAAAGAGTCCGCGTGGAGTATTCCAAAGGTAAGAAATACCGCCTGAAGCGGTTAATATTAAAGAATCATCAGTACAATAGTTATTTTTTCCAATAATATTTGGGATAAGACATAAAACGGATTCGTCGTCTTCTGTGACTGCCCCTTGGAAATTTCCCGGTGTACTATCTTTATCCTTTTGATCGGCAGCATAAATTTCTGCTTTATTGGTTAAATTTAAACCGGTAATTTGATTCTTTAATTTTGCGTCAAAACTTACATAAAGGCTATCCTGGCTATTTAGAGTACTAATATTCCATCTTAAGGTATCGTTTGTTAAAAAACCAGAATTACTTATGTTTTGAATAGCTTCGTAGCCATTTGGCAAATAATCCTTAACAACCACATTGCTAGCATTTGAAATTCCTTTGTTTCTTATTAACAAATTAAAGGTAACCGTATCGCCTAAATTGGGATTTGGATTATTTACACTTTTTATTAATTCCAAATCTATTTCCTGACCACTTAAATCAATCCAATCTTCATCGTCTTCACTTTGATCTCCATCATCGTTATTTGGTGTGGAATCTGGATCAAATTGATCCGATTTTGTAACCTGAACTGTGTTTTTGTATTCATTTGATAATCCGGTAGGAGAATTTACTACAGCTTTAAACGTAAAAAAACTATCGGCACCCGAAGCCAGGTTAGAGATATTCCATATTATACTATCATTGTCATAAACGCCCAAACCATTGATAGCGGTAATGGTATTATATCCAGGAGGCAAAATGTCCTTAATACCCACATTAGTCGCCACATCAGGGCCAGAATTGTGAATTCGAATGCTAAATGTGACCTCTTCACCAGCATTCGGAGTTGATTTATCTACGGTCTTTATTAAATCTAAATCAGCTATTTGCGGTAATAAAATCACAAAATCCTCGTCATCCTCGCTTTGATCTCCATCCTCATTATTCGGAGAAGAATCCGGATCAAACTGATCAGATTTAGTTACTTCAGCGGTGTTTTTGTATTGATTTAAGGCTCCGGTAGGGGCATTTACTTTTGCAGTAAAACTTACTACGCTATCGGAACCGGACGGCAGATTGCCGATACTCCATTTGATTGTATCGTTCAGGTAAACACCACCTGCACTGATATTTCCTATTGCACCGTATCCTGAAGGAAGAGCATCTTTAAATTCGACGTTAGTTGCGGAATTAGGCCCGGAATTAACTATTAAAATGGTAAATGTTACCTCATCACCTATATTAGGTATTGATTTATCAGCTGTTTTTATTAGTTCCAAATCTGCTTCTCCTTCAACTAATATCCTTAAAAAAGCAGTAGCACATAATCCAAGCGGATCGCACACCTGATATTTTAAAGTTACTAAACCCTCATAATTTAGAGCTGGTTTAAATGTAAAACCACCGTTGAAAGTGGAATCCCATACGATAATACCTTGATTTGGATTTATAAAATCCAAAGGAAGAAATTCCAGTTCTGACAATAAATTGTCCGGGTCATAATCGTAACCAGGATCCAGAGAGTCTAAAGGGGCGAGAGTTCCTAAAACATTAACATTTATTCGCGTTTTATAATAGTCATCCTGTGCAACTGGTGGATTACATATTGGGTCCGTCAGGATTATAGAATCGGAAACAGAACATCCTGCAGCATCAGTAATTATTACTGTATAGGTTCCACTTAAGAGCCCATATATGTTTTTTGTATTTTGACCATTTGACCAGGAATAAGTATAAGGAGAAACACCATCATTCGCTGTTGAATAAGTTGCCCCGTCAGCTATAAGGCAAGATTTATTTTCTCCCGAAATACTAACATTCAATTCTTTTAATTCAAAAGTTTCTGTAATTAAACAGCCTTTTGAATCAGTTATGTCTACTGAATATGTGCCGGAATTAAGGCCTTCATGGGATAAAGTACCTATTCCCGAATCTGACCAATTTACAGTGGCATAAGGTAAATTCCCACCACTTACCATCAGTTCTATTTTTCCATTGGGTTGACCCGGACAGTTTGGCGTAACAATAGCCGATAATTCTAAAGGATTGGGCTCGGATATCGTAAAAACCGCATTCGAAATACATAAATTATTATCGCTAAGCTGCAGTGAATAAGTATCTGGATTCAAGTTAGTTAAAACGGAATCAGATGAGTTATTAGACCAGACAAAATAGTACGGTGTTGTTCCGCCATTAACTGCAGTTATAATTTGTCCATCATTTACTCCATAACAAGTAATATCCTGTACGAAGCCCGATATTTTTAGACTATCAGGTTCATTAATGCTAAAACTTTTTAAGGTTTGACAGGAATTTTGATCTTCAATACTTACCGTATAATTGCCGACTGGTAAATTTATTTGATCTTTTGTTCCGTAAAGACCATTTGACCAATTGTAAATATATGGTCCGGTTCCTCCATTGATGATTAAGTTAATTAAACCATCATTTCCTCCGTTACACTTTACATCTTGAATAAAAGCCGAAACAAGAATGCTATCTGGTTGGCTTATGTTAATGTTTAGTGCAAGGCTACAATTATTCTGATCCTCTACAAGCACATGGTAAGTACCGGCAATTAGTGAAGTTTGAGTGGGTTGATTGGGTAAACCATCTGACCAATTGTACGAATAAATTCCTGTACCACCTGAAATACTGAGATTTATAGCACCATCATTCAAGCCATAGCATGAAAGATTACTTTTGGTATAAGTGGCTGATAAAACTGCGGGTTGAAAAATTTCAATATTTGCTGTTATAAAGCAATTATTTGCATCTTTTACTAAAAGTATATAAGTTCCGGCCGATAAATTATTTATATCTTTCGAAGTTGCTCCGTTGGACCAGACATAAGTAAATGGTGCTGTTCCGCCGGAGATAGTTACATCAATTTTGCCATCATTGCTTTGGTAGCATGTTAAATTTTGAATGGAGTAATTGATTGATAAATTAGCAGGTTGATTAACTGTAATTGAATTAGTTGCCGTACAAGCTTTTGAATCAGTCACAGAAACTGTATATATACCCGCATTTAGCCGATCTAAGTCTTGAGTAGTGGCTGAATTTGACCATACATAGGTATATGGTGCAGTGCCACCTACAACATTCAAATTAATTAAACCATTACCTTCACCATAACATTTAACAGGTGAAGTAACATAATTTGTTGTGAGTTGGATTGCGGGTTGATATATTTCAACATTCAATGTCGCACTACATAAATTACTATCAGTAACTGTCACTTTATAAATGCCAGCTGTTAAATTAACTTGATTTTGGTTGCCATTTATTAATCCGGTTCCATTTGTTGTAGTCCAATTAAATGTAAATCCTGGTGTACCTCCATTTACTATTAAATTAATTTGTCCATTATTACCACCAAAACAATTTATTGAAACTGTCTTAGCCTCCAAAATTATCGGATTTGGTTCGTTAATTAAGTAACTTGCTACGCCAGAACAGCCGGATGCATCCGTAACTTTTAGTGTATAAACCCCTTTCGCCAGACTACTAATGTTTTGAGTTGTTTCGCCAGTTGACCAAAAGTATGTGTACGGTGAAGCTCCGCCATTTGCAGAGGAAATAATACTTCCATCATTGGCACCTGGACAGGATAACGAGGTAGGGGATAATATAATATCCGGAGCACTCAAATCCCCAACTAAGCCATATTCATTGGAAACGCAACCTAAGGAGTCTGTCACGATTAATTTATATATTCCGCTTTCTAGGTTTGCAATATCTTCAGTCGTTTCTCCATTCGACCAGGAATAGCTATAAGGCAAAGTTCCACCATTTACCGTTGCATCAATGGAACCGGTGGCAAAACCACAAGAAGATTTGATAATAAATTCGGAAATAACAGGGCTGAAATTCACCAAAACAGTGGCGGTTTGTATTGCCACGCAACCATTTACATTAGTAGCAGTTACCTGATATAGGCCTGAATTTGCTGCGGTAGCCTGATAAATCACTGGATTGCTTAATGTGGAAGTAAAACCATCAGGACCAGTCCAACTGTACTCTACCCCTCCATTTCCATATAAATTTAAATTTTGACCAGTACAAACCGGATCAGAAATAATAGTAATTAAAGCTTCTTGAATATTTACAATTTGACAGAAATCATTGCTTTCACCGCAATCATTAACGGAATGCACACAAATTTTACCTGATCCTAAAATAGCATTAGTCCAATCAATTATTATTGCTGCGGTACCTTGTCCACTAATAATAGACGCCCCAGTAGGAACAGTCCATTGATAAGATATTGCATTGGGATCTGGGTCAACCGAATATGCATCACTCGTATTGGAAATACAAACAATTTTGCCAGCCCCGCAAGCAGGTTCATTTAAAATTATATTTTTTACGATGGAACAACCGTTAGCATCAGTTATTGTCACCTGATAATTGCCGAAATTCAAATTTGACCTGTAATACGTATTGTTACTGGAAATATCTGTCCAGGTATAAGTATAAGGGGCATTTCCTCCGGATGTGATTATAGAAATTATTCCACCAGTAGAACACGTAGGTTGCGTAATATTTGAGATTGCACTCAGTGGAGCAGGTTCATTTAAACTGATTTGCATTGACTTTGAGCAACCATTTAAATCATTAACGATAACCTGATAAACTCCCCCTGACAGAAAAGTACGATTTTTGGTATTATTGGTGCCGGGCAAGTCATGCCAATCAAAATTGTAAACAGGAGTTCCGCCAGAGGCAGTAAGTGTAATTGAGCCATCGCCTGACCCAAAGCAACTTACATCGCTTTTTAAATTAAGAACATTTAATACTGGAGGATTGGATAATGTTGTGGTGCTATTTTTAGAGCACCCTTTAGAATCGGTCAAAGTAACCGAATAGGTTCCAGCAGGTAAATTTGATCTATTTTGAGTAGTTACACCATCGTTCCAAAGATAATAAAATGGTGCCGTTCCGCCTGTTGGGTCAATTGAGATTGCTCCCTTTCCTGCATAACATAGGATATTATTAACTGATTTATTAATGTTGATGTCAGGATTTTCAATAACTGTAAAAGCTTTAGTTGGACTGTAGCAATTATTAATGGTATCTTCAAAAGCTACAAAAAATACTCCACCACCTACAGCAGTTGGTGTAGTCACTTTATTAGCACTGGTAGCAATAGAGTCGGTATGCCAAGTTACATTTTGGCCAGCTGGCTTATTACAAGGAATAAAATTATTAAGATTGACCTTTCCTCCGAAACAAATTTCATAAGTAGAGCTGAAACTGCTCTGAGGTATGACATTCAGATTAAAAATGTTATTTCCTAATTCCGGATCAGTTTCTTTACCTGTGATTTCTGAACTTGCCAAATAATCTTCAGCACATAATACTTGTACAGTAATGTTTAAGGTTGCTTCTGCACCATTGTTCAAAGAACCAATATTCCAATTGCCTGTGGTGGAATTATAGGAAGTGCCAGCAGAT
>JAHEBN010000029.1 GCA_024645245.1 Jiulongibacter sp. | reverse complement strand
CTGATACCAAAAAAGTTATTTACACGCTCAATTCCCTTTGTATCGAAATGGATCAACGTTATGACCTGTTAAAAGAAGCAGGGGTGAGAAACATACGGGAATACAATGCCAAATTCACAAAAAGGAAATTAAACCCGGAAAAAGGCCATAAGTTTCTGCCTTATATTGTTTTGGTAATAGATGAACTGGCCGATTTAATGATGACCGCCGGAAAAGAAGTTGAGCAGCCAATCGCCCGACTCGCACAGCTCGCACGTGCTATTGGTATACACCTTATTGTTGCCACTCAAAGGCCCTCAGTAAACGTTATTACAGGTCTTATAAAAGCTAACTTCCCCGCTCGGCTTTCCTTTAAAGTAACGGCCAAAGTTGATTCCAGAACCATTCTTGATACAGGCGGGGCTGAGCAATTAGTCGGAAACGGTGATATGCTACTTTCAATGGGCTCAGATATGGTTCGCCTGCAATGCCCTTTTGTCGATACCCCTGAAATTGAAAGTGTCTGTGATTTTATTGGTGAACAAAGAGGCTATAGTAATGCCTATTTATTACCTGAATATTACGGTGACGACGAGCAAGAAGTGTCGGACTTTGACCCAACCGACCTTGACCCCTTATTTGATGAGGCTGCTAAAGTTATGGTTACTTTTCAGCAGGGAAGTACTTCACTGTTACAAAGAAAAATGAAACTAGGATATAACCGTGCTGGGAGAATAATAGACCAATTGGAAGCCGCCGGAATAGTGGGCCAATTCGAAGGAAGCAAAGCCCGCGAAGTGCTCATAAAAGACATGGATCACCTGATGGAAATATTAAATAATCTGAAAAGAGGATAACAATCTCGTTGGCCAAAATTAGGTTTAAGTCTTTATTAACAACGAGATATTAAACTTTTGACTTATTTTTACGTCTATTAAGTCAAATCAAAGCTTCAAAAAAGCTTAAAATAACCGAAATGAAGAAAATACTAATTCTGTTGATAATTCTATTAATGTCTGGAGAGTTTGCCTTTGCTCAGGATAAAAAAGCAGGTGATTTACTGGATGCAATGAGTAACAAGTATAAGGCGATGAAATCATTCTCGGCTCAATTTAATTACGGAACCGAAAACGCTGCAGGCAAACTAGGTAAAGCTCAAGCAGGAAATGTTACTGTAATGGGTGTAAAATTTAAATTAAATATTGCTGGTCAAGACATTTACAATAACGGTAAAGAAATCTACACGTTTGTAAAAGAAACTAATGAGGTGAACATTACAGAATATGATAGCTCTGAAGAGTCCCAGTTTTCTCCTTCAAAAATTTACAGCATTTATAAGAAAGGTTACAAATATTCCTATAAAGGGGAAAAAGTAATAAATGGAAAAGCAACCGAAATCATCGAACTTGTACCTGAAAAAAAAGATAGTGACGTAGCAAAATTGGAAATATTATTGGATAAAGCTGATAAAAGTATAAAAAGTTGGAAAATCTGGGATAAATCAGGTAAAAAATCAATTTTTAATGTGCTAAAGTTTACGCCGAATGTATCGGTCAACGATAGTTATTTTACGTTTAATAGCAGCAAATATCCGGGCGTGGAAATAGTGGATTTAAGATAAATTAAATATTCATAGTAATAATGGCCCGAAACGTAGGTTTCGGGCTTTTTAATTTCAAATAGTATGTCTTCGCATCATATTATCAGAGAGAATCAGGAACCAGCCCTTATTATTGCCAATGGCGAGGCATGTAGTTCTGATCTCTTAGATCAACTATTGGAGTGGTCACCTAAAATAATGGTATTGGATGGAGCTATTGAAAGAGCAATAAATCTGGGAATTAAAATTGACTTCCTTTTAGGCGATTTTGATCATCCGGATATTGATTATGATGAAATTCGAAAAAGTCAATACCCTATTGAAATTGTACATACACCCGATCAGGAAAAAACCGATCTTGAAAAAGGAATTGAATACTTGATAAAGGCAAATCATAAAGCAGTAAATATTATTTGGGCCACAGGTCGTAGAATAGATCATACCATAGCCAATGTAACCAATATTGTTAAATACAAAAATCAGATAGACATTGTGATGTACGACGATTACTCCCGCATATATCCCCTTTTGCCACTCCCCAATAAATTTCAGAAATGGTATAAAGCCAACACCGCCATTTCTCTTATACCTGTAGGTGTAGCTGAAAGTATAAAAACCAGCAATCTAAAGTTCAGTTTAACAGACGAGCGTCTTTGCCTGGCCGAAAGAATAGGAAACAGCAATTTTGTTACTCAAGATGGGGAAGTAATTATAAGTTATGAGAAAGGAAATTTACTGTTAATTGAAAGTTTTGAATAATAGACTTATCCACACTAAATGATTATTTTTTCAGAATTTTCTTTTTTAATTGAAAATTGTGAATTACATTCATGCTTCAATTTGTGTTTTCAAGGCTAATTTTGCTGAAATGGTGCTTTTCCTTTAATCAGCCTAAATCTGTGGATAACAACAAATTAGGAAGTAAAAAAATGTGGATAACTTTTTTTTAGTACTTTTCTAATTTAGACAAATGCCTAAATAACTGATAAGCAATAATCTAATAAACCTTTCGCTGGTAAATTTTGGTTTTTATCAAAAAGTCAAGAAAATACGAAAGTTTTTTTCAAGTAAAGTATGTATTATTTTTGATCTCACGGCCCCCAAAAAGTCGATCTTAAAACCATTATGAGTGTTCTTATTTTTACTAAATTATCTACTAAATAACCCTTAAACACTGCCGTATGTACGTAATAAAAAGAGACGGACGCCGCGAGTCGGTAAAGTTTGACAAAGTTACAGCCCGAATCGAAAGATTGTGTTATGGTTTGGACCCGATTTTTGTACAACCCGTCGAAGTAGCTATGAAAGTGGTTTCCGGAATTTACGACGGAGTTACCACATCAGAACTGGACAACCTGGCTGCTGAAACCGCAGCTTCCATGACCACAAAGCATCCGGATTATGCTATTTTGGCTGCACGTATTGCTATTTCCAATTTGCATAAAAACACGCTGAAGTCGTTTTCCGGAACCATGAAAATGCTTTATCAGTATGTGGATCCGAAAACTTACGAGAATGCTTCACTCATTTCGAAAGATACCTGGAAAGTAATACAGCAACACGCTGCACTACTTGATTCCACGATTATTTATGATCGGGATTACGGATATGATTATTTCGGTTATAAAACCCTTGAAAAATCATACCTGTTAAAAGTCAACGGTAAAATAGTAGAAAGACCTCAACATATGCTTATGCGTGTAGCTGTTGGCATACACGGAGAAAACATCGAAAAAGCCATAGAAACCTACGAGTTGTTATCGGAGAGATGGTTTACTCATGCTACGCCAACCCTATTTAATGCCGGTACACCAAAACCACAGCTATCTTCCTGTTTTCTCTTGACCATGAAAGAAGATAGTATTGATGGAATTTACGATACCCTAAAAAATTGTGCGAAAATATCGCAATCGGCAGGTGGAATTGGTTTGTCAATACATAATGTTCGAGCTACTGGTTCATATATCAAAGGAACAAACGGAACATCAAATGGTATCATACCAATGCTTCGTGTATTTAACGATACTGCCAGGTATGTAGATCAGGGTGGTGGAAAAAGAAAAGGTTCATTCGCTATTTATATAGAGCCTTGGCATGCAGATATCGATGAATTTCTTGATTTGCGAAAAAATCACGGTAAAGAAGAAATGCGTGCCCGCGATTTATTTTACGCTATGTGGGTTTCCGATTTATTCATGAAAAGAGTAGAAGCCGATGCGAGTTGGTCCCTTTTCTGTCCTCACGAATGCCCGGGACTTTCTGATGCCTATGGTGATGATTTTGAAAAACTTTATGAAAAATACGAATCAGAAGGCAAAGCCCGTAAAACAATCAAAGCTCAGGATTTGTGGTTTAAAATCTTAGAATCACAAATTGAGACCGGAACTCCTTACATTCTTTATAAAGACGCCTGTAACAAAAAATCTAACCAGAAGAACCTGGGCACTATCAAGTCATCCAACTTATGTACTGAAATTGTAGAATATACCGCTCCTGACGAAGTTGCAGTATGTAATCTGGCCTCCATAGCTTTACCTAAATTTGTTGAAATTGACACCTTAGGTAATGCAGTAAGATTTGATCACCAAAAGCTTTACGAAGTAACCAAAGTAGTTACCCGTAACCTGAATAAAATAATTGATGTAAACTATTACCCGGTAATAGAAGCAGAAAATAGCAATAAGCGTCACAGACCAATTGGAATTGGTATTCAGGGATTGGCCGATGCCTTTATTCTGCTACGTATGCCTTTCGAATCGGAAGAAGCGAAGCAACTGAATAAAGAGATATTCGAGACCATCTATTATTCTTCTATGGAAACCTCGATGGAATTGGCCCTCGAAGAAGGCACTTACCAAACCTGGGAAGGATCGCCGATATCACAAGGTATTTTCCAGTTCGATATGTGGGGAGTTACCCCAGACTCAGGAAGATGGAATTGGGACGAGCTAAGAGAAAAAGTAATGAAAAACGGTGTAAGAAACTCCCTTTTACTTGCTCCTATGCCAACTGCCTCTACAAGTCAGATTTTGGGTAATAACGAATGTTTTGAGCCTTATACTTCGAATATATACACCCGTCGGGTATTATCAGGCGAGTTTGTGGTAGTGAACAAACACTTGTTGAAAGACCTGGTTAAAATTAACCTGTGGAACGACAACATGAAGAATAAGCTGATCTCAGCTAACGGATCGGTGCAGGATTTAGTTGAAATTCCGGATAATTTAAAAGAACTATATAAAACTACCTGGGAAATTAAGCAGAAGACATTAATTGATATGTCAGCCGATCGAGGAGCTTATATTTGCCAAAGCCAGTCTTTGAATCTGTTTATGATGGATCCAAACTTTGGTAAACTTACCTCAATGCATTTCTATGCTTGGAAGGCCGGACTTAAAACAGGAATGTACTATCTACGTACCAAAGCTGCAGCAGACGCAGTTAAATTTACGGTAGATAGACAAGCACTTCAGCAAACCATTCCCGTAACAGAGACTGTTGAAGAGAAACCTCTAAACTATCAGTCTTTTGCGGAAGAAAATGCTCAGAAAACTCAGGCAGCCGCCTCATTTGGCTCGGAGCAAGAGCAAAACTATGCAGCCATGCAATGCTCGTTGGATGATCCGGAAGGATGCGTAATGTGCGGCTCATAATGGATTCTGACTTTCGTGTAAACCTTACCTATAGAAAAACCCGCATTTGCGGGTTTTTTGTTTTAGGAATGCCTTAAGAATTCTTTTTATCTTACGTAAAAGTCATAACCAAAGCCAGAATACATCTAACATACCTTGGACACAACGGAAAATTATTCTTATTAATCTTTATACAAATTCCCTTTAAAAAATCGCAAAACTTATATACAAAAATTCTAAAGCAAGCCAAATTACGGACAGGTAAAAATATATTTTAAAATTAATCAAAGATTCAAACCGTTCTTTAAATACGAGGCAGTAGGAGATTAATAATGTTGAAAAAAGCAACAAGCCAAAGATTAATGAGGTGATTAAGATAGCCCAACTAAAGCAATTCCTTGTAATTAGAAATAGTAACATCAACATTAAAACCCATTCAATTGGCGTAAGATCAAATTTATTAAATCTCAAGGTTTCATCCAGAAGGTATTCCGTTACCTCAATGCCACCTATTAAGGACATCGAACTAGCCAAAGCTACAAAACCACATCTGCATAATTCAATAATTCCACCTTGTTAGTTTATTTAACTCATATGAGGTTCCTTCACGTTTTTCATTTGAGGAGTTGAATTTGAGCGATGTTCTATGTCCCTTTGAGAGAGGTTTTGAAAAAAAATCAAAGGAGAACAGCGGACAAAAATTACTTTTTATTTTCCAAATAATATTCTACAATTGGAATAATTACTAATTTTCGTCTCCTGGAAATATTGACATGTAGATCATTTTGCAAATGTAATTCGTTTAATTTCAAGCTATCTATATAATCCAGATTGATGAGATACTTTCTATTTGGCCTTACAAAGCTAGTTTTGTTTAACATCCTACCTTGAATGTGCCCCAAGGTGGTAGCCACCATTTTAGGCTTTCCAATGTGGTAATGGATAATTGTATAGTTCCAATCGGCCTCAAAATATGCGACATCCTTTGTAAAGAGGCTTATTCTGCCTCCCACTTTTATTCTTATATAAATTTCTGAATCCATGATGTTTTAATTAGTGCGTGAATTTGTAATGTTCTATTTATTTTATTGAATTCGGGTAATGACCAAATTTGCAGTAACCGCATGTGTACCACCTGCAATAGTCGTAACTGTTAGAGCCGTTGAGTTTCCACTAGGGTTAATTATACTCAATAAACTATTTGGAAGAATGGTATTTATCATTGTATGTCCCACAATTTGTGAAGTTCCTGTCGCCCTACCCACTAAAGTATTTGGCATCTCGGTTCCATTTAGGGTAATCACTAGTTGGGCAGCTTCCGCGATACTTATTTGTCAATCGACAACATAAATACCAACATCCGGCAGAATAAATTGATTTGTACTAGATCTTACAATTATGCCATCCGTCAGACCATTTTGCGGAAAAGCAATTGCAGATCCTGCTGCTATGGTAGCTGAATTATCTCCAGGCATTAAAGCATAGAATTCAGAATATGCCATTGGACTACCTAGAATCTTCCATTTATTGCCATTCCAGTAATAGAAATTAGGTGAAACATTGTTTGGATAAATTCCATTTGTATTCGTATTACAAACTAAAAGTGAATTTACAGGCGAAGGAACAGTAAGAATGTCCAAAATTGAGGAAAGACTAACTCGAGGTATCAATAAACCTTTGTCGGAAGAGCTTACGTCGAGCATAGCAGAGGTGGGCTGAGCAAAAGAAGGTAAACCACCGAGAATTAAAACGAGGATTAAACTGAAAGAATTAAAAACTCTCTTTGCCGGAGTTTGTAAATAATTGAAAATTGGAAATTGGAATTCTTTCAGGTTCTTAAATACAGTTTTTGAAAAGTTCATGAATGAAAATGTCTAATGTTTAAAAATCAAATCGTTTAAAATAATTAAAACTCTTTTATTTTCATCTTTAAGTTTTAACTTTAATTGACAAAATTATTGTCTTGTTGCCCCTAAAATGTTATACAATTATTACAAGAATGTATATAATTCGCATTTCATTAATTAAACCTTAACATCTGGTTTAAAAAGTCAAAAAAAACATTCGCAGATATAAAAAGTGAAGGATTTAACTAAGTTTTAAACAATAACTATCCATTTTAAACCAAGGCTACTCCGCAAAAGCTGTAGGTTTTGAAAAGGAGATCTGAAGAATTTGCAAAGTTTAGGTACTATAGTCCCAAAATAGTTCTATTTCCAAATTAAGCAGCCATTAAATGTTCTATTCTAACAGTTACCAGATGGAGTCGAGACTGATTAGTTAATAAGGTCTAATAATAATTCCTTTTATTCAAAAAAATAGTCGAAGTGATAATTTAAACTCATATCTAAGATTATTAAAAAAAAGACCAACATTACAAAATGTCGGTCCTAATTATCTGTTGAAATAGAGCTTAATGATTCAATCCTTACCAGGTATTTTCCAGATCACCGGAGGTGTAAAGGTGGTTTCTTTCGTCATAAACAGAATTGGTCTGCTTTTTAAGTTTTAAGGCATCACCTCTTTGGATAATCCGCATTAAAAATGCAATTGGGGTAAGGAAAAGAAAAAAGATAAGGGTTAAAAGTATATTCCCGTTAATTCTACCCAAAATCAGGGCGAATTTCATCCATACTTTTGAAACCGCTTCAGAAAAATAATCCGATAATAGACCTAACACCCCAAAAACCACCGCTATAGTAAGCAAAAAGGGTTTATGTAAGATCAGATAAAGGATTAAAAATCCGGTAACGATAGAAAGTATTATTTGAGCATTATTTGTTTTCTTCATCCTTTCTTAAAATAGCGTATATATAAATGGAGCAATGGCCGAACCACCACCAATTACTATTAAAATTCCAATTAATAAAAGAACAATAATCACTGGTGTTAACCACCATTTCTTACGCTCTTTCATAAACTTCAATAAGTCTGTTAAAAATTCCATGGTTGTAATTATTTAGTAAAGTTTTTTTAAATTTAATCTAAAACAAATTCCTCTTTCCAGTTATCCGTTTCGGTCCAGGTAGGCTGTTTGGTTTTCTCAAATAAGAAATCCCCCACTACCAGATAATCCATTTCGGTACGCATCAGACACTTGTAGGCATCTTCAGGAGTACAAACTATAGGTTCACCACGCACATTAAAACTCGTATTAACCACCACTCCCACTCCGGTCAGTTTTTTGAAATCACCAATCATTTCATGGTATCTGGGATTTGTTTCCTGATGTACCGTTTGAATACGGGCTGAATAATCAATATGGGTAATAGAGGGCAAATCAGAACGTAAAAAATACAGCTTGTCCATCATGGGTAACTCCTCGTAATTGGATGGCATTGCATTTCTTCTGCCAGGCTGCACACCATGAACCAATAGCATATATGGCGATTCAGTTTTGCATTCAAAGTATTCCTCCACATCTTCGGCTAAAACTGAAGGTGCAAATGGACGGAACCCCTCTCTGTATTTAATCTTTAAATTGAGTTTCTTTTGCATTTCAGGGTTACGTGGGTCGCCCAAAATACTCCTTCCGCCTAGTGCTCTCGGTCCAAACTCCATTCTGCCCTGAAACCAACCCACTACATTAGCTTCTGATAACAGCCTGGCCGTTTCTTTCGACAGTTCAGAAAAATCTCTGTAGTGCGTATAACTGGCGTCGTATTTCTTAGCCATAAGTTTCACATCCAGGTCAGAATATTCCGGACCTAAATAAGAGCCAAACATAGCATCGGCTTTTTCCTTATCAATTTCTCGCGGCTGATTAAAGTAGATATGATATGCAGCAAGGGCAGCACCCAAAGCCCCACCCGCATCACCAGCAGCCGGTTGAATAAATATATTTTTAAAAACTCCTGAATTTTGGAGTTTACCATTCGCTACACAATTCAATGCTACTCCACCCGCAAGAACCAAATTTTTGCTTCCGGTAATTTTTCTGGCCTCTTCCGCCATCAGAATTACTATATCTTCGGTAATTTCTTGAATTGCTAAGCCCAAATCACAATGTTTTTGATCTAGCATCGTCTCCGATTTCCTTACCGGAAATCCAAAAAGCTGTTCCCATTTATCATCAAAAACCATTTTCAGGCCTGCAGCATAATTGAAATAATCCTGATTTAACCAAATAGATCCATCGGGTTTGACATCAACCAAAACATCTTTTATGATCTTTTTATAATCTTCCACTTCTTTGGAGCCATGTCTGCCATAGGGAGCAAGTCCCATTAGCTTATATTCACCCGAATTTACCTTAAATCCAAGAAAATAAGTAAAAGCAGAATATAATAGCCCAAGCGAGTGCGGAAATTTAAGTTCTTTTAGAATCGAAATATCTTTCCCTTTTCCATGGCAAATGGACGCCGTAGCCCATTCACCCACGCCATCTAAGGTCATAATAGCGGCGTCTTCGAAAGGTGAAGGATAAAAGGCACTGGCAGCATGAGATAAATGATGCTCAGGGAAAAGTAATTTTACTTTCTTTTTATCAAATTTTTCGATTTCAAATAACTCCTCATAAAGCATCCGCTTAAGAAACATTTTTTCTTTTAGCCACACAGGTATTGCAGTCAAAAACGACCTGATACCTCTGGGTGAAAAAGCATAGTAGGTTTCAAGTAAACGCTCCATTTTAAGTAGAGGTTTATCGTAAAATACGATTGCATCCAGATCAGACAATTTTACACCACCATATTGAAGGCAAAAATTTACGGCATTTGTAGGGAAGGCTGGGTCATGCTTTTTTCTGGTAAACCTTTCTTCCTGAGCGGCGGCAATTATCTCACCATTTTCAATATAAGCAGCTGCGGAGTCGTGGTAGAAAGCTGATATTCCTAAAATTTTCAAATTATGATCTTAAGTTTATTTTCACAGAATCAGCCGCAAATATAAAAAGATAAATTATGAATGTGGTCCAAAAGATTATTCAATGGCAAACAATTTCTATAATACGGCTGAAATGAAATTACCAAAACAATTATATTAGTTTATTTTTTAAAGGCCAATTACCTTTATACAAAAGAAAATTGCAAAATACGTTGAAATATTTTTAAAAATGAATTGCCAAAATTATTTTCCTATACTTTTTGGTAAATTTTAAGATAAATCAGCCTAGATCAGGAAGCTTCAATAAAAGCTGATATCATTTTCAAAGTATCCAAAAGGTTCCCTGAAGATATAAAAATTGCTTGAATTAGCTTATTTTAGACCAACTTAATCCGCCTGAGTTGTTATTTCTAACATAATTCAGAATTACCGTATTCTCGTTTTTCTCCAATTCCGGATCATCCTCCAGTATACTCTGAGCCGCAAGCCGGGCGTATTTCAATATTTCGGAATCCTGAGCAATATTGGCAATTTTAAGATCCACTAAACCACTTTGCTGCGTTCCCGATAAATCTCCCGGGCCGCGAAGCTGCAAATCAACTTCGGCAATTTCAAACCCATTATTGGTTTCGACCATGGTTTCAATTCGTTTTCTCGAATCTTTTCCCAACTTAAAACTGCTCATTAGAATGCAATAAGATTGCTCGGCACCCCGCCCTACCCGACCACGTAACTGATGTAATTGGGCCAGACCAAACCTTTCGGCATTTTCAATCACCATCACGCTGGCATTAGGAACATCCACCCCCACTTCAATAACAGTGGTGGCTACCATCATGCTTGTTTCACCCTTCTTAAACCTTTGCATTTCGTAATCCTTATCTGCCGCCTTCATTTTTCCATGCACAATACTTAAGGCTTCATTCGGAAAAGCCCGGCTGATGCTTTCGTATCCATCCATCAGGTTTTTAAAGTCCATTTGCTCCGATTCTTCAATGAGCGGGTAGACAATATAAATTTGTCTCCCCTTGGCAATTTCGTCACGTAAAAACTGAAATACCTCCAATCGCCTTGAATCATATCGATGTACCGTTTTTATGGGTTTTCTGCCTGCCGGCATTTCATCAATTATCGAAATATCCAAATCGCCGTATAAAGTCATAGCCAGTGTACGTGGAATCGGAGTGGCGGTCATAACCAAAATATGCGGATGTATGTGAAGGTTCTTATTCCAGAGTTTAGCCCGCTGTGCCACACCGAAACGATGCTGTTCATCAATTACACATAAACCCAGATTTTGAAATTCGACGGTATCTTCCAATAAAGCGTGGGTACCGACAATTATTTTTAAATCCCCGTTTTTTAAATTTTCAAAAATTCGGGTTCGATCCTTCTTTTTGGTAGATCCGGTAAGCATCTCAATGGTAATTCCCATGGAATCTGCAAATTTTTGTAAACCCCTGAAATGCTGAATAGCCAGAATCTCAGTGGGGGCCATAAGGCAGGTTTGTGCATCCGAGTCTATGCCCATAAGCATACAAATAAATCCGACAATGGTTTTCCCCGAACCTACATCTCCCTGAAGCAGACGGTTCATTTGTTTGCCCGATTTAAAATCCTCAAAAACCTCACGTATCACCCTTTTCTGAGCACCGGTAAGTTCGAATGGTAAAAATTCGGTATAAAATCGTGTTAAAAGAGCCGTTTTTGCGAAAATCTGGCCTTGAAATTCACTTTTTCGAACCAGGTTCTGACGGATAAGCCTGAGTTGATTATAAAACAACTCTTCAAATTTTAATCTGCGGCGGGCATGCATCAAGGCTTTTTCATCTTGAGGCAGATGAATGTGGTATAAAGCCACATTTCTATCCAGTAATTTGTACTTTTCTTTCAAAGAAAGCGGTAAATTTTCCGGAATTTGATTTAGTATTTCGCCAAAAAGACTTTTCATTGAGGCATACAAAACCTTAGAATCCACAAATTTTTTCCGAAGTTTTTCTGTCAAAGAATATATTGGTTGAAAATAGCCCGTTTGCGAGTTGGTGGGTGTAAGCAATTCCAGTTCGGGATGCGTAATATTGAATTGATTACCAAACAATACGGGTTTGCCATAAATTATGTATTCACCCTCAACACGCAGTTTTTTCTCGATCCATTTTATCCCTTGAAACCAAACCAATTCCATCGAACCGCTTTTATCTGAGAAAGTTGCTACCAATCTTTGCTTGTGTCCTTCCCCGATTTTAGAAATTGCCCTTACTTTTCCCTTTATTTGCACCGCTTCCATATCTTCCCGAATTTCGGAAATAAAATAAAAACGTGTTCTGTCTTCATATCGGAAAGGGTAATAAGTCAAAAGATCAGAATAAGTAAAAATACCAAGTTCTTTATTCAGTAACTCAGCTCTTTGCGTGCCCATTCCGCGTAAGAATTCAATCTTTTTGTCTAAAACAGTAAACATTTAGTTAAATAGCATCTTTTCGAGAACCTTTTGAATCGAAATATTGATTATTGAATACAATAGTACTAAGAAAAACAAACCCGAATAGAAAAACAAACAATGAAATCCTATTATATACAACGGATTAGCGAAGAAGAAAGCCAATTAGAACAGCTAAAAACAAAAGTAAATCAGGTTTCGAATATCCGTTTGGCTATTTTGATAGGAGCCGCCGTGTTGTTTTATTTCTTGTTGAATACCAATCCATTTATAGCTCTGGGCTTTTTTGCCGCTTTTATTTTAAGTTTCTATTATCTCGTAAAATACCATGAAAAACAAGAGGAAAAAGTACTTATCAAGTTGGCTTTATTAGAGGTATTAAAGAATGAAAGAAACTGCCTGGAAGGGCTAAATAACCAGTACGACAACGGTGAAACTTATTCTATACGCAACCACCCTTTTGCCGAAGACCTCGATTTATTCGGTGAAGGATCACTGTATAGTTTGATAAACAGGTCGACTACCTTAAAAGGAAAAGAAAGCCTGGCTAACGCATTCCTGATTGGTTTTAAAACTACCGATCAGGAAAACAAGCAAGAAACAGTAAATGAGATTAAAGAAAATACTGATTTCAAGGAAAATTTTAAAGCCGCTTTATGGAACGATATTAAATCAAAAGGTGATTTCTCACAAAATCTGATTGAACTGAAGGAACCTCCGGCAATTCCCGGTGAAAAATTAATCGGGTTTTACAGTAAATTCTTACCTTTTGTATGGTTATTGTTAATTGTACTTGCATATTTTTCTGACCTCACTTGGGTAGGTACGGCTGCTGTTTTGATAATTCTGACCAATTTTGCCATTTCTGGTATTAATAATAAAGACGTGAATGCCTGGTTCAGTTCATTAGAAGGAATCGGCAATAAAACCTTAAAATATGGCCATGCAATAGACATTATTCAAGCCCAAGACTGGAAATCAGGAAATTTGAATGAATTGTTAAATAAATTACCTGAAAGCAAGGATAAGAATCCACTGCATGACTTTGCCTTTTTCCTGAGAAAGCTTCAGATGAAAAAAAATGCTTTTGCCTCGGTTTTTCTGTACATCTATTCCCCATTTGATATCGTGCAAGTGATTAACCTTAGAAAATGGTACAATGAGCATCCTGAATTTTTCGAACAAATTTTTGAAGTTTTGGGAGGTTTTGAATATTACAACAGCCTGGCCACTTTACAATTCAACCATCCCGAATGGTCATTTCCGGTTTTTGAAAATAATACAGGAATAAAAATAGCCGCAATCGAATTGGGTCATCCGCTTATTCCGGCAAATCAAGTGGTATGTAACAGTTTTGAGCTCAATAATTCAAATCGACTGAGTTTAATTACCGGATCCAATATGTCGGGCAAAAGCACATTTTTGAGGAGTATCGGTACGAATATTATTTTGGCATATATTGGAGCACCGGTTTTTGCCAAAAACCTGAAATTGGAGAAAGGTATTGAGTTGATATCTTATATGCGAATCAAAGATGATTTGCAACAAAATGCATCTACCTTTAAATCGGAAATAAACAGGCTTAAATTAATTGTTGAGGCCATATCGGCAGATGGAAACACACTTTTTCTGATCGATGAAATGTTAAGAGGCACCAATTCGGAAGACAAATTAAAAGGGTCGATGGCTCTTTTACATAAAGTTATTGCCTCTAAAACCTATGCCTATGTGGCCACTCACGACCTTAGAATTACCGACATAAGTACCGAACATCCGGAGTGCGTAAAAAACTATTTCTTTGAATATCAATCAACAAACGGAGAACTAAGTTTTGACTATAAAATCAAAGAGGGTGTGTGCCATAGTTTTAATGCCTCTTTACTATTAGAACAAATAGGGTTAAACATGAAATCTTAAGGCAAAAACTGTTTCACATAATTACGTGATGTTAATATTGCCGATCGCACATCGTCCACAGAACCTTCAAAAGCTTTATCTTCCACTTCAATTACTATTGGACCGCGATACCGGATATCGGTAAGTGCGGCAAAGAATTTCCTCCAGTTTACATCACCAAGCCCCGGAAGTTTAGGAGAATGGTATTCCAATGGGTTTGCCAATATTCCAACCTTATCCAATTTATCTTTATACACTTTTACATCTTTGATATGAATATGATGAATGCGATCCTTGTAGTCGTAGATCGGTTTAATTTCATCCATCATCTGAAAAATCATGTGTGAGGGATCGTAGTTCAGTCCAAAAAGCGGTGTAGGGAATGTTTCAAACATAATATCCCAAATAGCCGGTGAAATCGCCAGATTTTTCCCGCCGGGCCATTCATCGTTTGTGAAATACATGGGGCAGTTTTCTATTCCGATTTTCACCCCTTCCTGTTCAGCCACTTCAATTATTGGTTTCCACAACTTTTTAAAAAGTGCCAGGTTATCCGTCATATTGAGTGATTGATTCCGACCGATAAAGGTATTCATCACTGGCACATTCAATTTATTACAAGCTCTGATCACCTTTTTAATGTGCTCGATATAGAATTCCGACTTGTCTTTGTCGGCATCCAGCGGGTTAGGATAATAGCCTAAACCTGAGATACTTACCCCTTGCTCTTTTGTATAAAACCTGATATAATCGGCGTCTAAATTTTCCACATCTATATGGGTTACGCCGGCATACCTCCGCGAATCTCCACTATCGCCTGGCCAGCACATCATTTCCACAGATTTAAATCCATGTTCTGAGGCAAAATCTACCACATGTTTAAACCCATAATCAGCTAGAATAGCCGAAACAAAACCCAATTGAAACATTGACATCTTTTTTAAAATTATTTTATCCAAAGTATTTCCCCGAAAATAACAAGATTTTAAGTTTTAACTGCACCTTTTTTTAATTCTCTGTCTTTTTATTCCTTGGACGCATGCTTAAATGTATTTTTGATACCATTTCAGCAATAAATGTTCGAACAACTCAGAAAAAATATTTTCACATTCGATACCACCAAGGCAATTGGTAGTACCATAGGCATTGTATTGCCTGTTTATCTGGGTATACATTTTCAAGAATTTGCCATTGGATTTTGCGTAGCCATGGGTACTTTATTTACTTTTCTTCCCAATACCGATGGTACTTTAAAACACCGAACATTCGGAATGGTTTATGGCTTAATCCTTTCTCTGATAATCAGCGGCCTTATGTTTGTTGGTTTCAAGCTTAATAATACCATTTTCCTTATTTTGTTTTCAATCTGTATTTTCGCTGTTTCTATTATTTCCGTTTATGGTTTTCGGGCTTCCATGGTTTCTTTATCCGGGCTAATGGCCGTAGTGATGGCTTTTGCAGCCCGCAAATACAACCTGGAGCTTATCCCCTTGCTATCATTAATTACGGTTGGCGGCCTATGGTATTTAATCTTGTCCAGCTTTCTTCATTTTATATTTTATCGTCGAACCACAGCCGCTAGTTTGGCCGACTGTATTGAACTAACTGCAGATTACCTGCGAATAAGGGAAAATTTGAACTGGCACAACAGCAAGGACGAAACAGAGCTGAGAAAAGAATTGTTAAAAACTGAAGTTAGCCTGAATGAAAAACACGAATTACTTCGGGAACTATTACTTTCTAAAAGAAGAAATGAAGGCCAATCCAATAAAACCAATCGGTTTTTATTGATTTTTCTGGAACTGCTCGACATTTACGAACTAGCCGTTGCCAACAATTTTGAAATTCAGGAAATTGAAGAAACCTTGGGAGAATATTTTCAAAAAACGGATTCTTTCAGAAAAATTAACCAGGCAAACATCAGCGATTTATACAAACTTGGCGAATCCCTTAGGCTGGGAAAAAGCTT
Source organism: Jiulongibacter sp. (assembly GCA_024645245.1). Lineage (GTDB taxonomy): Bacteria > Bacteroidota > Bacteroidia > Cytophagales > Spirosomataceae > JAHEBN01. The sequence continues at coordinate 16,394 of JAHEBN010000029.1, read as the reverse complement.
TTACAAAGAAGAAAACAATTGGCTAATTCTCCAAAACGCGGAAAAGGAAATAAAAAGCTATGTTGAAATAGTGGGTTTGCCAGAGGCCAGAGCAGGAGCCATAATTCTACGTAATCTACAGGATTATGAATTGAAACAAATGGAAAAAATCGAATCGGCATTACGGGTTTACTCCAATTATCAGTCTGGTAATAAATTCTCAGAAAACAGTGAAACGCTTACTCAGTTTATTCCTACTCAAGATTATAATTGGAAAGTAATCCTCGAAAACCTGAGTATGAAATCCACGGTTTTCAAACACTCTTTACGCATAAGTCTGGCTATGCTGGTAGGAATTTATGCAGGAGAATGGATGCCTCATCAGAATTCCTATTGGATTTTATTAACCATAGTTGTGATTTTAAGACCCAATTATTCTCTTACCAAATCCAGGGCTATAAATCGGATTTGGGGAACGCTTATTGGGGCAATCATTGGAGTTGCTATAATTTGGGTTTTCAAAAATCACCTTATTTACGGGGTCGTTTCTATTATCTCTATCTTATTCGGATTTGCTTATGTGCAAAAAAGTTACCGGATTGCAGCTACTTTTATCACCCTGGCAGTCATTCAATTATATGCTATTCTGATTGAAAATCCGGAAGAACTTATAAAATACCGGATTCTGGATACGGCGACAGGTGCATTGATTTCTTTTTTTGCAGTTTACCTGCTCTGGCCGGCATGGGAATTTGGGAATATTAAAACCACCATTGCTGAAGCAAATGATTCTTTGGTTCAATATTTAAAGCAAATCGACCGGATTTATCATACAAAAGAAACGGTTGATAGTACGTATCGCTTATCCAGAAAAAAGGCTTTCATTGATGTGAGCAACCTTTCTGCTGCTTTTCAAAGACTTACCGAAGAACCGAAATCTCAAAAAGAACACCTTTCCCAGGTGTATGCCTCGGTTACTTTGATCCAGACACAACTTTCTGCATTGGCGGCTTTAGGTACTTTTATGCAAAGTCACCAAACTACCCCTGCTTCTGAAGAATACGACGTTTTAATTCAGAATATCGTAAGGAATCTGGAAATCATTAGCACCTTTTTAGAAACCGGAACAATGGAAGCAGAAGACCATGAATCGGAGATTATATCGGCCATGGAAAAGCTGGAATTTAAATACAATCAATTGGAAGAAATCCGTAACAAACAACTTTCAGAAGGAGCCTACAGACCCATGGATTTGGTATTAAGAACCCAACTTCAGGAAGGAAAATTGATAACCGAGCAGTTAAAGTGGCTTTATAATTTATCAGAAAATCAAAAGCAGATAATTCAACACATTTAATTTACTCAACCAGTTTTTTGAGAGCCAATCTGGCTTTGCCCGACTCTAATGATTCCCTGGCTTGCTCTAAAGCCTGAGCAATGGTAATATTTCGGGCTACCCCCAAAGCCATTGCCGTATTGGCTAATACCACGTTAGTTTGAGCTTTGGTTCCATTATTTTCCAGAATATCTATTAATATTTTTGCTGAATCTTCGGTGCTCTCTCCACAATGAAGTTCTTCCGGGCTGACATTCTCAAAACCAAAAGCCGAAGGGCTGAAAATTTCGCCTTCATCAGCCGAAGGGAAATGAGAGGAGAACATAAAATCGCCTGTCAACGAAATTTCATCGTAAACTCCCAGGTCAAATAATATCCCGAAACGGCCATCCGTTTGGCGAAACAGCTGTTCGTAAAGTTCAAATACACACAAATCGTAAACTCCGGATAACTGCTTCTTTACTTTTGCAGGATTAAGCAAAGGCCCCAGCATATTGAAAAAGGTCTTCATTCCCAACTCTTTCCTAACTGGCCCCACGTACTTCATAGCCGGATGAAAAAGCGGGGCATGTAAATAGCAGATGCCTGCTTTATCCAGTTTCGAGCGTAAATGTTCGGGATCATTAGAAAACTTAACACCCAATTGCTCCAAAACCGTGCTGCTTCCCACCAAAGAAGAAACACCGTGATTTCCATGTTTTGCAACACACTGACCTGCACCAGCGATGACAAAAGCTGTAGTGGTGGAAATATTAAAAGTATTTTTTCCATCCCCACCAGTACCCACAATGTCCATGGCATCGAATTCATCAAGATTTACTTGCACAGCCAGATCTAGCATGGCCGATCGAAAACCGATCAATTCATCGACCGAAATTCCTTTTTGCTGAATACCCATCAGGAAAGCAGCCGTTTGAGAAGTGTTTACTTCTCCCCAGCCAATTTTTAATAAGGCTTCTTTGGCTTGTTCCTGACTTAAAGATTGGTGGTCTACTAATTGATTTAGGTAGGTTTTCATATTCAAACAGATTTCAATACTTCGTTTTAATTTAAATGCTTATCCTTTCACCCAATTCTCCACCATTTTCACTCCATGTTGAGTAAGATAGGCTTCCGGATGAAATTGTACCCCTCGCACGTCGTATTTCTGGTGTGCTTCGGCCATTACGTATCCTTTTTCATCGATAGCAGTCACTTTTAAATCAGCCGGCATGGTATCTTCTACCACTGTCCAGCTGTGGTAGCGGCATACTTCAAATTGTTTGGGTAAACCTTTAAAAAGCTGCTCTTCCTGATCCTGTACGATACAAGGCGTGGTAACACCGTGGAGCACCTCACCCATATTATGTAACTTAGATCCGAAAGCCTCTCCAATAGCCTGATGACCCAGACAAACACCAAAAATAGGTTTCGAGGTTTTGTATTCAGCTAATAAATCCATCATGATTCCGGCTTCCACCGGAATTCCCGGACCAGGCGAAAGCATAATTTTATCGTACTTTTTTACTTCTTCCAGGTGTATTTTGTCATTACGAAAAACATCCACCTCCGTTCCCAATTCCTTCAAAATATAAACCAGATTGTATACAAACGAATCGTAGTTATCCAATACCAATATTTTCATTTTCTATTTATTTGCTTTTTTCTTTCCCGCCTCCGTCATGATCCATTCCGGATTACGGGTCATTTGTTTAATATTTTCTGGCTTTCTAAATCGTAAAGCCGACCAATCTTCGTCGATGGCCACCATTCTCACCGGCTCGTAACCCAGCTCTACCATGGCTTGCCAACCATTATCGCGGTTGAAGTCACACTTGTACTTTTTTGAACTTCCCTTAGGATAAGCGAACCAAAAAAGGCCATTTTCTTTCATTTTTACTGAAACTTCTTTTGCCAATTTTTGAACTTCCTCCAGTTTGGTTGCAAAAATGAGAACAAATTCAATTTCCTCATCGCTAACGTTATTCAACACTTTTAAATCCAAAGTAAAATCCTGCATAGTTTCTTTAAACTCTTCAGGTGCATTAATAACCAATATTGATTTCTGAGCTTTAAAGTTTAGTTTTTTGAGTAATGCATTCATATCTATTCAATTTGCCGGAATAAATCTACAAAGTTTCTGCCATTTCAAGAGCCTGCCGCAGAGCACCAAGTTTATTATGAACCTCCGCCATTTCCGATTCCACTACCGATTTGGCAACAACCCCCATCACTGCCTGAAAGTACAAGATTTTGTTTTTACTTAAAAAAGTACGGATGGCAATGGCATGGTTAAAATTTCCTTTGAAATCCATATATCCAATAGCCCCACCGTAAATACTGCGGTTAGTGGGTTCCAATTTGTTTATGATCGTCATGGCCATGTGTTTTGGCGATCCGGATAAGGTGCCTGCAGGAAAAGTATCTGCAACCAACTGCAGGGGATTGGTTCCGGGATGCATATGGCCACTTACTTTTGAAACCAAATGTATGACGTGACTGTAAAACTGTACCTCCTTAAATATTTCAACTTTTACTCTGTCTGAACTACGGGAAAGATCGTTTCTTGCCAAATCCACCAACATCACATGCTCTGCCGATTCTTTCGGGTCGGCATGAAGCTGTTTGGCCAATTCGGCATCCTTTTCATCGTCGCCACTACGCTTAAAAGTACCGGCAATAGGATGTATTTCTGCCAAATTGCCTTGTATATGTATCTGTTTTTCGGGAGAAGAACCAAAAATATGGTAATCTCCACCATCAAAATAAAATAAGTAGGGTGAAGGATTGATGCTACGCAAAGCCCGGTACACATTGAAATCGTCGCCTTCAAATTCATGAGCATACCTTCTGGATGGTACAATCTGAAAAACATCACCACGCAAACAATGTTTTTTGCAGGTTTCTATTATCTCACGCATTTTATCGTCTTCTATATTCTTTTTCTCCACGCCTTTTAAAGTAAAATTACGGGTGCTGAACTTCGGCGTTTTTACAAAAAGCTCTATGGTCTCCAAACCATTTTCCAATGGTTTTGGATCTTCCCCCTCTTTGGTATAGGTATGTTCAAAAATATGAAGCTCATCTTTAAAATGATTGACCGCGATCACGTAGCGATAAACCCGATAAAGTATCTGTGGTATGGCTGTTTCTTCACTTTTTTCCTGAATTTCAATATCCTCAAAATATTCAACCGAATCGTAAGTGATATGTCCAAAAAGTCCATTGGTAATAAAACCATGACTACTTTCTTCCGTTTGAAATCTTTCGGCAAAGGCTTTCAACACTCCTACGGCATCTTTCCGGTTATTCAGTTTAAAATTTTCTTGTGAACCATCCGGAAAAGTTTGTTTTACTTCATCGTTATCAATGACAATACTGGCCACAGGATCGCAAACAATGTAGGAGAAACTATTTTGCATGGCATGATAGTCGGCACTTTCCAGAATCACCGAATATTTGTACTGATCTCTGAGTCTCATGTAAATTCCTACGGGTGTCAGCGTATCGGCTAAAAGCTTTTTTGAACGTGAACTAATCGAAAATTTCATATCTATTTATTAAAATTTTTCAAATCCGGGCATAAAAAAACGACTTGCTGAGTGAACAACAAGCCGTATATATTTTGATACATAGCAAGGTTTGTTCAACTCATCTGAGTAGAACTCCACCACCAATTTCTTGCTACGATTAATTTATTCATGCCGCAAATGTATGGAAGAGAAAACAGAATCAAAATTTTTTGCATAAAAAAATAGTTTAAAATAAAAAAGGCGAACCAATGGCCCGCCCTCTTAAGCATCGAAACTTTATAACAATTATTTTTTCGCCGCAGCATATCTTTCCTCTACTGCATTCCAGTTTACTACCGACCAGAAAGCATCGATATAATCCGGTCTCTTATTTTGAAATTTCAAATAATAAGCATGCTCCCAAACATCCAGGCCTAAAATCGGAGTACCCGGACATTCTGAAATATCCATTAAAGGATTATCCTGATTGGGTGATGAACAAACACATAACGAACCATCTGCTTTCACACAAAGCCAGGCCCAACCTGAGCCAAAACGTGTAGCAGCAGCTTGTTTGAAAGCCGTTTTAAACTCATCAACAGACCCGAAAGTCTTAATAATATCTTCTTTTAAAGGGCCCGAAAGGTTACCGCCTACACCTTGTGGTGCCAATATGGACCAGAAAAGCGAGTGGTTATAATGACCACCACCGTTGTTTCTAACTGCCATAGGTGCTTTGCTAATCTCTGCCATTAATTCTTCAATGGTTTTATTTTCCATATCTGTACCGGCAGTTGCTGCATTCAGATTGGTTACATAAGCATTGTGATGACGGTCGTGGTGAATTTCCATAGTCAACGCATCAAAATGAGGCTCAAGAGCGTCATTTGCAAAAGGAAGAGGGGGAAGTGAAAAAGCCATAATATTCGGGTTTTAATGTTTTGTCTATGGCTTTAGAACATAGTTTAAGTTTTTTATGTTCGCAATTTGTCGAAAAATTCTTTTAAGAGAGCTTCGCTTTCCTCGGCCATTATACCACCGAAAACTTCCTTTTTGGCGTGAATAATTTTATTACTGATAGCGGAATAGCCTTTTTTTGCATCATAAGCACCAAAAACGATTCGGTCGAGCTGCGACCAGGCTATTGCTCCGGCACACATTACGCAAGGTTCTAAAGTTACATACAAGGTACATTCCCGTAAATATTTGGCGTCGAGTGTATTAGCGGCAGCTGTAATAGCAAGCATTTCGGCATGTGCGGTTACATCATTCAGCTTTTCGGTTTGGTTATATCCTTTCCCAATAATTTGTTTCCCATCTGCTACCACTACAGCTCCTACAGGCACTTCGCCTTCTTCGAAAGCCTGACGGGCAAGGTCCATAGCTTTTCCCATAAAATATTCATCCGAAAAAACCTGCATATATTTTATTTGATTTTAGATTATCCAAAAGTAATTACATTTTTGCATTCCACTAAATCAATATCCTATATATGGAAATTTCGAAAATACAGATTCAGGAATTTATACAAGCCGCATTGAAAGAGGATGTTGGAGATGGTGACCACACCTCTTTATCCACCATTCCAGCGGAAGCCAAAGGTAAGGCAAGATTGATCGTAAAAGATAATGGAATATTAGCCGGTGTAGAGCTGGCTGTTCTAATTTTTCACGAAGTAGATCCTAATTTGCAAATTGAAGTTTTATTAACAGACGGCACACCGGTAAAATACGGCGATATCGCTTTTTATGTTTCCGGTAATGACAGATCCATTCTGACAGCAGAAAGGTTGGTACTGAATTGTATGCAAAGAATGAGTGGAATTGCAACAGTTAGCCATGAAATAGTTGAAAAACTAAAAGGCACAAAGTGCAGGGTATTAGATACCCGAAAAACAACGCCCAACTTCAGGCTCTGTGAAAAATGGGCGGTGAAAATTGGTGGGGGCGTTAATCACCGCACTGGTCTTTACGACATGATTTTAATAAAAGACAATCACGTGGACTATGCAGGTGGCATTAAGCAGGCTTTGGACTCTGCAAAAATGTACCTGAAAGATACAGGAAGGAATTTACCAATCGAAATTGAAGTCAGAAATTTGGATGAACTAAACCAGGTTCTGGAAATCGGTGGTGTAGTTCGAATCATGCTCGACAATTTTGATTATAAGAAAACACGGGAAGCTCTGGAAATAATAAATGGTAGATTTCCGGTAGAGTCCTCGGGTGGAATTACACCCGAAACTGTAAGGGCTTACGCCGAATGTGGAGTTGACTACGTATCGATGGGTTACCTTACACACAGTGTAAAAAGTTTGGATTTAAGCTTGAAAGCCGTAAAATAAAACACTTCTTTTTTTCTGGTTAGGATTTTATGGTTTATCTATTTTTGGGAAATTAACAATCATTAAAATATCTCATGAAAAGCAAATTTTTATTAATTACGTTTATTTCGACCTTGTTTTTGATAACGGGCTGTCGCCGAACTTCTGTTCTTGGAGAACTAAGTCAATGCCTGGAATATGCCTCTAAATATGGTGAAGACGCCATTGCATTCAGTAGTAATCAAACCAAAGCGAATTGCGAAAGAATGAAAAGTAGCCTTAGTACGTATATTAAAAAATGCGACTTCAACGATGCATCGGAAAAGGCAGACTTACAAAAAGAACTTGATGACGAGGATTGTTCACAGTATAATTAAATGTCCTCTCGCTCCAACCATTTAAATGCAGGTTGAGGTATAAAATTTTCCATTTTTGTAAATAGATCATCGAGTGAACCGGCGACTTGAATAATGTCACGGTTCGCTTGTTTTAAGAAGCCTTCCTGCACCATATGATCCAATTGGGCAACCATATGAGTATAAAACCCATTCACATTTAATGCCCCTACCGGCTTAGTATGCAAGCCCAATTGAGCCCAGCTTAGTATTTCAAACAACTCATCCATACTTCCATAACCGCCTGGCAAAGTAAGTATTCCATCACAAAGCTTTTCCATCAAAGCTTTTCTTTCGTGCATGGTTTCCACAATATGAATCTCGGTAAGATTTGGATGACCCACCTCCATTTTATCCAAAAAATCAGGGATTATTCCTATCACCTCTCCGCCCTCTTTTAATACAGAGTCGGCAATGGTGCCCATTAAACCCAGACTACCTCCACCATAAATTAGTCGCATTCCTCTTTTCACCATCTCCTTACCCAATTCGACTGCGGTTTCTTTGTATATTGGATTAATGCCCGGATTAGCCCCGCAATAAACCAAAAGCGATTTCATTTTATTTGCCATTTTTATCTATTCATATTTTAAAAGCTTAAAATTAGAACTAATTTTTATTTAATTTTCAGGATCATTCAACCATAAAATTATATGAAATCAAATTCCGATCGTCGTTCATTTCTCAAAACCCTTGGTGCAGGCAGTTTTGCTTTACCTTTAATATCAGCCATTCCTCAAAAACCAAAAGAAAAATATACCGGTAAAAAACTGGGAATAGCTCTGGTGGGTTTGGGCAGTTATGCCACTCAAAGAATTGGCGTAGGCCTCGAGGGTTCAGAATACTGGAATGTTACAGGTATTGTAACAGGTACTCCATCTAAGATCCCAGCCTGGAAAGAGAAATGGGGCATTCAGGACAAAAACGTCTTCAATTATGAGAATTTCCATAAGATCAAGGATGCCAAAGACATCGATGTAGTTTACATCTGTTTACCAAACAGCATGCATGCCGAGTATACTATAAAAGCCGCAAAAGCCGGTAAGCATGTAATTAGTGAGAAACCTATGGCAACCAATGTGGCAGACGCAGAAGCCATGGTGAAAGCATGTGATGAAGCCGGTGTAAAATTGGCAATCGGATATCGCTGCCATTTTGAACCTTTCAATATGCAAATAATGAAATATGCCAAAGAAGAAACTTTTGGTCATATTAATTTTATTGAGTCTTCCTTTGGTTTCCGCATAGGTGATCCTAAACAATGGAGGCTAAATGGAAAATTGGCCGGAGGAGGGCCTTTAATGGATGTGGGTATTTATTGTATAAATGCCGCCCGGTATGTTACTAATCAGGAACCTGTATCTGTCAGTGCAAACTTCGGCCCGATCACCGATCCCGATCGATTTGGTGAAGTAGAAGAGTCGGTAACCTGGCACATCGAATTCCCGGATAAAACATTATTTCATGGGGCATCCAGTTACAAGACAAATATTGAAAAATTTCATGCTTCCGGACCTAAGGGCTGGATGGAAACTTCCCCATCTTTTAGTTATGGCCCTTTAAAAGGTCAAACCAGTCTTGGGCCAATGAATCTGCCGATAGTTCAACATCAACAATACCAAATGGAAGGCATGGGGCCCTTATTTTTAAGCAAAGACCCTATTCCAGATCATTGTTCAGGATTGGAAGGTGTTAAGGACATGAAAATCCTAATGGCTATCTATGAATCTGCCAGAAACGGTGGGAAGAAAATTTGGCTCTAAATAAATAGAGATCGAAAGTTACATAATTGGCTTTCGATCTCCTTTTCATACTAACTGTTTATTTCCTACCAAGTTTTCAATTCTAATTAATAGAAATTTAGGGTATTTAGTTGAGTAGAATTTGATAAATTATTAATTTTTCAAGATTTTTTATCGATAAATAATTTTCGGGATGTAGTTCAGTCCGGTAGAATCCACGTCTGGGGGGCGTGTGGTCGCAGGTTCAAATCCTGTCATCCCGACTTTTAAAATTAAATTCCATTTAAGACTAATTTTCTTTATCACATACCATCCGAGTCTTTTTTGGGATCGGAAAGAAATCAGAACCTCAAGCTTTAAACTTAGCTAAATCATCAATAGCTCCCATTTGAATGGTCCGGCTATCATTAAATACCGTTACTAAGTCAAAACCCATATTTCTAAGTTTAATAGAATCCTCTATTCTGGTACAGTGAACACCAGTCTTCAGGTTATTTTTCTCGCAAACTTTAAATATTTTTGCAAAAATTTCCTTGAAATCATTCCCATCAAAATTGGCAATTTCTTTTAATCCCATAGAAATACTCAAATCCCAAGGGCCAAGAAACAGTCCCGTAAGGTTCGATGTCGCCGCAATAGCCTCGATATTCTCATAGCCTTCTTTTGTCTCAATCATTGCCATGGTAATTATTTCCTCATTGGCTTTTTCATCGTAATCTGTATAGATAGCTTTAGCTCTTAATGGCCCATAGCTTCTGTAACCCAATGGTGGATATAAGCAAGAGTTTACAAAAGAGGCTGTTTCTTCTGCAGTATTAATCATTGGGCAAATTATACCCATTGCTCCGGCGTCCAACATAGCCATCATATATGCAGGATCATTCCAGGGCACTCGCACCAATGGTGTTGATTTTGAATTTCGGATTGCCTGAAAAATGGTAAGTACAGAAGAAATATCACGGGCGAAACCATGCTGTGCATCTATGGTAATAGCATCATAACCCGCTTCAGCAATTAATTCGGCTGTCCAGCCACCCGGAATAGTTATCCAGGCGTTCGACACTTTTTTATCTTCTTTCCATAGAGATTTGACGAAATTGACCATTAAGACAAACGTTTATTTGATTATTATTCTAAATTTGATACTTATTCAACCCTCAATAACGAAATAATGAAAAAGGTAACTATCCTGTTCTGTCTTATCCTGTCTTCTACTTTAAGTCATGCACAGCATGGAAAGGTTATGGACAACCTTACTTTGGAAAGTAAGATTCTAAAAATGGAACGCAAATACGCCATTTACCTACCCCCTGATTACGAAACCTCAGAAAGGACATACCCCGTATTATACCTGCTACACGGTGCAGGAGACGATCAAACCGGTTGGGTACAATTCGGCGAAGTTTTGAGAATTACTGATAAGGCAATTAAAGATGGTATTGCTACCCCAATGATCATTGTTATGCCAGATGCGGATACCAAAGTAAGGGGATATTTTAATGTGCCCGATTACAACTACGAAGATTTTTTCTTTCAGGAGTTAATGCCTGCGGTTGAAAAAAAATACCGCATAAAGTCCGATAAAAGATTCCGGGCAGTAGCCGGCCTTTCCATGGGTGGAGGTGGAACTTTCATGTATGCCTTGCATCATCCGGAATTATTTTCTTCAGCCTGTCCATTAAGTGCATACATAGGTCCATTAAATTTAGAGCAGGCAAAAGAAAGAATGAAAAGGCAATTTCCAGACGCAAGTGATGCCTATATAGAAGAACATTATAAGAATCACAATGCCCTAAGTCTGATAGAAGCCATGCCCGATGATCAGAAAAAAGCGGTAAGGTGGTATATCGACTGTGGGGATGATGATTTTCTTTATGAAGGTAATTCTTTGGTACATATCGCTATGCGTAAAAAAGAAATTCCACATGAATACCGGGTGAGAGAAGGTGGTCATCGTTGGACATACTGGCGGGATGCCTTACCCGAAGTTTTACGATTTGTTTCCGACGCTTTTCATCAGAATTAAAAGCTTATATTTTTGAAATTATGAATAGAAGAAATCTTTTAAAAAGTTTAGGATTGGGTGCAATAAGCACTGTGGCTTTTCCTGCCTGGGCCAATGGTTGGACAACATCGAGTATTCCCGAAACCCCAATTGCTGATACCGATGAAATGCTTTCACAGCTCATTGATATCATAATTCCGAAAACCGACACGCCGGGTGCATTGGAATTAGGCGTGGATAAATTCGTGAAAGCAATGATTCAAACTATGCATACAGAAGAAGATCAAAAAGCATTCTATGAGCATCTGAATATGACCAATGTGCACATCAAAAAACTCAAAGGATACGATTTGAACACACTTTCTGAAAATGGCCAAAAAGAAGCTTTAATCGGCTTATCTGAAAGTGAAGATGCCGAATGGAAAGGCTTTTTCCAAACTTTAAAAAGGTATACGGTTCAGGGTTATACAGGTTCGGAATGGTATATGACCACCATAAACGGCTATGAAATGGCTCCCGGTTACGGCCACGGTTGTGTGGATATTTAATAGATAATACTGCATTTGAAAAATAAGTACGAAATTGAAAATGACGGATATAAATAGTAAAAATAAAAGGAAGTTCGACGCCATTGTAATCGGCTCTGGCATAAGCGGTGGATGGGCAGCAAAAGAACTGACCGACAGAGGTTTGAAAACCCTTATTTTGGAAAGAGGACGCAATGTAGAACACAATGTTGATTACCCCACTACATTGATGCAACCCTGGGAATTTGAACATGGTTTACGCCTTCCGTTGAAGGAAAGAGAAGAAAACCCAATAGCTTCCAAATGTTACATTTTCAACGAAGATGCAAAACAATTTGTGGTAAAAGATGCGGAGCACCCTTACGTACAAGATAAACCCTTCGATTGGATACGGGGCTATCAGGTAGGTGGAAAATCCTTACTCTGGGCCCGTGAAACGCAACGATGGAGCAAATACGATTTTGAAGGCCCTGCCAGAGATGGTTTTGCTGTAGAATGGCCGGTAACATACGATGAAATTGCCCCTTGGTACAGCCATGTCGAAAAATTTGCAGGAATTACGGGTAATCGCGATGGACTGGATAGTTTGCCCGACGGAGAATTTTTGCCGCCATTTGAACAAAGTTGCGTAGAAACTTATTTCGATAATGTTCTGCAAAAAAACTATAAAAACCGCAGGGCAATTGTTGCGAGAAAAGCCCATATTACCGATCCGCAACAGATTCACCTGGATCAGGGAAGGGGTCGTTGTATGCACCGAAACCTTTGCCAAAGAGGTTGCCCATACGGTGGATATTTTAGCAGTAATGCTTCAACCATTCCTTGGGCTTTAAAATCCGGAAAGGCAACGCTTCGACCAGACTCAGTAGTGCAGAGTATTATTTACGATGAGAAAAAAGGTAAAGCTACCGGAGTAGTGGTAATAGACCGCTTGTCTAAAGAAGAAATCATCTTTAAGGCAGATATCATTTTTGTAAATGCCGCAGCAATGAATTCTACAGCTTTGTTGCTAAACAGTACTTCTGATCGATTCCCGGATGGTTTGGGAAATGACAGCGGAGTTTTAGGAAAATATGTGGCATTCCACAATTACCGGGCAAGAGTAAGTGGCAGTTACGAAGGTTTTGCAGACAAAACCACGGATGGTCGCCGTGTAGGAGGCAGCTATATGCCTCGATGGAGAAACTTATACGAGCAGGAAACAGATTTTATTCGTGGTTATGCGGCAGGTTTTTCATCAGGTAGAGGTAGCAGGTCTAGTTCCGAAGGAGTGGGAGAAGAATTAAAGGCAAACTTATTTAAAAAGGATTTAGGTCCCTGGTATGTTGGCTCACATATGATGGGTGAAACCATTCCCAAGGAAACCAATACCCTGACTTTAGACAAAATTCAAACCGATGAATGGGGCATTCCACTGATACATTTCAATATTGATTACGATGATAATGACGATAAAATGGTAAAAGATTACATCGATAACACGACCGAAATGTTTGAAAAGGCAGGTTTCACCAATATTCGCAGCAGTGATTCAAAGCAAGCTCCTGGCTTAGATATTCACGAAATGGGTGGTTCAAGAATGGGTAAAGACCCTAAAACATCACTTTTAAACAAATACAACCAATTGCATCATTGCAAAAATGTGTTTGTAACGGATGGTGCCATGATGACTTCAACTTCCACCCAAAATCCTTCACTTACCTATATGGCCTTTACAGCCAGAGCGGTGGATTATGCAGTTTCGGAAATGAATAAGAAGAATTTGTGATTTAATGTCGAACCAAAAATCAAATTATATTCCATATAATAAGAATAATCCCGGGTTTAGATTACTTAACCCGCAGCTGTTTTTATTATGCAAACTTTCGGACGAAATTTTATCTTTAACGCCTATCACTAAAGTAAAAATAGAACGCGGATGACACGGAAATAACGGATTTACGCTGGAAAATTTTCCAGACTTCAGCTTTGGTTATACGGATTTGGGCTGGTCAACAAGATAGCCTTCAGATTTACCTACCAAAATCCAAATACTTGTAGCATCAATTGGAAAAAAATCATTCGCCAGAAGGCTTGAGCTGCAAAAAATCATCAATACCATGCAGCTTTAGCTGCAAAAAAAACAATTCAATTGCCCACAGTTTTAGCTACTGGGAATAGGATCATGAAATGTGAACCCAAAGGCCTTTAGCCCCAATTAAGCCTTCGGTCGAAATGGTTTTTTCCCTTTAAACCCACCTGGTTTTTTGTTGAATTTCTTATTACCGCCACCTCCGCCGGAAAATGATTTCTTTGCAGGATTGTATTCAGGCACTTCGCCCAACTCAGCTGGAACAGGCAATTTTTCAATATCCATTCCAATTAAACTTTCAATCCGGAAAAACTTGCGTTGATCGGCAGGATTGATAAAAGTTATGGCCTTTCCTGTGCTTTCTGCACGTGCTGTACGGCCAACGCGGTGAATATAATCTTCCGGATCGCCGGGACAATCGTAGTTGATAACTAAATCTATCCCTTCCACGTCGATCCCGCGGGAGATAATATCCGTACCAATTAAAATTCGAAGTTTTTTACCTTTAAATTGATTCATCAGGTCTTCTCTGGCCGACTGTTCCAAATCCGAATGAAAACCTTTGCAATCCAGTTTTAATTTTCGTAGTGCCGTTTCGATATCTTTTACTTTTTCTCGCGAAGAAGCAAAAACAATTACGCTCTTGTAATCGGTTCCACTAAGTAAACCCGAAAGTAAGGCAAGCTTTTGGGTATCAAAACAAACGTAAGCTTGCTGCAATATTCCTTCAGCAGGCTTAGAAACAGCAATATTAATTTGTTCCGGGTCGCTTAATATCTTAGAAGCCAGTTTTCTAATTTCAGGGGGCATGGTAGCAGAGAATAATATAGTCTGTCTTTGCTCAGGTATAAAAGAGATAATGCGAAGAATATCTCCCATAAATCCCATATCCAGCATGCGATCTGCTTCATCCAATATAAGGTGTTTCAGTTTGCTGAAATTAACTTTGCCGCTGGTTAATAAAGAAATTAAACGTCCTGGAGTTGCAATTACAATATCGGCACCTTGCTCCAATGCACGTTTTTGGGTTATAAAAGTTTCCCCGTCACCTCCACCATAAACAGGAATGGAACTGATACCTGTATAATACGACAGACCTTCTACCTGTTGGTCAATTTGAATAGCCAGCTCACGTGTAGGTGCTATAATTAAGGTATTCAAATGACGTTCGTCTTCGTCTGTATTTATCAGTTTGTGTAAAATAGGCAACAGAAATGCAGCCGTTTTACCGGTACCGGTTTGAGCACATGCAATCAGGTCTTTGTTATCCAATATTACAGGTATAGCTTTTTCCTGAATTGGTGTGGCTTTGGTAAAGCCCATGGCATCTAAGCCATCCAGTAATTTTTCGTGAAAATGGAATTCTTCAAATAGCACGTTAGTAAGTATTTATTAGTAAAGGTAGTTATAAATCAGGTTTAAATAAAAAAGAGCTGTTTTCCGGGTAATCATTGGAAGCAATAAAACAACTAATTAGTGTGACTTTTAATTAGTATTACTTTGTGCCAAAACTTCGTGTATCTTAGTGAAACCCTCCATCCAAACTTATGCCACTAAGTCACAGAGATAAAATTTAAATTGGAGTATATCAAAATAAGCTTTTATAGCAATTATCGACACCTTCTTACTTCACCAAAAAATCACTTTCATACACTTTTACCTCCTCACCTTGATGAATAGCATAATTAAATCCTTTTTGAATGGCATATGCACCGTGCTCACCCTCTTTATTTATTGCCAGAAAACCAACCTGAAATTGTTCAAAATTCTTTAGTTTCTTTGCAATACGTGTCACGCCTTCTTCGCAAGCCTCTTGAGGTGTACGACCTTGCCGCATCAATTCAGTTATAAGAAAAGACCCACAAGTTTTTAAAACCAATTCTCCCACTCCGGTTGCTACGGCACCACCTATTTCATCGTCCACATACATGCCTGCACCAATCACCGGGCTATCGCCTACCCTGCCATGCATTTTATATGCCATGCCACTGGTAGTACATGCACCTGCAATGTGTCCTGCAGTATCTATGGCCATTATGCCTATCGTATCGTGTCGTTCGATATTTGCTACCGGTTTATATTCTTCCGTTTTGAGCCACTCTTCGTATTCTTTTTTTGCCTCCGGAGTCAAGATGTCTTCTTCCTCAAAGCCTTGTTCTTTGGCAAACTGTAAAGCACCATCGCCTGAAAGCATCACATGGGGTGTAGTTTCCATTACCCGGCGTGCCACAGAAATCGGATGTTTGATATTTTGCAAGTAAGTGACCGAACCCGCATTCATTTCCCAATCCATAATACAGGCATCCAGGGTAACAAAGCCATCCCGGTCAGGCCTTCCTCCGTAACCTACACTCATGTCCTTAGGGTCGCCCTCGGGCATCATAGCACCGGCTTCCACTGCGTCAAGTGCTGTAAGCCCTTCCTTCATTTTTTGCATGGCTGCTTCTACCGCAATGGTATTTGGCCCCCAGGTAGCAATGCTTATTGGCAAGCCTTTTTTCGAATTAACATTGATATTTTTCTTC
>JAHEBN010000028.1 GCA_024645245.1 Jiulongibacter sp. | reverse complement strand
AATGATACTGATGCGTCATAATATCCAGATATTCGACATGTAAAGGGTTGTATTCCATGATTTTATCTGCATCCAAAATCGGGAGGCCATCCAGCAAAATCATGGGATCTAATTCAAAAAAACTCCCTTTGGTATCGTCCGTAAGAATAAGGTGAAATTTCCCTGCATCTTTTCTCACCAAAACAGGAACCACATATTCCCGTAAAACCTCCTCCATGGAAGGGAATCGCACGTAATCATCCAGCTGATATTGGTAGTCGGGCTTACCATAAAACGGAACATCGGCACTTTCCTTTTCCATAATTGAAACCTCTTTTTGGAATTTATCTTGTACCTGTACACCCATATGATGCTTATAAAAGTCAGCCTGCGGTATTTCTGCCAGTTTTAAATCGGGAAGATCTGAGTTTATTTTCTGTTCGGAAAACGGGCTTTGTATTTCCAGAAAATACGATTGATTACCAGCAGTAGCCGGTGTAATAATCTCCCCTTTAGTATAAAAATCATTCATTTCAAATCTTACCCTACCTGTACTATCACTTCGCGTCGCTTTAAATCGGGTGCCTTTATCCGGTATACTCAAATAGGCTTCCACTGGCTCGTTATTTTTCTGGTCAGCAATTTTTCCATTTATAAAATGCCCCAGAAATTCCGGTGGATACGTAAAGTTTGATTTCGAATGAATATTTTGCCATTCAAACCTACGCCAACCCTGGGTAAGTAACAATAAGTCGAGTGCCTCATCCCTACCTTTATTGCTGCTATCAAAATAATAATCAGGAGATTCTATGTCACCCTTCAAATCGGAGCAAAGCCAGAGGTAATTTTGAATATTTAATCCCGCAATTCGCTGCAGAGAGTCAAGTTCATAAACTGCAAGCGACATATTTGCTGAAACAGGAAGAGAATTGAGCTCTAATTTTACTTTTTCTCTTTGTGCAAAATCAGTCTTATTTATTACAGGGTTAATGACAAATTGTTGCTCCGGGTATTTGAATACTAATCTTTCGCATAATGGATTTTTATTGGCATCGAGCAGAGTCAAAACTGAAATACCTTCACCTAAAGTGGATTTGTTGATTTTTACATCGGCTTGTTGATTTTTAATTTTTACTAGCTGATAGGATTTCAAAATTCCCCGGGTATGAATTAGCAGGAAAACCGGGTCATTTTTAGAAGAGTTTATGCCTAAATTAAAAACATTACCTTGCTGTTCTTTTAGACTTAAAACGTATCCCGCCTTCATAGGTTTGGGAAGTTCTTTCTCAATAGTATAATCGTCATCAAAAAGAACACTAACCTGGTACTTTTTGCCAATTTCCGGTTTAAAATAAAAATCACCCATTCCAAATTTTTGATTGGAAAAAGTAAAAAGTGTATCGGATTCATTATCAATTATAAAGCCCTTAAATGCCGCTCCTTTCCCGTTTTTTTGACCTAAAAAAGCAACACGACTTTCTATTCCGTTTATCAAATTCCCACCTTCCGGAAAAATGTTAAATTCGTAGATATCTTTAGATTCTACTTTTTCGGCAATTCGATCCGTATTTACAATCGAAATCTGCTTTTCAAAAAAGAATTCGGACGGAAAATTTTTCATCCAGTTGGTATAAGCTCGGAAAGTATAGTTACCCGTAGGAATCTTATTTTCCAATTCAAAAGAACCATTTCCAAAGCCCTTTGCCATGGCAATTTTCGCTTGCCGAATTGCAAGCCCGGTATTATCCACTATTTCTACATAAACTATTTTACTGATGTCTAGAGGTTTATGAAAAATAGCATCGGTTAGGTAAATTTTAAACCAAATGGATTCACCTGTTTGATAAAAATCTTTATCCGTATGTACGTAAACCTTTTCCTGTAAATTATACTTTTGAAAATCTACGAAAGACTGAGTCAAATCATCTGTTTCCAGGTGCTGGGCAATGGAAGGAAAAGTGCTGAATAGAGCAATAAAAAACAACAATAAGCTGATTTTTCCTTCGAAAATCTTTGGGCTAATAGGGGCAATATGTAAAGTTGATATTTTATTCATAAAGCTCAATTTGGCCAGAAATCAGGTTTTGTATTGGTACCCGTAAGGCGGCAGTCCACACAGTCTCTGGGAGCGGCATAATAAGTAGAAACACCGGGAAATGGAACTTGTAAAGGCACCACATCCGTAGGTAAATAGCTCACTACCACCTGATCGCGTATGATGTTGCTGTTATTAGAAAAAACCTTCTCCACACAATTGGTATAATGTCCCCACTCTGGCACCTGCTTGTTACTGATAAAGATGCGTTTTTGCTGTACATTACTGATAGAAATATAACCAATTACAGGTTCGGGGGCATCAGTAATGCAATATAAATTACCTTTTAAAACAGCAGGTTGCGGGTCAAAAATAGATCCGGTGAGCTCGGTATTCTTTTTGATTAGTTCCAGGTAATCATAAGCTTCTTTGCTGATGGAATATTGCTTTACCAAAATGCTGTATTGCTCATTTAATTTGGGAGATGCGTTGGGTAAAAATGCCAGCGGAAAATGAATTTCATCCTTACTCAGTCTGGCTGTGGTACCTATCAATATCTCGGTGGGTACATACGATTGCCAGCAAAAATACATGCTGCTATCGAAATATAGATTATTGGTAAGATCGCGAAACACCACCTGATATGTGCTGCGGTTAGCATTTATGGTATTGACGTTTATTTTTAAATAAGATTTGAATTCGGCATTGTGAACATACGTTTCTGTATAGTCCCAATGATAATAGCGGGTATTATCTGTATTATCGTGGGTATTGGCATAAATCTGAACTCCATCGCTGTTTCTTTCCCAGTTGATACTGTCTATTTTGGGTGTATTTTTTACTTCCAGAAAATCGGTACCGTATTCTTTTCCGTCCTTGGTTTTAATGTAAAGCCGGTATTTTCGGTCAGAGAGCAAACCCATACTTTCAATAAAATAGTGCCCATTGAGCGAATCGGCTAATAAATAAGACGTATTATCTTCTCCCTCCACTAATACAGATGCACCGACTTCCGGCAATTTTTCCGGATTATCTAATGCCGAAGTACGACTCAGGGTGATTTCGGTAAGCCCATTTCCGCTGTTAACAGTTCCTTCTACCACCAAATACCCTGTTGGGGGCGAAACTACAGGTGTCGTAAATTCTTCCTTGCAAGCCAAAATTGCTATAATTAAAATCAACAGGTAGCTTTTATTTTTCATAGCCTTAAAAGCGGATATTGAAATTAATGAATGGAATAGCGGATCCAAAAATCGAAAGCTGGTAACCATTCGTGCGGCCTTTTTCCGATATAAAATAAACCGAATACGGGTTTTTGCGGGCAGTAAGATTATAAACACCAAATGACCAGGAATTATGGAATTTCTGATAAACTTTATGATTGCCCTCTATACCCAATGAAAAATCAGAACGGAAATAGTCCGGTATGCGGTAACCGTTTCGCTCCAGGTATAATGTTCGTAATGAACCCGCATAATTGTAAATGGCAGATGGCAAAGTAATAGGTCTACCGGTGCTGTAAGTCACATTTAAAGATGTACTTATGCGATGCGTAAAATGGTAATTCCCAACCAGGGTGAGGTCATGGGGTTTATCGTAATTTGCAGGATAATAGTTTCCCCCATTTATCAATTCTCCTGCAATAGGGTCTTTGGTACGTAATAAAATGCGGGAATACGTATAACTCAACCATCCATTCAATTTTCCTTTAACTTTTTTAATCAGAAACTCTGCTCCGTAAGCTTTGCCTTGCGTGGCGATTACGTCGGTTTCGAGGTGATGATTCATGATCAACTGAGCACCGCTTTTGTAATCGAGGTAGTTTTGAATGTTTTTGTAATACACCTCCACCGAAGTCTCAATGCTATTTGACCGTAAGTTTGAATAAACACCCAGACTGATCTGATTGCCTTGTTGCGGTTTAATATTGGAATCGCTTAGTTTCCAAATATCTGTTGGTGCAACAGAGGCCGTATTGGAAATGGCGTGTATGTATTGCCTCTGAGAGTTAAAACCTGCTTTTATAGAAGTATTTTTATTTAAAATATACCTGGCCGAAAACCTGAACTCGGGTGCACCGTAGTTTTTAATTATGCCTTTCGACACTTCCACACTTTGCAGTAAATTATTTTCTGATCTGGGTAAATCGGCCGGATATTGATTTACCAGATGGGGGCCCAGATAACTAAACAAGGCAAAACGAACGCCGGCATCCAGACTCAGCTTTTCTGAAATTTCGATGTTATCGCTTGCATATAAGGCATTTTCAAGGGCTTGCTCGGTGGCCACGCGATCTTCTTTCACAATAGATTGGTCTCCATAAGGCAAATAAGACCCAGGATTTAATTTATACTGCTGGCTATTCAGACCAAACTCCAACTTATGCCGCTCACTCAGGTAATAAGAAAAATGGGCTTTGGCAAATTTCTGGGCGATGTCAAAACCCAGTTGATACGCATTTTGTGGTTGTATTTGGCTGGCTATATGATAGTTGTAAAATGTATATCCCGTGGTAAGTTCACTATTAAGCTTGTCTGAAAAAGAATGCTTCCATTTAAGCGAAGCGTTTCTATTTCCGTATCCAAAGAGCGTATCGGAGCCCAGACTAAATTTATCCTGACTTAAATAGGTTGTGAGGTGAAGGCTGTTTTTGGGGTTAAACTCGTGATTTATATTCAGATTTACATCGTAAAAAGAAGCAGAACTTTTATCATAAGGGCTGGGCAATTTTTTAAGCAGCCAATTGGCATAGGTAGTACGGGCACCAAAAACAAAAGTGGTTTTATTTTTACGCAAAGGGCCTTCTATATTAAACCTGCTGGTAAGCAGACCTATACCTGCAGAGCCGGTTATTTTTTCCGGATTTCCTTCGGTAGCATTGATATTAAGTACTGACGATAAACGCCCGCCATAGCGAGCGGGTATACTACTTTTAAATAATTCCACGTCTTTCACAATCTCCGGATTAAATGCAGAAAACATTCCAAAGAAATGCGAAGGATTATAAACAGGTGATTCGTTATACAAAATAAGGTTTTGATCGGCTGAGCCTCCGCGTACATTGAGGCCGGTACTTGCCTCGCCTACAGTTTTTACACCTGGTAATGTGGTGATTACTTTCAGAATATCGGCCTCGCCAAAAACCACAGGTACCTGCTTGATGGTCTTTATATCCACCTTTTGCATGCCCATCGCGGTGTTTTTAATGTTACTTTCCCGTTGGGCTATAACTATAATATCGTCCAGAGCCACCAGATTCTCTTTGATTTCAATATTCAGCTTTCCATCGCCGTGTATATATACCTGCCGATAGGTATCTGGAATACCCACACTTCTGATCAGGAGCGTATGCCGACCTGGAGGTAGTTCCATGGAGTAATTTCCATCTTTATCAGTAATGGTACCCGTTTTTAACAAATCTTCGGTAAGAGCAGCACCTATTACAGGCTCGGCTGTTTGGGCATCTTTTATTATTCCTGATAAAGTATATTTGGATTTCTTAACTGGATTCGAATTTTTCCCAACTTCATAAAGCTTGTTTTCCCAGATAGCCGCCTGCTCTCCATCTGCATCATAATCAGGACTTAAAACTAAATTACCCTTGAAAAAATCGGCAGGTAAAACAAACTGAAGGGCTTTCCCTTTGCTTAGAAATATATTTTTTTCGTCATCAATAGTATAAAAAACTCCTGAATTTGCAAGAGCTTTTTTAAGTGTATTTTCTAACAACTCGTTGCTTACTATGAGATTAATACGTAAGCTATCGAGTTCTTTGAAATCGTAATAAAAATGCACCTTTACCTGATATTCAATGGCACGTGCAAATTCTTCTACCGAAGCATTTTGTAGATTTAGGTTAAGCTTTGTGTATTCTTTCTGCTGGGCAATTGATGACGCCGTAAAAAAGGCTAATAATAAAATAATCAGGTATTTATGCTTCATACTTCTAATACAGGGTTTCGTAGTATTTGCATAAAGAAATCAGAAATTGTTCTTTGTCTTTTTTGAAAAGACGGGAGTTTTTCCCAATAAATTTTTGAATTTCTACTTTGTTGTCTTCCAAAGCATTAGTTACTTCTTTTTTCGTATTAAAAGAAAGATAGTTTTCTTTTTCCTTCAGGTAAAATTCTTTGGTAACCTGTAAGTAACGTTTCACATCTTCCCCTACTTTTTCATTTATTATTTTACGTTCTCTTTTAAGTAAATATTGATTCCCGATCGACAAAACCTGATAAAAACCGGGTTTCATATTTTTCTGATTTTGAATATTTACAAAATGATATTCTCCGATAGTAAAACCGGATACCTTTTCCGAATTAAGTACAATATTGCGGGAGTTATCTTTAAGTATTAAAAGCTCGGAAAGTTCATCGAAAAGTAAAGAAACATGGGGATATAAAATACTTTCGTATACAACAGATCCAGTACTTGCCGTGTTTGTATCAAAAAAAGGATGGGCATTTTCGAGAAATGAAAATCTATAGCCTGCATATTGGGTACCGTTCAAAAGTGGAGATTGGTCTTTAATCTGCTCGTGATAATTACCAATTACCGACTCCAACGCCTCTTTGTAAAATTGACGGTCTGACTCGATATCCTGGGCAGATGTGACAAAGCTTATCGTCGAAAGGATTAAAACAATTATAACAAACAGACTTCTAAATATCATTGCTATTCGAATTCCGGTTTTGTGTTTTGACATTCAAAATTTAACCGATTTGGAATATTAAGGAATATAGATCAAAATACAATCAAAGTAAGGATAAAACTGTTGTTTGAGGAGAGTAAATTTTCTGATTTACAAAATGAGACAGGATTATGAAAAATAGAAATTTTATCTTCCTCTACCTGTTTCAATGCTATTGCCACGGACAGTTCTTTTGGCACTTACTACTTTAACCTTAGTTTCACTTGTACTTACACACCCATCTTTTTCAGCTTGAAGCTTGTATCGGTAAATACCCACCGGGTGCTGACTTAGTAATACTTCTGTTGAGGTACTCAGTAAAACATTTTCATCATTCAGCCATTGGTAATTCACCTGATTATTTGGATTTTGAACCTGCAAGCTAACGTATTCATTTTCGGAAAATTGCTTGGTATTGGAAGCTTGAACGTTTGGTTTTTCTTTAATTTTTAGTCGAACCCTACCGTAAACAGTTTGATCTTCGAATTTTACAATCAAGGAAAAAATTCCATCTAAGCTTTTATTAACATCCGATAAATGCAAATCTTTTACTTCACTAATTCTCCCAGTCGGGCCTTTCCATTCGTAACTGGCTTTGTTGCCATAATCCGGTGCAGAAAGAAGGACGTCATCCCCTAGGCAGGCATTTATGATGGTTATTTCTTCGTCTGTTTTTTTTATTCCATATTTCATTATCTTTTGCAACCCGAATGAATAGAAATAAAGCCCGGTGGTATCTTTAAAAGATTCGCGATTTAAAGCTATTGTTTCTAATACATTATCAACATTGCATACAAAGGCTGATGCTTTTGATACAGAGATACATATACAAAATAGTACAACGAGCGGCATAACCGCCCATAGTGGTAGATGTCTTAGCATAGATTCTTTTCTGTTTTCCTAACAATAGTGCTTAGCTATCCCCAAGAATCATGCTAAAAAAAAGCCCTCTGGTCAAAAATCAGACCAAAAGGCTTCTGCTTTAAAAAGCAGCCTTAGAATTCACGCAAGATCGAAATCTATCAGATAATCTTAAAACCAAGCGTCAGCTGCCAGCCGGCTGGCCTTTGGCTGAAATTGGCATTGTCTTTAAATTTAAGCACGTTAATATCTGAAAGCCCGCCTTCGCGGCGTAAGTCAATTTCAATTCCTAGTAGTTTTACACCAACACCGAACTGGTAACCCCAGGTGGAACTGGCAAATGCATCGCCAGTATTGCTTGTAAAGTCACCTAATGCATCTTTAAGTTTTTTATCTTCCGAAAGTTTTACCGAAGCCACAGGACCCGCCATTACTCGTAAGAAATTAAGCGGTTTGAAACCTACCAAAATTGGTATATCCAGATTCGTATATTTTACATCTACAAGCTGCGGAGTGCTCATTCCCAATGGAGTAACCTCTACTTTGCCGCCTTTGGATGCCACCAATAATTCGGGCTGAAGGTAAAGTTTCTTACCCAGCCTACCCCAAACACCGAACACAAAACCGGTTTTAGTATCTAGACTTTGTTGGATATTTCCTTTTAATGAACCGGCATCGGTGTAAACATTGGTAAGCCCAAGGCCCCCTTTTATGCCTAACCCAGATTGAGCAAATGCTGTAAAACCAGCCATAGACAACAGCAATACCGCCAATAACTTTTTCATAAAATTTGTTTTAGATTGATAATGTATAAAGCCTTTTCTTTGTAAAAAAATGAATTTGGCTTTTAAACGTATATTGCGTTTCAATTAGTACAAAGTTAACAGCATATTAACGTAATGGCTAAAATAAAATTGGCTTATTTCTGTCAGAATTGTGGTTATAATTCTCCCAAATGGTTAGGTAAATGCCCCTCATGTAATGAGTGGAATACCATGGTAGAAGAGCTCGTAACCAAAGATGAGCCTGAAAAAGGTAGCTGGCGGTTTGGAAGCGGAGCCACAAAAGCAAAATCTGTTTCGAAGAAAATTAGTGATATTACCGCTACAGAAAGGTATCGTATAATTACTGAAGATGCAGAGCTAAACCGTGTTCTGGGAGGTGGATTGGTACCAGGATCACTCGTACTTATAGGTGGAGAACCGGGTATCGGAAAATCAACCTTGATGCTGCAGATAGCACTTAGTTTGAAAGACTATAATGTACTTTATGTATCGGGTGAAGAAAGTGAGCAGCAGCTAAAAATGCGGGCAGAAAGGCTATCCTTTCAAAATGATCGGTGCTATATCTTGACGGAAACGAGTACAGATCTGATCTTCAGACAAATAGAACAAACAGAACCCGATGTGGTTATTATCGACTCCATACAAACGCTGGTTTCACCACTTATCGAGTCGGGAGCGGGTTCGGTTTCACAGATAAAAGAATGTGCGGCCGAACTGATGAAGTTTGCCAAAGAATCGGATATTCCGGTAATTATGATTGGCCATATTACCAAAGACGGAAGTATAGCAGGACCTAAAATTCTGGAACATATGGTGGATACGGTGCTTCAATTTGAAGGTGACCGATACATGACGTACCGGATTTTGCGTACCACCAAAAACCGTTTCGGAAGTACAGCTGAGCTAGGGATTTATGAAATGAATGCAGAGGGACTGCGACAGGTAAGCAATCCGTCGGAAATATTGATTTCGGAGCGAGCCAGCCAAATAAGCGGCATAGCAATAGCGGCTATGATGGAAGGCAACCGACCCTTAAATATAGAAATTCAATCACTGGTAAGCACCACCACTTATGGTATGCCACAGCGTACAAGCAATGGTTTCGATTCACGAAGATTACAAATGCTATTGGCTGTGTTAGAAAAAAGGGGAAATTTCAGGCTGGGGACACAGGATGTTTTCCTCAATATAGCTGGCGGACTAAAGGTAGAGGACCCGGCAATTGATCTGGCCGTATGTGCGGCAATAGCTTCTTCTTACGAAGATATTGCTATTCTTCAGTCGGTATGTTTTGCGGCCGAGGTTGGTTTGGGCGGCGAAATACGTGCGGTAAGTCGTATAGAAAGCCGTATTTCTGAAGCAGAGAAATTGGGATATAAAAAGATCTTTGTTTCGAAAAATAATTTCAAAGGACTCGATCAAACTAAATTCAAAATAAAGATCATCGCAACAGAAAAGCTGGAAGAAGTATTTGGAGAATTATTTGGATAATTCCATTAATCTGATCAATTCTTTGTGCATCCTTTGGCTTTTACCCGTATATAAAGTAAATTGAGATGTATCACGGGAATATGAAGGGGTTTTTAAAAATAATAGTGCTGCTTTTACTTTTTCCCTTTCAGCAAGCTTGCCGAAAGGCAGAGATACCGCTCTATAAAACCAATGCTAATAATTATTACATCGACCAGGGTGACTTTCGACTTCATTTTATTACAAAAGGAAATCCCAACAATCAGGCTTTGTTACTAATTCACGGTGCCCCCGGAAACATCTCAGTTTATAAAAACATGCTTTCAGATAAAGCTATACAAGAAAATTTTCATGTGATTGTGGTTGATCGCTTGGGTTATGGATTATCGCGAAAAGGAAGATCAAAAACCTGCTACGATATTCAGCGACAGGCGGACTCGATAGTGGAAGCCTTAAAATTTAACTATTCGAATAAAAAAGCGATTGTAGTTGGTCGTTCATATGGCACTCCAATAGCAGCCAAAATTGCCGCGGAATATCCGGAAAAAGTAGCAAAACTAGTTTTGGTATCTCCCACCATTGATCCGGAAAAAGAAAAATATTTTTGGTATGCCTATGTAGCCCGGCACTGGTTTGTGAATATTTTTCTGAACGATGAACTAAAAATGGCAACAGAAGAAAAATTTGCACATGAAAGTGAACTGCGGAAAATGGAAAAAGATTGGGCAAAAATTACTGCTGAAGTAACGGTTTTCACTGGTGGTCACGATAAAATAGCGGATATAAAAAATATGGATTTTGCCAAAAAGAAATTAAACAAAGGAAAAGCAAAATTCGTTTTTCTGCCTAAAGCCGGTCACGGCATTATCGAATCACATCCTGATTTGGTAAAAAAAGAATTCTTCATTTCAGAAATCTGAGTAATTTGCCTGAAATACATCAAATCAAATCCTTTAATCCTTAAATCAAAAGTAAATGGAAATTGCAGTTAGAAAACTAACTATGGAAGATTATGACCAGCTCGAAGCAGCTATGGCATTGGCCTACTCGGGAATCGGCGGAATAACCTGGAAAAAAAGCACAATTAAAAAGCTACTTGATATATTTGAAGACGGACAATTATGCATCACTGTCGATCAAAAAGTAGTGGGCGTAGCACTTTCGCTGATTGTGGATTATAATAAATTTGGTGACAATCATACCTATGCCGAAATCACCGGCAACTATTCTTTCAAGACTCATACAAGAAAGGGAGATATTTTATATGGAATTGAGGTATTCATCGATCCCAATTTCAGGGGATTACGCCTGGCACGAAGATTATACGATGCCCGCAAAAATCTATGCGAAAGCCTGAATCTGAAAGGTATTATTGCAGGTGGACGCATTCCCAATTACGATAAATATGCTGCCAATTTATCGCCCAGAGAGTACATAGAAAGGGTGCACGATAAAGAAATCTATGATTCTACCCTTACCTTTCAAATGTCGAATGATTTTCACGTAAAAAAAATACTCAAAAACTACTTGCCTGAAGACAGCGAATCACGTGGCTACGCAACACTTATTGAATGGAACAATATTTATTACGAGCCGGATGTATCGCTCCATAATCCGGTAAAAGAAAGCGTACGTATTGGACTGGTGCAATGGCAAATGAGAGCCTATAAAAATGTGGAGGAGCTACTTCTTCAAGCCGAATATTTTATAGATGCCGTAAGTGATTATTCCTCCGATTTTATACTTTTCCCGGAGTTTTTCAATGCACCGCTGATGGCGGAGTTTAACCACATGGGTGAAGCTGCCGCAGTACGTGGCCTTGCCAAATACACCGATATTATCCGGGATAAATTCACCGAGTTTGCAGTCTCATATAATGTGAACATAATTGGTGGCTCCATGGCGACTTTAGAAAATGGCATCTTGTATAATGTTTCCCATTTACACCGCCGGGATGGTACTTTTGAAAAAATTTATAAAATTCACCCTACGCCTTCAGAAGTATATTCCTGGGGAATGAAAGGCGGGAATAATATTCAGGCACTCGATACCGATTGTGGTAAAATCGGAATTCTGATATGTTATGATGTAGAGTTTCCCGAATTGAGCCGACATCTGGCCGATCAGGGAATGGATATTCTGTTTGTACCTTTCTGGACCGACACGCAAAATGCCTATAACCGGGTAAGACAATGTGCCAGAGCCCGGGCTATAGAAAATGAGTGCTATGTGGCTATTGCCGGCTGTGTGGGTAATTTACCTAAAGTAAACAACATGGATTTGCAATATGCCCAATCCGCTGTTTTTACACCCTCCGATTTTTCTTTCCCGACTAATGGCATAAAAGCGGAAGCAACTCCAAACACCGAAACTGTTGTGGTGGCCGATGTAAATCTTTCATTAATTACCCAATTGCATGAGCATGGAACAGTCAATATTTTGAAAGACCGAAGAAAAGAACTTTACGAAATAGTATGGAAGGGTGAGTCAAAATAAGACTTTTCTCCTTTCAAATATTTAATAATTAAACAAAGTTCCTTGGTGTTTAAAGCTAAACACAGACAAGGAATAAGTAAAAAATTTAGCTTATGAACACTTATTGGATTAATATATTAATTTGGATAATTGCGTTGCCAGCTGGCTGGCTGGTAGGCAAACTCTTGAAGAGTACATTAATACCAATTCTTAGAAAATTTTCTAAAAAAACCGAAAATGACTTTGATGATTACCTGCTGGATGCTTTTGCAAGAATAATTGTTCCATTATGCTGGGTAATTGGTGTTTGGGTGGCATATCGTACCAGTAATCTTTTCCCCGGATACAAATCAGAAATCAGGCAAGGAATTTTAGTTTTCAATATCCTGATTTTTTGTTGGGCAGGTTCATTTCTGGTTTCTGAATTATTAAAAATGTACCTCATGAGTATTGGTAAAGTCATTACTAACACTTCCATTTTTACCAATATTTTAAAAATTACCATATACATAATTGGTTTGATTTTTATAATGAATGTATTGGGAATACCAATTGCACCAGCACTTACAGCCTTAGGTGTAGGAGGATTAGCCGTCGCACTGGCCTTGCAAGATACCCTGAGCAATCTTTTCTCGGGAATTCAAATGCTAGCCGCTAAAAAACTAAAACCCGGAGATTATATTTCTCTGCAAAGTGGTGAAGAAGGGTTTGTGGAGGATATTTCCTGGCGAAACACCACCGTAAGGGCATTAGGAAATCACATAATTATTGTTCCAAATAGCACCATGGCAAATAGTATAATAAAGAATTACATTTTGCCCGATTCAGAAAATTCGATTTTAATCGCCGTTGGTGTGGCATACGGTTCAGACCTGCAAAAAGTAGAAAAAATAACCATCGAAGTGGGTATTTTTATACAGGAAACAGTAGAGGGGGCAGTAAAAAGCCACATACCTTTTGTTCGCTATAACGAATTTGCAGATAGCAGCATCAATTTCAATGTAATACTAAGAAGTGGTGATTTTACCAGTCAATACCTTATTAAACATGAATTTATAAAAGCTCTGCACGAAAGATACAATAAGGAAGGTATTGAGATTCCATTCCCTATTCGCACTGTATATTTAAAAAAGGAAACTGAATAACTAATCTTAAAGAATCACAATTTCAACACGGCGGTTTTTCTGACGACTCACATCGGTATGGTTATCTACCAAAGGCTTTGTATCGCCCCAGCCTTTAAAACTTAGTCTATCTGCAGAAATGCCATTTTGAATCAGGTAGTCACGCACATTTTTGGCCCGGTCTATCGATAATATCAGGTTTTGCTTACTATCACCAATGTTATCGGTATGGCCGTCTATCCTGATTTTCATTTTTGGGTTTTCTTTCATCATACCCAGCACTTTGTCTAATTCCCTGTAAGAATCTTTCAAAATGGTAGCTTCACCCAATGGGAAATAGACATTATTCAATCGAAAGGTTTTGTCATCTACCTTTTCAACATCTTCAAGTATAACTTTTTCTTCTGTACCCTGCACTTCAACCGCTTGTGTTTCCTCATTTTCCTTTTTAAAAGGATTGAGGAAAATATCCCGGGTAAAGGACTTGATGTTTTTCAGATTATTAAGATCCATCCACTCTTCGGATGGCTCGTAACCTTCTGCCTCGATTTGATAAATATAGGTGTCCGGTTTTAAAAGAAATTCGAAATACCCTGTACGTGAAGTAAATAAGGAATCATATATTTCCCCATCTTTCTCAATTTTACATAGAATTCGGGCCTGAATAGGTTGATTATTTACAGCATCAAATACTTTCCCGTTCATAGTAATTTCGGAAGGATTTATGGCCAACTCTTCCCTGGATTCTTGTTTTTCTTCT
Organism: Jiulongibacter sp.; assembly: GCA_024645245.1. Taxonomy (GTDB): domain Bacteria; phylum Bacteroidota; class Bacteroidia; order Cytophagales; family Spirosomataceae; genus JAHEBN01. The sequence goes on along the minus strand of JAHEBN010000028.1, from coordinate 18,653 downwards.
TTTCCTTCAGCCGGATTATTTATAATTACACCGTAAAAATTCCAGTATTGAAAACCATCTCTTTCGTCTGAATCGCCCTCCACCAGGTCAACTTTTTGAATTCCGGGTGACAATTTTTCAAAATATACCTTGAAGAAATATTTCTGATCAGGCTCTACCACTTTTCTATCCGGAGCCACCGGTATACTGCTGGCTTTTACGAACTTAAATTTTGTTCCATTACCTGCCTTGAGAAATGAAGTAGGCTGAATACTAATTGAATTGCTGAAATTACTACCCTCCATCATTTGCTGTAAAATCATATTCCGCATCATGGGATTCATTCTACTTAGCTTTTCTTTTTCTTTCGGATTGTTGTTTAGGTATTCTTTTAATTGTTCGTTTTTCGACTTAGCTACAAACTGCATCCAAACCACCGTATAATCGTCCGTGATTTCAATTTTATTAATAAATGTGTCATTGGTTGATTTTTTGGCAACTTTGGGATTAATGGTAACCTGAGCATTGGCATTGTAAATCCCGAATAACATTACTACAATAGACAAATACTTAAGCATCTTTTTCGAAGGTTTTAGTTTACATTATGGCAAACGAAGTTGGGGATTTTTTAGTTTTTTCAGATTTGTTAAATTGTGTTAAGAATAGGTATTACTTCGAATTTTTTGAAAAATTTAAAATATATAAATGCCAAAAGAATTAATCTTTCCCGATCATTTTCTGGAAATTTTTCATATCACCCATCATTACCAATATATCGTTGGTATCAAAAATATGTTCTTCATTAACATTGCGTTCAAAAGTTGACCTCTTTTTAGCCAATCCGAATATTCGCTTTTCTTCCACAAAACGTTTAATTCCAAGAAGTCTCAAGCCATAAGTCTCTTCAAAATCCAAATCTCCTGCATTTCTTCCCAAGTACCTCTCGGGTACTTTTATTTCAAGTATAGTGCTGTCATCGGCCAAATCAAAAGATTCCAAAACACCCTGCATTTCGAGCTGTTTGGCGATCATTTCCGCTGCCAGTTCTTCGGGATTAAATATGGTTTCTATACCGATGGACTCCAATACCGTGCGATGCAATGGATTTATAGCCCTTCCAATAATTTGCCTGGCATTATTTTGTTTTAGCAATGCTGTAGTTAAAATCGATGCTCCCACGTCTTCACCAATAGCCACCACTACAATATCCGTGTCGCGAATAGGCAGATTTTTCATCGCGTTTGGTTTTGACGTATCCAAACATATTGTATGCGTGATGCGATCCTTAAACTGTTCGGCTTTCTCCAGGCTATTATCCACACCGAAAACCTCGTGCCCAAAAGTGGTAAGTCTGGAAGCCAATGTAGAACCAAAATTCCCCAAACCAATTACTATGTATTTCATAATCAAATAATTAGAATATTTTCTTTAGGATATCTATAAGTAGTGCATTCATCTTTCCGGAAAATCCCAAACAGCAAAGTAAACATGCCCACTCTGCCCAAAAACATGGTAATAATAAGTACAATTTTACTTGCATTACTAAGCTGAGAAGTAAGATTTAAGGACAAACCAACTGTACTATAAGCTGAAAAACACTCAAACGCAATTTCTGTAAGGTTATGCTGTGGTTCAAAAATACTGATTAAAAATACAGCTAAACCGATTATCAATAAGGACAAGAAAATCACTGCAAAAGCCCGGTGAATGGATGAATTAGCTATTTCGCGTCGGAACAAATCTACGCGGTCTTTGCCACGGGCCAGGGCCACAATATTGGAAATAGCAATGGTAAATGTGGTGGTTTTTATACCTCCACCAGTACTACTTGGCGAGGCTCCTATCCACATAAGCAAGAGGTAAATAAGTATGGTTCCCTGCATCAGTCCACCCATATCTACGGTATTGAAGCCGGCAGTACGTGGAGTTACCGAGCCAAAAAATGCCTGTACCCATTTGCCATATTGAGTGGGGTGTGCCAGCAAAGTATTATTGTACTCGGTAATGTAATATAGAATGGTTCCTATAACTAGTAAAACCACTGTCGAAGTGAAAACCAGCCGGGTGTGCACATTTAAATTACGTGCCTGGAATTTAAATCTTTCCCTTAAAATCAAAGTCCTGAATAAACTGGTTAAAAAACTTTTCAGGCTTTCGTAAATATCAATGACCACCGGAAAACCGATACCTCCCAGAATCACCAAAAAGCAGATAATTAGTTGAAAGATGTAATTATACCGGAAGTTAATATTAAAAAGACCATCCGGTAGGGTAGAAAAACCGGCATTACAAAAAGCGGATATGGCATGAAAAAAAGAAAAATTCCAGGCCTCTGAACTTTCAGTAAAAAGCTGATTAGGAAATGAAAAATGAATCAATACTGCACCCGCAAACTCAAGAATAAAGGTGTAAACAACTATTTTGGCGAGAGTATTAAATAAGGAATTCGGCTTATCGGTTTCTATTAGATTAGTGAGAATTAGATGATTTTTGAAAGACATACCCCCCTGAAAAAGTATAGCGAAAAAATTGGTAAACGTCATTAATCCCAAGCCACCAATCTGTATTAAAAACAACAACATATCACGTCCTACGCCGGTAAATTTGGTTGAAGTATCCACTACTGCCAAACCTGTTACACATACTGCACTGGTAGATGTAAATAAGGCGTCTATAAGCGATAATTCTCCGGTGGTGGCAGCCGGAATTAGCAATAAAGCTGTACCTGCCAAAATCAATAATATAAAACTTACTGCAAATAATAGCGACGGATTGAGTATGGTGTGTTTTACCCTACTCCCCTCCCGCATCAATCGCACAATGAAAAATACAGAAAGTATTATATATAAAAACCATTCACTTTCAAATAACTCAAAATTGTGCTTTAACAGATTAAATGACAACAAAATCAGGAAAAATACAAAATCAGGTAAGTTTTGGCGATCAGAAAGCCTTACCTTTTTACGAACAAAAGTCTCTAAAATCCACTTACCGAGATATAGAAACATCGCTAGACGAGGTACCTGACGCAAAAAATTGTTAACAATCTGGTGAATGCTTTCATTTTTCGGAAAAGCGATTTGATAAATGGTAAGTGCAAAACCAAGAAAAAGCAGCACAAAAAGAATCCTTTCCAGTCTTTTAACCGACTCCGATCGGATAATCAGAAGTTTGTCTATAAAATCGACCCAATGATGGCGTAGCTTCACTTGATTGTTTTATTCTCTTTGAAGTAAAACTCAAATGTAGCTAAACAAGTTTGCTCAATCAAACCTTTCGGGGTCTAACAAAGTCGACGAAACAGAGGCTACTTGACCCTCAGCTATTTCCGAAACCATTTTTCCTGTAGCCGGAGCGAGGCTAATTCCCATCATCGCATGACCAGTGGCTACTATTAAATTTTTAATTTTTCTGCTTCGGCCAATGTAGGGTAAGCCATCAGGTGAGCAGGGTCTCAGTCCCTGCCAGATTTTTCCTTCGGCCGGCATTTCCAGATTGTAATCGGGGTAAAATTCATTTGCCGCATTTACGATGCCTTTTACCCGGTTTAAGTTTAATTGGTTATTAATTCCGCCCAATTCCATAGTTCCGCCAAAGCGAATCTGATCCTGAAATGGTGTTACTGCCACACGGGCCTCCAAAAGAATGGAAGGAATTTTTACGTATTTTCCTTTCGGTTGATTTACATTAAAACTATAGCCTTTTCCGGCTTGTACCGGAATAGTCAATTGAAATAAATGGGAAACCATTTCGGACCAGCTGCCAGCTGCTAAAACTACCTGATCTACTTCCAGACTTTTGTTTTCCTCATTTTGAATTACTTCCAGCTTTTTAACAAATCCATTCACCAATTTTACATTTTTTACTGTACAATTATTCAAAAATGCAACGCCATTTGCTTTTAAATGGGCTTTCAGGTTTTTGACCAATAAATTGGGCATGCAATGGGTATCTCCTGTAAATAGCACACCGCCGACTACATTTGGTTTAACCTCCGGTTCCAATAAATCTATTTCTTTTTTATTCAAAACTTTGGCCTCTATTCCCAAAGCATTGGCCAAATGTGCTGTTTCCACTTCCTCTTCAAGCGTCTCTTCTTTTTTACAAAGCATCAAAAGCCCGTTTTGCTCAAATCCAAAATCCAGGGTATTAATTGCAGAAATCTCCTGATAAAGGTGTTTACTCAAAAGTCCCAAATCCCGCAGTACCGGCATGGCCTGATTCACTTTCTTCTGTTTTGCCGACTGCAAAAATTTTAGTCCCCAATGAAACATGGCCCAATCTAGTCGGGGTTTTACATAAAAAGGACTCTGCGAATCAAACATCCAGCGAATGCCTTTTTCAACCATGCCCGGTGCAGCCAAGGGAATAAAATGGCTGGGAACGATCATTCCGGCATTGCCGTAAGAACAGCCATCTGAACCGTCAGTTTGGTCGATTAGCATTACTTCGAAACCTGCACTATTTAGGTAATAGGCTGAAAACAAACCTATAATACCAGATCCTATAATGTGTATTTTCATGTTAACATTATTCTTTTCCCGATTTAAACCACTTGAAAGCCGCCCGCATAGGGATCATCATCTGGGTCAATTGTAATCAGATTTTCGCCATAAATCCTTGACCATCCCTCAATTCCGGGTATTATTGCCTCAAACTCACCAACTTGGGTACGACCTTCTATTGTACCGATAAATTTGCTTCCGATAATACTTTCATGAACAAACTCCTGACCTTCTATTAATTTTCCCTGAGCCGCCCATTGGGCCATTCTTGCTGAAGTGCCAGTGCCGCATGGTGATCTGTCAATGGCTTTGTCGCCGTAAAAAACGGCGTTACGAGCTGTTGAATTTGGATCTGTGGTTTTACCTGTCCATTCAATGTGGCTTAAACCATTAATTGTTGGGTTGAGCGGATGAACAAAAGTATATTTTTGATTTAATCGCGTTCTTAATTCACCTGCCCAGGCAATTAACTGTCCGGCAGAAAAAAGCTCTAAGCCCGGGAAATTTTCCTGTACATCTACAATCGCATAATAGTTTCCGCCATAAGCCACATCTACATATAATTTACCTATATCCGGACATTGGACTTCCAGCTTTTCGGCAGCCAAAAAAGAGGGTACATTGGTGAGTTTGACACTTTTCACTTTGCCGTTTTCATCTTGCTTATAGTCTATTAACACTAAGCCGGCAGGAGCCTCCATTCTTACTTTACCGGGTACTTTGGGTTTTATCAAGCCATATTCAATTCCGATGGTAATGGTGCCAATAGTGCCGTGTCCACACATAGGTAGGCACCCGCTGGTTTCAATAAACAATACGGCAATGTCATTTTCAGGATTATGGGCTGGATACAGAATACTGCCCGACATCATATCGTGCCCCCGAGGCTCAAACATCAGCCCTTTTCGAATCCAGTCGTATTCTTTCAAAAAATGCTGCCTTTTTTCCGACATGTTTTCCCCTTCTAATGCCGGTCCGCCATGAGCAACCAGACGTACAGGATTGCCGCAGGTATGGGCATCTATGCAATAAAAATGACGACCTTTTAATCTTTGAACCTTAAAAAGAGCGGAAACGTCTAATTCAACAGCTGAATCCTTCATATTATTAATCTATATAGGTTTCCTTTAAAACTGCCTTAATTTGTTGAATAGTTTTTGACGAAGTTTTATTAAAACTATTCACTACACGCTGTTTATCAATGATTCGAATCTTATCCAGAGCGATAAATCCTTGCGTTTTATTATGAAGAATTGGAACACGGGTCGGGTATTTTTTTAAACTGGTTGTCATTGGTGCAACTACCAGTGTATTCAGGTATTTATTCATCTCATCCGGAGAAATAATTATACAGGGGCGTGTTTTTTTAATTTCACTACCAATTGTTGGATCCAGATTTACCAGAATTACATTATATTGGCTTAAGTCCATTCTTCGAGGTTTTCATCTTCAAATACATCATCCATCAATAAATGATCATCTCTATTATCATTCATTTGTTTAAATGCTTCTCCCCATCCTTGTCTTGGTTTTGAAAGGGCCTTGATTATTATCTGATCATCTTCTAAGATTAAGTTTACACTCCCTTTTATGTCGTATTTTTCCAGTAATGTTTTACTCAATCTTATCCCTTTTGAGTTTCCTATTTTTACAACTGCAACTTCCATTATTAATTAAGTATGTAATTACAAAGTTATCACAAAATTGAAATCTACGAAATATTCTATATTATAAAAATAAAGAACAAAATTAAATTTGAGGCAAAACCGGCCTGTTTTCTAAAGCTTTTGCCACCACATCCAAAACTTTCTGCCGCTCTTCACCAGCCAGATTTAATCTGGGTTCGCGTACCAACTCGCTGCCCATGCCGGTAAGTGCTTCGGCCAATTTGATATTTTGCACAAACTTGTTTCCTATATCGAGATGCAGCAATGGAAAAAACCAGCGGTAAATTTCACGGGCTTCGGCAATTCGGTTTTGCTTGATGAGCTCATAAATAACGACTGTTTCACTAGGAAAAGCCACCACAAGCCCGGCAACCCAACCATCGGCACCCATCACCAGGCTTTCCATCGCCAAGTCATCTACCCCTGAAAGAATCTTATAGCGATCGCCCAATTCATTGATAATATCAGTAAGATATCGCACATCGCCTGTGCTTTCTTTCATGGCTTCGAAATGTGAATTTGCGGCCAATTCCCGGAACATCGGTATACTAATAAAATTGCCATAAGCAAGCGGATTATTGTATAACATTACCGGCAAATTTGTAGAATCGGCGACTTTATTGAGGTAATGCAAGGTTTCTCTTTCATCTGCTTTGTAACGCATGGGAGGTAACATCATAAAGCCTTCTGCCCCATTTTGCTCACATTCCCGGGCAAATGAAATTGCCTCAGCTGTTATGCATTCGGCAATACACATGATCAAGGACACTTTTCCAGCAATTGTTTCTTTTGCGGCATTCAATAAGGCGATTTTTTCGGCTCTGGTAAGTGAACCGTTTTCGCCAAGTGAGCCGCATACTATTATCCCATGCACTCCGGCATCTATTTGTTTCGCAATACTTTCTTGAAATAGTGGCAAATTTAAACTCTGGTCATCGTTAAATTTTGTTGTAACTGCCGGATAAACTCCTTCCCAGGTTGGTTTCATAATACTATTGTTTGATTTCGATACGCAAATTTCATCATTCTAATTTCAATTTCAGGTTTAAATCTTAATCACTTTGTATACTATATTATCCATTTATATTATTTTATCTTACTTTTAAGGATAGTAAAATACAACTATGGACCCGAAATATTTCCCATTACCTCAAACCGATAAACTGTCTGTATTTATTCAGAAAGAAAATCAATCTCACTTTTACGATATCCTACATTTTCATTCAGCCTTTCAAATAACCTATATTGTATCGGGTACGGGTACGATCTTCGCAGGTGATGGATTTACCAATTTTGAACCCGGTGATATTTTTGTAATTGGAGAAAACATCCCTCATGTATTTCGTAGCGATGGCATTTATTATGAGGCGAATAAGTTAAAAAGTGTAGCCACAACTATTTTTTTTACGAAAAATCTGATTGAAAACTGTATCAGAAATTTACCTGAAGGGTCAAATTTGTTTACCTATATTTCGGTATTCCAAAAGTGTCTAAAACTGAAAGATTTAAATCTGATTTCATGTCTTGAGCAAATCGAAAAGTCAACTGGTTATAAGCAAATTGTGGCATTGCTTTTTTTTCTTAGCGAAATTCCGGAACATAAAAATTTAGAATATATAAGTTCAGGAAATATCAGCAAACACCCGAAAGAAATAACTTTTGAGCGAATAAATAAGGTTTTTGATTATGTAATGACGCATTATCAGGAAAGTATCAAACTGGAAGAAATAGCCAGGCTTATCAACATGACACCCAATGCTTTTTGCAAATATTTTAAACAAAGAACACGTAAAACATTTATAGATTTTTTGAATGACATAAGAATTAATCAGGCATGTATTTTACTTAAGAATGCTGAACAAAGCATAACTGATATTGCTTATTCATGTGGTTTTAATAATATTTCAAATTTTAACAGGCAATTTATAAAAAGATTTCAGGTGAGTCCCGGGGCTTTTAGAAACAAGATGTTAAACCAATTAATCTGACTCTTTGTTAATTCACTGTATAATTTTAAAAGAAATGAAAACGCTTATCTTAGGAGCTTCTACCAATCCCGGCAGATACGCCTATTTTGTTGCTCAAAGGTTAAATAGAAAGGGGCATGAATTGGTTTTAGTTGGCAAAAAGAAAGGTGCTGTGGAAGGCGTTTCCATACAGAATTCCATTGAAGGAATCGAAAATATTGATACTGTTACCATGTATTTAGGGGCCGATAATCAGGTGGAATATGAAGATTTCCTTTTGAATTTACATCCCAGAAGAGTGATATTTAATCCCGGAGCCGAAAATCAGGAATTGATGGTAAAACTCAAAGATAAAGGTGTGGATGCTTTCGAAGCTTGTACTTTGGTGATGCTTTTAACGGGGGAGTTTTGAACGAAAAAGTAAAAGTGATAAATGATCAATTAGTTTTGGTTTTTCTAAAAATGAAAGACACTAAACAAAATGGTCATACTATAATTTCCTCTTCTAATTTTTAATTGCCCCGATGCAATCAAAATCCACTAAATTTGCATCCAATTTAAGATTGAATGCTATACCCCAAAAACATAGAACAAAAGGTCGGTTTTGATAAGATTCGGGATTTGCTGTTGGAAAACTGCAGCAGTAACCTGGGTCGGGCTTTTGTCGATAAAATACGATTTTCAGACAATTACGATCAGGTAAAAAAGCTAATAGGTCAGACTGCTGAGTTTAAACTGATTCTTCAAACAGACAGTTCTTCATTTCCCAATCAAAATTACCTGGATGTAAGCGAGTCGCTATCCCGTGCCGAAATACAGGGAAGCTATCTCGATACGGAAGACTTTTTTGATCTCAAACTTTCGCTGGTTACCATCATTCAGATCGTACGTTTTTTTGAGAAAAAAGAAGATTGGCAATACCCGCTTTTACGGGAAGTAGTTGCCGGAACAGCCCAGATTGTGGAAGAAATCAGTTCACTTACCGCACAAATTGATCGTATAATCGACGAACGCGGGCAGGTACGCGATAATGCTTCTCCTGATCTTGCCGAAATCAGGAAAAAGCTTACCATGGAGCAGAATGCGGTTCGTCGTACACTCGATCGCATTTACAAAATGGCTAAAAACTCTGGTTGGATAGGCGACGAAATGAGCATTACCGTACGAAATGGTCGACTGGTAATCCCCTTATTAGCAGAGCATAAAAGAAAGTTGAAAGGATTTGTTCACGACGAGTCGGCTACAGGGCAGATGGCATTCGTAGAACCAGGAGAGGTGCTCGAAGCCAATAACGAAATCCGGGATCTGGAAATTCGGGAACGAAGGGAAATTATCCGAATATTGGAAAAGCTTACATCCACCATCAGACCCATGGTGCCCGAATTACGTAAAGCTTATTTCATGTTGGGAATCATGGATTTTATTAGGGCAAAAGCAAACTTCGCCCTGAAAATAGAAGCCACTTCTCCTCTTTTGGTAGAAGATCGTACCCTGGAATGGAACAATGCCAAACACCCGATTTTGTACCTGGCACATGAAAAAATGGGCAAACCTACTATCCCATTAAAAGTTACTTTGGATTCCGAAAAAAGAATTCTCATTGTTTCCGGTCCCAATGCAGGTGGAAAATCGGTGATGCTGAAAACAATCGGGTTGATCCAATACATGGCCCAATGCGGCCTTTTAGTTCCGGTTTCACCAGACTCTAAAATTGGGATATTTAAAAATATATTTATCGACATTGGTGACGAGCAAAGTATTGAAAATGACCTGAGTACCTATAGTTCCCACCTCACCAATATGAATTATTTCATCAATCACGCGAATCGCTTTTCGCTTTTTCTGATCGATGAATTCGGTACAGGCACTGAGCCCAATCTGGGTGGAGCGATTGCCGAATCAATTTTGGAACATTTGGTAAAATCGAAAGCCCTCGGAGTGATTAATACGCATTATACCAACCTCAAAATTTTTGCTGATAAAAACCCCGGACTTGTTAATGGTGCCATGAAATTTGACGCCGCCGAGCTTGAACCTCTCTATGAATTAGAAATGGGAAAGCCGGGCAGTTCGTTCGCTTTGGAGGTTGCCCAAAAGATTGGTTTACCCGAGCATCTGATCAGAAATGCAAAACGGAAACTCGGCACCCAACAAGTGGATTTCGAAAAAATGCTGAAAGAGCTGGAGATTGAGAAAAAAGTTTTCAGCGAAAAAAACCGTGAGTTTTCCCTGAATACCAGGGAACTAAAAGAGCGAATGGAGCAATACAATGGATTGAAAGATTTTCTGGATTCGGAGCAAAAGCGAATCATAAACGAAGCCAAATCACAGGCAAAAGAATTGCTAAAAGAGGCCAACAAGAAAATTGAAAAAACCATACGGGAGATAAAGGAAAGTGCTGCTGAAAAGACCGTTACGCAAAAAGCCCGCGAGGAGCTTGAGGTATTTGACAAAAAAGAATTAATTCCCCAAACTCCCAAAAAGATCATAATAAAAGTGCCCGAAGAATGGGAGAAAAGCGAAAAAGACATCAGCATTGGCTCTTTTGTGCGGATAAAAGGACAAGAAACTATTGGGGAAGTAGTTGCACTACGTGATAAAGACGCCGAACTGGCAATAGGTCAGCTAAAAACCAATGTCAAACTCAACAGGCTGGAGGCAGTGAGCAAAAAAGAAATGAAAGCGGCTCAAAAGTCGGCAGTGAAAGTAGCCATGAGTGGAATCGACATGAATGAGAAAATGGCTAATTTCAGTTTTAATCTGGATATCAGAGGAAAACGCGGAGAAGAAGCTATTATTGATCTGGATAACCTCATCGACGATGCCATAATGCTCGGCTATCCGGAAATACGCATTGTACATGGAAAAGGCGATGGAATATTAAGGAATTTGGTACGAACTCATCTCAAAAACTACAAACAAGTGGGCCGTATGGAAGATGAACATGCCGATCGCGGCGGGCATGGAGTCACCATTGTAAAGATGAATTAGGCCTGTTGATTCAAAGCTCCAAAAACCATATTTTCCAGAAATTCCTCAATTTCCTTTGGGTCTTTCTGATCGGAAAAATCGCAAAGACGGGGTAAATGCTGCATGAAATAGTACTGAAAATGTGAAGTTTCAACCAATGAACTGGCTAAAGAACGAGGGTATTTATAATCCGGATTATATTCTTTAAAAATATCGGCTATCAGCTGAACCAGGTCTTTATAGGGTTTATAAAACATTTCCCGGTTGTTTTCATCTACATCTTTAGAAAGGTATGTTTTATTCCCTTCGGCTATACTTATATAATAAAGTGCTTTTTGATCCAGGTCAACGGCAAATTCAGAGGCATTATCTTCCCAGACTAAAAGATCTATTATCTTTTTTATTTTATCTTCCGCATTGGTGAGATTATTCAAATGGAATATAATTTGAAAAGATATATAAGCCCAATACCAATCGACCAGATAAATAAGCAGCTTGTGCTTATTTTCAAAATACCGGTAAATAGTCGCCTCCGTGGTAGGAATAGCGGCCGCCAGTTTTTTGAAAGTCAGTTGCTCATAACCTATTTCATAAACCATTTTGATGCCGGCAGTAATTATTTGCTTGCCCAAATCCGACCTTTCCGGGTCTCTTAAATATAGCTTCTCGTTAAGCTTAACACTAAAATTTAACTGCATCTAATTTTAAATATTAAGCAAATGTAAAAGTATTAATATTAACAATAAAATTTTTATTAATATTTTTGATAGTATTACTATTATATTTAAAAGTATTTATATATTTGCGAAAGTTTGAATGAAATACATGAAAGAAAAAAACAATATTGGTCAGGCATTAGGCAAGATTTTGGACTTATTAAAGCTTGATAATAAGGACATATCAGCCATATATCTATATTCTATTTTTGCAGGAATACTTTCACTTTCGTTACCATTGGGAATACAAAGCATCATTAGTTTTGTGATGGCGGCTTCTATTTCTACCTCTATTATCATTTTAATCGCACTGGTTTTGGTAGGTACTTTTTTTAATGGCCTGCTTCAGGTAAGGCAATTAGAGTTAATCGAAAAAGTGGAGCAAAAACTATTTGTACGGTATGCTCTGGAGTTTGGTCGCCGGCTTCCCGGTTTAAATATTGAAAAACTGGATGCCTATTACCTTCCGGAATTGGTAAATCGCTTTTTCGATATAAGTACTTTACAAAAAAGCTTGCGGAAGCTTCTGATTGATATTCCGGCAGCAGTCTTCCAGATTTTGCTGGGTACTATTCTACTATCCTTTTATCATCCTTTATTTATTGCCTTTGGTATTGTATTACTATTGATAGTGGTTTTAATCATCCGCTATACTTCCAATGCCGGTTTCAGCACTTCCTTACTTACAAGTGACTATAAATATAAGATTGCAGCCTGGCTTCAGGAGATGGCCCGTAGTATTAAAACTTTCAAATACAGCCGCAATGCCAGTTTTCATTTACAAAAAACCGATAATCTCACGGGAGGCTTTCTTCAAGCCAGAAATGAGCATTTCCGTATTCTTAAAATTCAATATTGGAGCCTGATTGCTTTTAAACTATTGATTACAGCGGCCATGCTAATATTGGGTGTATCCTTATTGGTAAATCAGCAAATAAACATTGGACAGTTTATCGCATCCGACATTGTGATCATTTCTATAATTTCATCCATCGAAAAATTGATAACAAATATGGATCAGGTATATGAAGCTCTGACAGCAGTAGAAAAGTTAAATAAAGTGGCCAATGCCGCTCTGGAAGAAAGCGGAAGTCATAATCCGGTGTACACGGCAGATGCATTTGAAATGGAATTCCGAAATGTGAAATACAATTATTTACATGCCCAGCAAAACCTGTTGCCCGAAATAAATTTCCGCCTTAATCCGGGTGATTGGATGCACATAAGTGGTGAATCCGGATCAGGCAAAACTACGATTCTGAGATTAATGAGTGGAGCTTTCCGAAATTTCAGTGGACAAATTCTTATAAATGGATTACCATTAAAAAACTACGATACCACCTGGATTCGCAATCAAACAGGAATTCTAATGGGCCAACAGGACATTTTTGAAGAAACTTTGCAAAAAAACATCTGCCTCGACCAGAACGGGATTAAACCTGGTGAAATACTGGAAATAGCTCGTGTAACCGGCCTTTTGCCTTTCATTCAAAATAGCGAAAAAGGTTTAGAAACTTCTATCGATCCATTGGGTAAAAGGTTACCTGCATCTACCAAACATCGCATATTGTTAAGCCGTGCTTTGATCGGTAAAAGTGCTCTTATTCTACTGGATGAGCCTTTCCGTTATCTAAATAAGGAAGAAATGGAAAATGTACTTAATTACATCAAAGCCAAAGGAAGCACTGTAATTATCACAGGCAGCCAAAACATTGGACAGGTCAATTTTAATCACACGCTTCAACTTAAAAACGAAATCTGATGAAAACATTTTTAAACAGTACCTTAGAAGATTTAAAGGACAAAAATAATTACGAGTCCATTGGTAATATTTACCTGATTAATCGCAAAAGCAAACTCAAATATTGGTTCTATGGCCTGCTGATTTTCAGTGTGGTTGTGGCTTTTTTACCCTGGACGCAAAATATCCGGGCTAAAGGATATGTAACCACACTGAGGCAGGAAGATCGCCCGCAGGAAATAACTACCGTTATACCGGGGCGTGTCGTGAAGTGGCACGTGAAAGAGGGTGATTTTGTAGCAGAAGGCGATACCATTTTACAGCTAGGCGAGGTAAAAGTCGAATATTTTGATCCTATATTACTTCAAAGAACCCGCCAACAAATAGAGGCAAAAAAACAAAGCATAGATGCCTATGAAGGAAAAGCTTCGACAGCCGATTTACAAATAGAGGCACTAAAAAGCTCCCGCAGACTAAAGTTACTATCATTGGACAATAAAATAAACCAACAGAGATTGAAAATTTCCAGTGACAGTGCCGATTTAGCTGCGGCAAATAATGCTCTATTGGCTTATAGCCGGCAAATTGAAGCTGCCCAAACTATGCTTGTTAACGGTGCCATTTCACTGACTGAATTTGAAAAAAGAAGGGTGAATTTTCAGGATGGGAAAGCCAAAGTAACCACGTATTCTAACAAACTTAACCAAAACAGACAAGAACTCCTAAACCTGGAAATTGAGAAAAACGGTGCCGTTCAGGAATATGCCGATAAGATTGCTAAGGCTGAGGGCGATAAATTCAGCAGTATTTCGGCTTCTACCAGTACCGAGGCCGATGTGTACAAGTTGGAAAATCAATTGGCTAATTACGATGCACGCCAGCAATTGTATTTTGTAACGGCCGCTCAGAGCGGACAAATAACCAAAGCCCGAAAAGCCGGTATAGGTGAAATGATTAAAGAAGGAGAAATGATTGCAGAAATCGTACCTCAAATGAGCGGAAAAGCGGTTGAACTGTTTATCGAACCTATGGATTTACCATTGGTAAGTGCCGGTCAAAAAGTGCGTTTTGTATTCGATGGCTTTCCTGCGATTATTTTCAGCGGCTGGCCAAATGGCAGTTTTGGTACCTTTGGTGGAGTGGTGTCCGCAGTAGAAACTTCAGTAAGTCAGAATGGTAAATTCCGAATACTGGTAGCTGAAGATACGTCCGAGGATAAATGGCCCGAAAGGCTACGAATCGGGGGTGGTGCCAATGGTATTGCCTTGCTGAAAGATGTACCTATTTATTATGAATTATGGCGAAATATTAATGGTTTCCCACCGGAATACTACCTGGCTGGTACAGGAATTTCGTCCTCCAAAGAAAAGAAAAAATGAAAATTCTAAAATTTTATATCGCTATTTTGATCTCGGGCCCGGCCTTGGCTCAAGATATACTGAATCCTGATGCTTTTCTGGATTTGGTATATCAAAATCATCCCATGGCTAGACAGGCGGATTTGAAACTAATTCAAGCTCAAAGTTCTGTACTAGCCAGTAAAGGGGCGTTTGATCCGATATTTCAATTTAGCAATGAAAACAAAACATTCGATGGCGTCAACTATTTTAATCACCTAAACCCGGAGTTGAAGATTCAGACACGTTTAGGGCTTACGGTAAAGACTGGTATAGAAAAATCAAGCGGATATTACCTGAATCCCGAACTCACAAACGGCAGCATGACTTATCTGGGGATCGAAATGCCGATTTTACAGGGTTTGCTTTTGGACAAAGAACGTGCCGAGTTAAGAAAAGCCGAGATTTACAGACAACAGTCGGATGAGGTACGTAGAAGTATGTTGAATGATTTGGTATTGGATGCTCTCGGGTCTTATTGGGAGTGGACAGGCACCTATGCCATTCAGAACATATATTCCAATAACCTGGAAAATGCCGAAAGAAGGTTTTTGCTGATCAAAAATGCTTTTGAAAATGGCGATAGATCTATGATGGACACCCTGGAAGCTTACACACAATTGCAAAATATTCAGCTACAAAAAAATGAAGCCGACCTCGCATTTGCTCTGGCAACAGTTGACCTAGGCAGATACCTATGGAATGACTCCGGAAAGCCAGCTTTGCCACAGTCGGGCATCATTCCCGGCTTAGACATTTTCCGGAATTTCATTGCAACAAAAATTCAGGACTCCGATCTTAATTTTCTGGTTTTAAACCACCCCGATTTAAAGCAATATTTCTTAAAAATAGAAGCCTTGAAAGTAAACAAGGATTTGAAGTTTCAATATCTTTTACCTAAGGCTAACTTAAAACTAAACTTACTTGGAAAAGACGCCTATCGTTTTGAAAATACTTTTAATCAACCTTTTAACAATAATTATAAATTTGGATTTGATTTCAAAATCCCCCTTGCACTGCGTGAAGGACGTGGAGAATTCAATCTGGCCAAATTAAAAATACAGGAGTCTGTTTGGCAATACGATCAGAAAAAATGGGATATAGAAAACAAAATAAGAACCCAAATCCGGGAATTGGAAGTACTTCAAAATCAATTGATTTTAGTAAGTACTATGTCGGATAATTATAAACGCCTATTGAGCAACGAAGAATTTAAATTTCAACAAGGTGAAAGCAGCCTTTTCCTGATCAACAGCCGTGAAAATAAACTACTGGATAACCTAAAAAAAGAACAAGAAACACGAATAAAATTCATAAAAGCCTGGTATAAACAGCAATGGGCAGCTGCAGCATTCGCAGAAAACATTTAAAATAAAAAAGCTATGATTTTCCTGAATATTTTAGACACAGATACCGAAAGAATAAAAGAAATCGCCGACTGGATTCTTATACAGAAATATGCATCTTCACTGGAAATAGATTGGAACAGAAACCGCTCCAGATTGAAAAAAGACCGCATTGAGACTGAAAAAGTACATAAACTATCTTGTATCACCCGTGCCACACTTTTTAATGAAATCAACCTGGGAATTCAGGAGAAATACCACGCCGATTTACCGGAAATTTACTCTGTACCCATCGTATATATGGACTGGTCGCAAGAAAGCTTATTAAAAAATAAGTTGATACAACCCGATAATTGATAGCTTTACAAGAAAAAGCGATTATGGATCAGGCAGTAGATAAGTTTTGGAGGTGGTTACTGAAAAATGATGTGCTGATCCGACGCGTACTTGGCGAAGGCTCGCCGGAGAAACAAGCCGAGTTAAAAGAACATTTCGACCGTAAAATTCTTGAACTTGGGAAATTCACATGGGAAATAACCCCTGGTGAAATGAAAACTTACGCTCTGATCATTTCTCCCAACCGAAATGCCGATTCTTTGCAAAAAACAAGAGATATTGTACGTGTTGCCCCGAATATGCCGCATTGGGAATGGCATTACGCCAAGCCCGCAAATACCCTGCTCGAGCCTTTAAAAATCTACGATAATAACCTCGACCCGTTGTTCGTATATCCCGAAAACTGGAAAATTGAATTGGAAAAAGAGCAGGTTTTTGTACAGGCAGACGAACTGAAGTCACTCGACCCGGAAACCCAGGAATATGTTTTAGATTTAGTGGTGAGTAGCTTTTTCGGGGAGGCTTTCCGTATTGAAAAGATTAAGAGAATAGTTTACTCGTAACAAACAAATGTGGCGATAACCGGTTTTAATTAAAACATCTTTGTCGTGAATAAATTCGTAAAACTGCTCATTTCACTCTTTATCCCACTTTCCTTGGGTGGTATCGCTGGATATGTTACTTCGCAAAATATTCCTACCTGGTATGCAGGTTTAAACAAACCCTTTTTTAATCCGCCAAACTGGCTTTTTGCTCCTGTTTGGACCACAATGTACATACTCTTAGGTATATCACTCTATCTGGTTTGGACCCATTCCGAAGGTACGATTCGTAAGAAAGCATTTCAGCTTTGGGGTTTGCAGATGCTTCTCAACTTCACCTGGAGTTTCCTATTTTTTTACTTCCATAATCCACTTCTGGCATTTATCAACATCGCAGCCATGTGGGTAGCCATATTTTTAATGATTCGTCATTTTACTCGAATTTATAAACCCGCCGGATGGATGAATATCCCCTATTTACTCTGGGTAAGCTTTGCCTCTTTACTCAATATTAGTATTTGGTGGTTGAATTAACAGTTTTCAAGTCCGCTATAAACAGCTCATTTCAAGACTAATTCCAAAATTTTCGAAAAAAAACTTGACAAATACTCTTTTTCATTTTACTTTTGACCGACCGTTCAGTCATAAAAATAAAAATGAGTCCAAAAAGTAGTACAGAATTAGAAAAAGTAAGAGCCGAAAGCCGCAAAAAAATCATAAATACAGCACTTAAGCTTTTTGGCACGTATGGTTTTGCCAATACCAGCATTAGCCAGATAGCCAAAGAGGCGGGTATTTCAAAAGGGCTCATGTATAACTATTTTGAGTCCAAAGATGATCTTTTGGAAAAGGTAATTATACAGACCGTAGACGAAATGCAAGGCTTGTATGTGGAATTGATGATGGAACCCGATGCCCGCAAAATGTTGTCTAAAATGATCGATTTTACGGTAGAATATTTACGAACTGAAAAGGAGTTTAATATCCTGATGACTTCATTGGGACTACAAAAAGAAAGCCACCCGATAATCAAGAAAATTGCCAAAGAAAAAATAGGCCAGATGCTCCCTGTTTTTCTGGAGAAACTAAACGCTGCCGGCATACCGGACGCAGAAACGGAAATATACATAATAGGTGCCGCAATGGACGGAATGGCTGTGCAGTACCTCACCACCGAAGACGAAGAACATTTGGAAAAAGTGGTAAAAGCCATTAAAAAGAAATATCAGCTTGAAAATTTATAAACACCTCATTATGAAAAAGTTAGTTCTTGTTTTTCTTCTGGTTGCACCCAAACTTTTTGCCCAGAGTGCTGCTGAAATAATTGCCAAAGCCGACGATAAAATGCGGGGAAAATCGAATACATCGGAGATGACCATTCAGATCGTGAGGCCAACCTGGAAAAGGGAGATGAAGATGAAGTCCTGGTCGCTGGGCACCGAATACAGTATGTCGGTAATGCTGGCACCTGCCAAAGATAAGGGCAC
>JAHEBN010000027.1 GCA_024645245.1 Jiulongibacter sp. | reverse complement strand
ATTATAAACTGTGCCGCCAAGTGAGTCTTGCTCAAGGGTTACAGCTTTCAAACCGAATTCTTTTGATCTTAAGGAAGCTGAGATACCAGCTGGACCGGAGCCAATAATTACAATGTCGTATTCTGCCGAGTGATTTTGATCTATCGAATGACGAATATTATCAGTTGCTTGTTTTCCTTGTTCAACACTGTTTTTTATTAGTCCCATTCCGCCCAATTCTCCGGCAATAAAGATTCCTTTGATATTGGTTTCGAAATTTTGATTTATATGCGGTAAATCCACTCCTCTTTTTTCCGTTCCGATTTTTAAGGAAATAGCTTCAATGGGACAGGCATGAAAACAGGCCCCGTGACCCACGCAATTGGAAGCATTAATTAATTCGCCTCTACCTTTTACAATGCCTATTATATCTTTTTCCGGGCAGGCATGCACACAGGCGGCACCACCAATACAAATATTTGGGTCGATAAACGGATAGAGAGATACTGGTTCGTAAATGCCTTCTTCCTTCGCTTTCTCAATTTTTTTTTCTACTTTTTTCGATTTCTTGTTTTTTATAAACAGGTATAGAAATATAACCAATGCACAGAGCAAAAGGCCAACCCCATAAATTAATATTTCCTCGGTATTCATTTCTGTATTAAAATATCCATTTATAACCAAAAGCAAGTGTAACCCCTACATGTATGATCATGATAACCAACATGATAATGGCAAAAGGAAGATGAATCACATGCCAGTAATGAAAAAGTTTCTGCATAATCACCAATCTTTCAATTTTACGATTCATGTTGAGTTCTTCGCTCACCATATTCATAACACTTTTAAGCTTTTTACCCGACACATGGGAATTTATTAATTGCTTTTTTATTTTTCCCTTTAATTGCCAATCCAGCAAGTATTGTTTGGTCATGCTATTCTTGCTATCTGCACGTTTTGTAAGTGCCAGTATTTCTTCAATTTTATCGGCACTTATTTCATCTTCCATTTTGAAGGATATATTTGACTTGATGCCTTGGATTTCTTGTAAGCTCAATTCCCGACCTTGAATAGTTCTGGGAATCTGAAGATATATAAATCGGCCTATTACGCCACTTGCTACCACTGCTACCATGCTCCAGAAACTGATCGATACCAAACCGCCAAACTTAAAGGAAGTATGAAAAAGTACCAGTATTGGACCAAGTGTACAAAGGAAGATGTGAAATTCAAGCCAATGTTTCAGTAGCCAGATTTTGGAAAGTGATTTCATGTATTTTCTAGCCTGATAGCCAAAAACGCCAATAATAATTAAGGAAGTCCCTAATATGCCCATACCATGACCTAAAGCTCCGCTTGGTTTCAGTGATTTATGGTCAGGATGATAAAATCGTTCTTCAATTGAGGTTTGGTAATAAGGCAATCCGGTAAAAAACAGGTAGACAGTTACTGCAACTATAATTAATACCATAGTGCCAATATAAATTTTATGGGCAGTTTTAGTCATTTTAAAATGGTCGTAATTAAAATGCCTCTGGCACTTTAAAGGGTTTTACACACAAGGAATATCTTTCTTTTTTACAAAATTTATGCCATTGTTTTTTTGTATTTATAATAAGCTGTCCCACTTAAAATGCTTAAAATTAAAGCGGTATAATACACGGAAGGCGGTATCGGTACTGGGTCACCAGCCGCATAAGAATGCAGACCAGACAAGTAATAGTTTACACCAAAATAGGTCATTATCACTGTTGCAAATCCAAAGAGTGATGCAAAATTGAAAGCATAAATACTTTGTAATTTAGGTATAAACCGCATGTGTAATATAAAAGCATATACAAGTATTGTTACAAGTGCCCATGTTTCCTTGGCATCCCAACCCCAGTATCTTCCCCAGGACTCATTGGCCCAAACACCTCCAAGGTATGTGCCTATACTGACCATTGTGAGGCCTGCCAAAAGGGTGATTTCACTGATGGTGGTAAGTTCTTTAATTGACCGGGTAATATTTTCTTTATTTTTATCATTGATAAAAATCATCAAAAGTAAATTGAGCATTCCAATAACCGCACCAAGCATCAAAAAGCCATAACTTCCTGCCTCAAGCGATACGTGAATAGTTAGCCAATAAGACTTAAGAACTGGTACAAGTGGTGTAATTTCGGGGTCAAGCCAGCTCATGCTTGCTACTAAAAGTATGGTGGCAGCAAGTGTTGCCGTAGCGGCGAGCCCACCCAATGATTTTTTTGAAAATAAAGTGCCAGCCAACATGGTAGTCCAACCAATATATATCATGGATTCATAGCCATTACTCCAGGGGGCTCTACCGGAAATATACCAACGTAAGCCCAAACCAATTGTATGGAATGCAAAACCAGTCGCCATGGCATAAAAAGCATATTTGGTATAGGTTGCTTTTTTACCTTTTTTCTTTATGGTAACAAAAAGAAATATTCCTGTAATGAGGAGGCAAAGCAAAGCGTAATAATTTCTTAACCGATTAAATACATTTAATTTATTTAACAATAATTCTGCCTTTAGTTTAGTGCCAGAGGGCATAATAACAGCACCGTGTAAATTCTGATAACGTGATATTTGCTCTAAAGCAAAATCTGCATTTTTGAAGTTACCCGTATTTGTTCCATCACTTAAGGCTTGAATATAATTTTGGAATAATGTTTTGGCTTCAGAATTAACCGGAAATTGGCCGTGATCATGCATCAATTCTTCAGGTGTAATCCAGGTATTGGTGGGATCCACTATCTGAGGAAATATTTTAAAAAGACTTCCTGAGAAAATCATGTTTACAATGTTGACTTTTTCATCCAGTTTAATTATTGCTTTTTCAAAAGTACCCTGATCTTTTGGAATCATCGTTTGAGCCGAACGTACTGATTCTTGAAGCAGATATTGACCTTCAGGACTAAAGAAGTTTGCATAACTTAGCATTTTTTCGTTTGTCCCCAATAATGCCTGTACCTGAGGATGAGTAGGTACCTGGATTATTTTGGCTCTTTCCCATTCTGCCGGATTAAGAATCATGGCAAGAATCAATTGGTCTGAGTTTTGATCAAGCAAATTTTCTTTTCTTGCAATTTTTCTTAATATTTCTCCGGTAAAAGTATTCATCGGTTTTACCCGGCCATTATGGTCCTGGATCGCCAGTTTCCCGAATGCGGCGGCATGTTCTTTACTGATTGCGGGATTTCCAAATACGGTATTCTGAAAGCTACTTGAAAGTAGAATTAAGCCTCCAAAAAGTGCTGTTTTCTGCAATTCACCCATCCTTTTCACAAGAAAAGAAAAACGGCCTTTCTTATCAAAAAATGACATGATCAAACCAATGGTGAGAATTGCATAGCCCAGATATGAAATCAACGAACCCCAAAAGTCATGATTGACACTCAAATAGGTACCAAGTTCATCCTGATCGAATGAAGACTGGAAAAATTTATATCCACCATAATCCAAAATATTATTCATATATATTCGCTGATCTCGGTTAATGGAATTTTGAGGATCAATCAATGTAACTTCACTTGCATAGGAAGACGGATTTTCAGTACCTGGGTATTTCTCCAAAATAAAATCATTGCACGTAAGCGAAAATGGCAATTTTTCGATTTTAGCACCATAACTCAATGCAATTTTCACATCTCCAAAATCCAGATTTTTTTGTTGCCCTTCGTCACCTCTTTGGCCTGTTAACATCGTTTTCTGTGTTTGCCCATTAATATTGACTGAAATCTCAAGTCCAACCAGACTTTCGTTTTTTATCTTTGGGTTGTCAGAAAGAATTGCCACCGTGCCTTTGGGAATAAATTCTCCTATTACAAAGTTTGACATTCCAACGGTATACAAAGACCTAAGCATTAATGTGTGAATGCCGCCTGGTTCGAATGACGAGGCTTGTTGAGTTGCCATAACCATTTGATTTACTGGAGAATCGGTGCTGAATTGAAGTGAATCTCCATTTAGAATGACATTAAAAGCATTTGCTGAAGGTATATCGGAAAAATTAAAATTCACACCGTTTATCTGGGCTTTATCGCCTTGTTTCACAAAATATTCTTCCCGGCCTCCATTTCCTGCGATAACTACTTTTATCATGGGAACACCATTTGGATCCGGTGTAGCCATTTCTTTTGGATTTGGAATAAACTTATCCAGATTGATATCTATCAGGTTTTTGCCTATCTGGTATGAATTATGAAAACTATTGTTGCCTTTACTTGAAAAATATACCTTTTCGTCAAATGAATAGGTCTTGCCATTTTGCAATACTTTAAATTTCAGGTAATTATCAGCAGAAAGATAGATATTGCTGGTTTGTCCTTCGCGAATATGCATCATCCCTTCGGTTCCGAAATACCTGGTAATGGCAGCTCCAATAAGAATTATTATAATGGCCAAATGAAAAGAAAGAGAAGACCATTTCTTTTGTTTAATCAATCGAAATCGCCAGATATTCACGAGTATTGTAACAGCAAAAAGAAAAAGTAAAATTTCAAACCAGGTACTTCTGAATATTAAGCTTTGTGCGGAACTTGTACCGAAATCATTTTCAATAAAAGTTGCGGCACCAATAGAGAATGCAAATAGCAATAGATATACTCCAGCAGCCCTTGTTGAGGTAATCTGGTTAAGTATTTTTTTTATCATCGGGTTTTGATAGTTTTCGTGTAAATGTTTTATATTTCTTATTAAAAACTTCATTTATAGTTTACATACCTTCTTTAAATAACATATAAGTAATTATCAACCTGTTAGCAGGTAAATAATTAAAAGTTACTTTTATAAAATAGTAGAAGATTTGCCAGTTCTGAAAATTTAATAATTTCAACCATTCAGAAAGGTTTAATTGGCTTATCAGCGTCTTTAAATTTAGAATATTCAGGTTCGCACGTATTTTAAATCTTTAGCTAAAAAGATCACTGTCGAAAGTTAAATATATTATTTTAAAGGTTTGCTAAAATTTCAATTGCTTTTTCTTTTTGCCCGATATAATTGAAATCAGGCAGAACAAAAACTTTTAACTATTTGCACCTTAATGATATTTTAATTAATGCATAATTGGTTTTTAATAAGATTATAGAGCTCATTAATCAGCAGACGTAATGAGGTCCAAATTAGTTGGGTTTTAAGGAAAAAAATATTTTGATTGAAAAACTTACTTTTTTGAGACTTAATGAATTTTTCTCTTTTAATGGCTTCAGTTTTGGGGTCAAACACTTCGGAGTAAACCAGTTTCCACGGTTTTTTGGTGGAGGTATAGCTTGTTTTAGAATTATTATGTTTTTCTAATCGATTTTGAATATTAGAGCTGTAACCAATATAAAAATAATGGTCTTTTAGGCTTTGAAGAATGTAAACATCAAACAGAGGAGAATTGTGGGTTGTAATAAAACACAAAAGCCCCAACTTGCGTTGAGGCTTGCGGTCTGGACGGGACTCGAACCCGCGACCCCCTGCGTGACAGGCAGGTATTCTAACCAGCTGAACTACCAGACCAATATTTTTAGAACTAAATTACATAATCAGAATTGCCTTCCTTAAATGTGGGTGCAAAGATAGATGTATTCTTTTTTTTTACAAACACCAATTTTTAAAATAATGTAAAAATATCTCCCAATTTTACCTAAAAACCTGATTTTCAAACCTTGCAATTTTAATTATTTTCTATTTTTTTAAGTAGAACCTTTAAAAATTTGCCTACATGGGTTCAAATTCCACTTAAATTCCGCTATTTCATCTAAATTTACTTCAAAAAAAGGAATGAAACTTAGAGAAATCTGCCATTATTTAGAATCATATGCACAGCCTTCTTTACAAGAATCTTATGATAATTCAGGTTTACTGGTTGGGGATCCGGAGACAGAAATAAGTGGAGCCGTAATAAGCTTAGATGTTACTGAAGATGTAATTCAAGAAGCGATTGATAAAAAATACAATCTGGTTATAGCTCACCATCCCATAATTTTTAAAGGTCTAAAAAAGATTACCGGAAAGACCTATGTAGAACGTACCGTAATTAAAGCGATTAAAAATGATATTGCAATTTATGCAATCCATACCAATCTGGACAATGTGGTAAATGGCGTGAATGCAAAAATTGCGGAGAAATTGGGTCTGATTAAAGCAAAAATTTTGGCACCAAAGATTGGATTGTTAATGAAATTGGTGGTTTTTGTACCTGTGGAACATACAGGTAAATTGCTCGATTCACTATATGTAGCCGGAGCCGGCGATATTGGTAATTACAGCAATTGCAGTTTTAGGGTAGCAGGTAAAGGTACCTTTAAAGGAAACCTCAATTCGAATCCTAATTTGGGACAAATCGGAGTTTATGAAGAGGTGGATGAGAATAGGGTAGAGGTGATATTTCCGAGTTACCTGAAAAATAAAATTCTGTCCGGTATGCGGGCTGGTCACATTTATGAAGAAATCGCTTATTACCTGACTGAAACAGAAAATGAATTTCAGGATGTAGGAGCTGGAATGGTAGGGGAATTAAAACAGCCCATTTCTGAACCTGAGTTTCTGGCATTTTTGAAAGAAACAATGAAGTTGGATGTAATAAGACATACTCTGCTTTTAAATAAAAACATAGGCCGTATTGCTGTTTGTGGGGGCTCAGGTGGTTTTTTATTAAAAGATGCAATTAATCAGCGGGCAGATGTGTTTATTACTTCAGATTACAAGTATCACGAGTTCTTTGATGCCGAAGGGAAAATTATTATTGCCGATATAGGACATTTTGAGAGCGAACAGTTCACAAAAGATTTAATACAAGATATTATTTCCAAAAAATTTCCTAATTTTGCGTCCTGTTTGTCGGAGGTGAAAACAAATCCCGTCAATTATTACTATTAATATCAACGGGCTGTGGCATTCAGCCAACATATTTTAAAGCTGTATAAAAGTTTATGGAATTAACAATCGCAGACAAGTTAGAAGCCCTTTCAAAGCTTCAGGAGATAGATTCAGAGCTGGATGAACTCAGAAAGTTACGTGGTGACTTACCTGATGAAGTAAGAGATCTGGAAGATGAAATTGCAGGAATTGAAAAAAGAGTCAGTAAGTTTCAGGCTGAGATTGATTCAGTAAACGAAGAGATTGAAAAGCACAAGCTGAATAAGAAAGATTCAGAGAAATTGATCTTGAAATACAAAGATCAACAAATGAACGTGCGTAACAACCGTGAATTTGATGCCATTTCGAAAGAATTGGAACTTCAGGAGCTTGAAATTCAACTGGCGGATAAAAGAATTCGCGAAGCCGATTTCAAAATCAAAACCAAGCAGCAGGAAATTGATGAGGTGCATGCAAACCTGGATACTAAAAATGGAATGCTTGCCCAGAAGAAAAGTGAACTTGATAAACTGGTAGTAGAAAGTCAGGAAGAGGAAGAAAAACTTTTGAAGCAAAGCGATAAGCAAGCTAAAAAAGTAGATGAGCGTCTTTTAAAGGCATATCATCGTATTCGTAACAGCACTAAAAACGGACTTGCAGTAGTAGCAATTGATCGTGGTGCTTGTGGTGGATGTTTCAATGTGGTTCCTCCTCAATTGCAAGCAGATATCATGGACAAGTTGAAAATTATTATTTGCGAGCACTGTGGTCGTATTTTGGCAGATGCCGATACTATCAAGGTTCACCGTAAGAGAAAATAAGCGATTGGTAAATAATCAGGAAAAAGGGCTTTTTGCCCTTTTTTTATGGCCTTTAATCCAAAATCATTTTATTACCGTATATCAAAACAGATTTATTTTTAAATCATCATTTTAGATTAATGGTTATTAAGAGGTTTAGGGTTAGTAGAAAGAGCAGGTTAAATTAGCCTGCTTTTTTTTGTCCTATATATAAAGCCAGTAAAACCATCAGTAATCCACTTAGGGTGTAAAAAGTAAATGGCTCATTAAGAATAAAATAGGCATAAATAAATCCAAATATCGGGCAAAGAAACAGGAAAAAGGATGCCTTTACTGTGTCCAAACTAAGCAGTCTTAACCACAAAGAGGAAGCCAGAACAGAAATTGGGACTGCCAGCCAAAATACAGAACAGGCAAAAATGAGATCATAGGTATTCAACTCACTTTCATACATAAATATAGTTAAGGGAAAGAAGTATAATCCTCCCAGAAACACCTGCCAGGCGTTTATGCTCAGGCGACTACTTTGCCATTTTACTTTTGAATAGTAGATAGCGGCAGAAGAATAGGCGAACATCCCAATAACCAGCAAGATCAGTCCTTTTGGTGTGGCATAGCTTTTTAAAAGTAGTGGATAGGCGGCAATTCCTATTCCGGTAATTCCCAAAACTAAAGCGATAATATCTGACCTCCTTAAAGTTCTACCCAAAAAAACGGAAGATAAAACAGTAATAAGCAATGGATTCACCGAAACTTGCATAGCACCGATACCGGCTGCCACCTCCTGAATAGCAATAATGAATATTCCCAAGGAAAGTGTAACATTCAACAAGCCCATTACGGCTATTTGTTTAAATTCTGACCAATCTGGTAATTTCTCACGCTTTATTACATGTGCCCATATCAGCATGATAACTGCGGCTGTCCCAAATCTGTATTGGTACAAAACCAAAGGTTGAACCGATCGCAGGCCAATTTTTGCTGAAACGGATGCCGATGCCCAGAAAATACTGAACAAAAGCCCTAATCCGATAAATTTAAGATTTAGGTTTTTCAAATTAACCCGTTTATTAATTTAAAAGCATTGCCAGAGGTAATTTCACGTACCTGAAGTTCATCACTGCCCATTAGCATGGCTACGCGATCGGCAACTAAGGCTATATAGGCCACTTCGTTTCTTTTTCCCCGATAAGGAATGGGAGCCAGATAAGGCGAGTCGGTTTCTAAAACGATGTTTTCTAATGCAATATATGGCAAAACCATATCCAAGCCAGCGTTTTTAAAAGTGCTTACTCCACCAATTCCCAGCAAAAAGTTTAAGCCAATTACCCGCCTGGCTTCTTCCAGATTTCCGGAAAAACAGTGAAAAATACCACGTAAGTCTTTCCAACCAAATTCTTCTATCAACTCACAGCAGCGTATTATGGCATTTTGACTGTTACCTTTGCTGTTTCGGGAATGAATACAAATAGGCAGATTGTATTTTTTGGCCAATTCCAATTGAAAAATAAAGGCCTTTTCCTGCTCGGCTACAAAGCTAAGATCCCAATAAAAGTCAAGACCGATTTCACCGATCATTATAAAAGGTTTTTTCGAAAGCCAGTCGGCCACCAGATTTAATTCGGTCTGATAATCTTCTTTTACGTAGCAGGGATGCAGTCCCATCATAGGTTTACATCTTTCCGGATGCTCTATTTCCAATTGCAGCATACCTGTGATAGTTTCTGAATTGCAGTTTGGCATCCATATTTGCTCCACTCCGACACTAAATGCCCGATGAAGCATGGCATTTCTATCCTCGTCAAATTGCTCGTCATAAATATGTGCGTGCGTTTCAATCACCTTACTATTGCTTTTGTACACAACAAAGTTAATACTATGAGCCAAAAATTGCCGTATTTCTGAAAATCAATCCAAAGCTTCCTGTTACCTTGCATATCATTTTTGATTAAATACAATTTATGCCTTTTCTTTTCACAGATCCAGCACCCAAAAGTCATCTTCTACTTACCGACAGTCGCTTTCTTGCCCAGGCTTCTGATTCTGTTTTTTTTGCCATTAAGGGTATTCGTCACGATGGTCATACTTTTATCGATACTTTGTTGGAAGCCGGTGTGCGGGAGTTTGTTGTCGAAAAACACTGGGCAGATAAAAATGAAGATTACGCAGAAAAGGCCACATATTGGGTGGTTGCCAACGCAACCAAGGCTTTGCAAAGTTTAGCAGCGAAGCATCGATCTAAATTTAAAATTCCGGTGGTGGGAATTACCGGAAGCAACGGCAAAACCATCATCAAAGAATGGCTGAATCAGATTTTGTTGGGTTCTTTTCAAATCGCAAAAAGTCCGAGAAGTTATAATTCCCAGATTGGTGTACCGCTTTCGGTTTGGCAATTGGAGGCCTCGCATACGCTGGGTATTTTCGAGGCAGGTATTTCGCAGGAAGGAGAGATGCAAAAACTACAGGAAGTGATCAAGCCCGATCTGGGTATTTTTACCAATATTGGTCCGGCACACGATGAAGGTTTTCGCTCACGCAAACAAAAAATTACAGAAAAGTTAAGGCTTTTCAGGAAAGCAAAGACCTTAATATATTGTCATGATTATCAGGAACTTGATGAAGAGATACGTATTTTTTTAAAAGCGGTGAATCCCGAAGTTCAGCTCATTTGCTGGTCGGCCCGAAACCGATCTACTATAAATGTAAATTACAATAGACATAAGGATTATACAGAAGCCCTTATTTACTGGAATGGGGAAGAAATAGGCCTGAATATACCTTTTACGGATAATGCATCGCTGGAAAATGCGACGCATTGTTTTTTTGCGGCCTATCATCTTTTGGCGAAAAGCCATAGTCATTTTGAAAATATTCAGATAATTCAGCGTGGCCTGGATAGCCTGAAGCCAGTCGCCATGCGGCTGGAGCTTAAAGAAGGAGTAAATAATTGTTACCTGATCGACGATACCTATAATAACGATTTCGGCGGCTTAAATATGGCTCTTAATTTCATGAGTCAGCACCACATCAAGAAGAACAAAACGATAATTCTGAGTGATGTTTTACAAACCAACTTGCGTGAAATTGACCTTTATCGCCAAATTTCAGACCTACTTAACGGGCACGGAATCAGCAAAGTAATTGGTATCGGTCCGGCGATAAACAGACAGGAGGAGCTTTTTGAAAATTTTACCGGATTTGCCGATACCCAATCTTTTTTGGAAAGCCAGCCGATAAATCATTTCGCCAACGAACTCATTTTAATAAAAGGGGCACGTCCGTTTACTTTTGAGAATATTGTAGAGCGACTTATCGCAAAAGTTCATGGAACCGTTTTCGAGATTAACCTCGATGCCATCACCCATAATCTGAATTTTTATCGCAGTAAATTGTCTCCGAAAACCGGAATTATGGTGATGGTGAAAGCATCGGCCTATGGCAGCGGGAGTACGGAAGTGGCCAGTTTGCTACAATACCACCGCATCAATTACCTCTCTGTAGCATATACCGACGAGGGCGTTTACTTGCGTCAAAATGGTATCGAGTTGCCGATTATGGTGTTGAATACGCACCTGGGTACTTACGCTAAAATAGTGGAATACAATCTGGAGCCAGAAATTTTTTCGCTGCGAAGCATCCATGAATTTCTGGATTTTCTGGCTAGCCGCGATGATATCAGCGGCAGAATACGCATTCACCTGAAACTGGATACAGGAATGAATCGGCTCGGTTTTTCGTCCGGAGACCTGAGTGAATTGATTTCTGTTATAAATAACAATCCGATTCTCGAAATAGCTTCGATTTTCAGTCACTTGGCCGGAGCAGATGAAAAAGATCACAATGATTTTACCCGCTCTCAAATCAAAGCCTTTCAGGTAATGTCGGATAAAATTCTGGCAAATATCCAGGATAAACCTTTCCGGCACATCGCCAATTCGGCCGGTATCATTCGTTTTCCGGAGGCGGAATTTGACATGGTACGTTTGGGAATCGGGCTGTATGGTGTAGAAGCCACTGGCATGAATCAGGCTGCTTTGCAAACAGTGGGCACCCTAAAAACCACCATTTCGCAGATCAAAAATGTAAAAAAAGGCGAAACTGTGGGCTATAGCCGCAAAGGCGTAGTACATAGGGACTCGCGAATCGCCACGCTGGCAATTGGCTATGCAGATGGCTTTGATCGCCACCTGAGCAATGGAACAGGCACGGTGCTTATACAGGACAAGATTTGCCCTGTAATAGGCAATGTATGTATGGATATGACAATGGTAGATATAACAGATACCACCGCGACAGAAGGCGATATGGTGGAGGTTTTTGGTCCCAACTTACCTATTTTTGATATGGCTAAAAAGCTGGAAACCATTCCTTACGAGATACTTACAAAAATTGGAAATCGGGTGAAGCGGGTGTTTTATAAAGAGTAAGGTTGAATGTTGAAATCTTTGGTTTTAAGGTTCATAAATGTATTTAAATCAATTTGTGGGTAGAATATATTTTTTCGAATGAAATGAAAATCTTTTAATTATTGATATTGCTATTATTTATCGTACTATTTCCCCTTTTGGGATTCCTGATTTTTTATAGAATTTTACGTATTAAATCCATCGAATGGGTTATTTCAGGCTGAATTATTGCTCTATTTATTGGTTTAAATACTCCGGATATTGCAATGTCTGTTTATGTTAAAGGATTTTACTAGGATGTTAAAAATGCAGAGATGTGGTGTACTACCGGTGCTGCATTTTTTTGGTTTTTAGGTTATGTCTGTACTAATATATTAATTCCTATTAATTGGTTTTCTGGTTTTTATTAATTCAAAAAGAAAGAATAAGGTTTATTAGCTAAACTGTTTTAAGCTTAAAAAATAAATGAAAAAAGAATTTTGGGACGAAAGATACGCCAACGAAATATATGCTTATGGCGAAGAGCCAAATGAGTTTTTGCTTGAGCAATTGGCAGGAATACCGCCCGGAGAAATCCTTTTTCCGGCAGAAGGGGAAGGACGGAATGCCGTTTATGCTGCCAAGCTGGGTTGGCATGTTTCTGCATTTGATCAGAGTAGGGAAGGAAAAAAGAAGGCCTTGAAGTTAGCAGTTAAAAATAAGGTAGAAATGGATTATCAAGTCGGTACCTTGCCGGAGTTGGATTTTAAGCAAAATCAATTTGATGCCATTGCACTTATTTACGCTCATTTTTCAAAAGAGCAAAAGTCTGTATATCACCAAATTTTGGATCAATATTTACGAATAGGGGGCTTGATTATTCTGGAAGCTTTTAGTAAAAAACACCTCGAATATGTCAATCTAAATCCGAAAGTAGGCGGTCCGAAAGATTTGGGTGTATTGTATTCCATGGAAGAAATAACAGCTGATTTTCCGACTTATGAAATTTTACTTTTAGAAGAAACAGAGGTGGAATTGAATGAGGGAATATGCCATTTGGGTACGGGTTCGGTGGTTCGATTTGTTGGGCGTAAATGTTAAATAGGAAACAAGGAATTTAGACTTATAATAAAAATATTTTTTGTTGATTGATTATAGAAGATTTTTAGTCTATATATTATCATTTACAAATTATTGTTTCCGGTTTTTATCAGTTATGTAATTCATTTTCAAACAAGCAGTTTCCACGTAAGCATCAAGTAAGTTTAATGAATCTTTCATTAATGCCTGAACTAGCAATCGGTTTCTCAGATGGGAGAAAGAATGCCATTTAAAAGCCTAATGTTGAGCAAATTTCCAGTTTCATCTACACATCAGGTTTTAGTTTCAAAAGCAACGAACATTTTTACTATCTTCATGTTTCTTTTCATAGTGATTCAAAAACTTAAAATATCAATAAATAGCAGATAGTATGGCAATTGTAAAATTAAAAATTAATGGCAAGGCCTACGAGTCGGATGTAGATCCGGAGATGCCCTTGCTCTGGTATTTGCGTGAAGAAATTGAGCTGGTAGGCACCAAATACGGTTGCGGAATAGCTCAATGTGGTGCTTGCACAGTGCACATGAATGGCACGGCTGTGCGTTCTTGTGTATTACCTGTGTCGTCGGCAGACGGTGCTGAGATCACAACGATCGAAGGTTTATCTGAAAAAGGCGATCATCCCTTACAAAAAGCCTGGGATGAGTTGGACGTGCCACAATGCGGCTATTGCCAGGCCGGTCAGATAATGACGGCGGCTTCACTTTTGAAAGACAACCCAAAGCCAAGTCTGGAAGATATAGAGCTCGCGATGGGCAATAATATTTGTCGATGTGGTACCTATCACCGTATTCGCGAAGCGGTCAAACTGGCTGCTGAAAAAATGAATTGATTTAACCGAAGACATTAAAACAAATATGGCACATTCAAGAAGAAATTTTCTAAAAGCCTTTTCAACTGTTTCCGGTGGTTTAATCATCGGTTTCGACTGGGCTGCAAATAAAGCATTCGCTTCTGAGGTGATTAAAACCGAGGCAGCCGCATTAAATTTTAATGCGTTTTTATCCATCGCATCAGATGGAATAGTAAGTATAACTTCACCCAATCCGGAGATTGGTCAGGGTATCAAAACCGCTTTTCCGGTTATTGTGGCTGAAGAGCTGGACGTAGATTGGGCAAATGTAAAAGTACTTCAGGCGGATCTTTCGCCGGCTTTCGACAGGCAACTTACAGGAGGTAGCGGTGCAATTAAGCACAGCTGGGAACGGCTACGCAAAGCCGGAGCCACTGCACGTCAAATGTTGATTGAGGCCGCTGCAAATAAATGGCAGGTGGAAGCCAGAACCTGTGAAACAAGCAAAGGATGGGTATCGCACTCTTCCGGTAAAAAATTAAGTTACGGCGAATTGGCCGAGGCAGCATCAAAACTTGCACCGCCAACAGAGGTTACACTTAAACCGGTGGATTCATTTAAATTGATAGGTGGTTTTATAAAAGGGGTTGATAATCCTTCGGTACTTACGGGTAAGCCACTTTATGGTATCGATCTGAAAAAGGAAGGCATGTATTTGGCTCAACTAATCAGGCCAACCGCTTTTGGTATGAAGCTTAAAAGTTTTGACGCTTCCGAAGCTGAAAAAATGCCGGGAATAACTCAGGTGGTGGCAGTTGGTAACCGGGTAGCTGTTTTAGGTAAAAGTACCTGGCAGATCATGCAGGCACGTAAAAAGATAAATATTGAATGGGAAAAAGACGGTAATCTGGAAAGTAGCAGTGATCACGATAAACTATTCAAAGAATACCTGGATGATACTTCCAAGGCCCAACTACAACGTAAAGATGGAGATGTGGAAAAGGCATTCAAAGAAGCGGCTAAGATAGTAGAAGCAGAATACCAATGCCCGTTTTTACCACATAGCCCTATGGAGCCTATGAATTTTTATGCCGATGTAAGAGCGGATAGCGTGGTTTTGGCTGGTCCAACTCAAACCCCGGGCAGAGCAAGAGCCTCCGTTTCGAAACTTACCGGAATACCTGAAGATAAAATTACGGTTGAACTTACCAAAATGGGTGGAGGTTTCGGCCGCCGACTTGATGATGGCTATGCTATAGAAGCGGCGGAGATATCGAAAGCTACTGGCAAACCGGTAAAATTGATCTGGACCCGGGAAGACGACATGACCGGAGGGTATTACCGTCCGGCAGTTCGCTATCGGTTTAAAGCGGCTTTAGATAAAGCAGGAAATATCACCGGATATTATAGTAAAGGAGTGGGAATAAATACCGGCAACCCGATGCGTCAGGATAATTTCCCGGCAGGTGCTATCGAAAATTTGTTGATAGAATCATACGATCACAAATCGACTATAACAACAGGTCCATGGCGGGCACCGATTACTAATTTCCTTGCCTATGCCGAGCAATCTTTCTTAGATGAAGTGGCCAAAACCGCAGGTAAAGACCCAATAAAAATGCGTCTGGAACTGATCGATAAAGTGGTAAAAAATCCGGTGGGTAAAATTACCTACGAGCCGGAGCGTTTCCGTGTGGTAATGCAAACGGCTGCTGACAAAGCGGGTTGGGGTAAAAAGAAAGGCGTTTATCAGGGCTTTTCTGTTTATTTTTCTCATAATTCCTATGTGGCACAAATAGCGGAAATGGAAAAAAAGAAAGGGCAACCCGTACTGACAAAAGTATACGCAGTGACCGATTGCGGAATCGTAATCAACCAGAGTGGTGCTCAAAATCAGATTTATGGTGCCATAACGGATGGATTGAGTCATGCTATGTACGGCAAGCTGACTTTTAAAAATGGGGAACCATTGGAGAAAAATTACGATACTTATCGCGTGATTAAAATGCCTGAAGTACCTCAGGTAGAGGCCCATTTTATTGATAATGGAATTGACCCTACGGGCTTAGGAGAGCCGGCTCTTCCGCCATTGGGTGGTGCTGTGGCTAATGCCATTGCGGCCACAACCGGTAAACGGCTCTATAGCCAGCCATTTAATATGGCAGATGATAAAGTGGAGAGTTATCTTTAAGATAAAATTATTTAAATATTAAAACCGGCTTGATTTATTGAGCCGGTTTTTTTGTACCCTAAATCAATCAATTTATTCGGTTCAGGCCAAATTATGACCTGGAAAGTTTTTCTTTTAAACCCAAAGCCGCAATGCCGCAAAGATTTTTCAGGAAATTTTAACCGGATTATTGGCAAATCTTAAAGGCGGACATAAAATCATTTTTTATGAACTATTGAAGGAAATTAGACGCAAAGTATTTTTTGCAGTCAGCGTTGTATTTTAAACCGTGCACTTTGTTCAAATACATTGTGTTCTATGCGTCAAAAAAATAAAGTTTCCATTTTTTATAGATTCTCTTTTTATTAAATCGATGAAATTATAAAACAAAAAAGGCAGCGGTAAACCCAACTGCCTTTATTAATGAAAATATGAAATTTAATTTATTTCAACGTTGACATCCTTTCTGAGAGCTTCTGTTGATTTTGGTAGGGTAACAAAAAGCATCCCGGCCTCATGTCTGGCAGTAATGAGTTCTACATCAACTTTTCTATTCAAAGCTACCGCCCTTTCAAATGTTTTCACAGGGAATTCTTGTTGGGTAAACTTTGGTGCGTTTTCTATTTCTTTTTCGCCGGTAATTATCAATACATCCTCTTTTACAGCAAGTTTTATTTGTTCTTTCGAAAAGCCGGTAGCAAATACCTGAACTTCATACGCAGTTTCTGTCTCGGAAATATTTACGGGTACATTGTATTTTGGGCGACGAAAACCGACTCCAAAATGGGGCATTTGACGAAATGCCGGATTATAATAAGCTCTGTCTCTACACATAATTTTATTAATTTTTTAGATTGTTATTTTTTTGAATTTCCTGGCTTTTCTCACAGTGCGAGGCATGCCGGTTATGATGTTTGAAATGATGCCTCCATCCAAAATGGGAAGTAAGTGCACCGAAAGTAAGTATGGCAACAGCTACGCTAACAAAAATTTTTGGTCTCCTTTTCATAATTTGTCGTTTTTAAAATTTAGTCAATATTAATAATCTGGCTGTTATGATTTCTGTTTTTGAAAATGGTATTTTCGAATTCAGACATCGCATAAACACCTTGGTTACCAGTGCGGTATGGAGCAAAGGCGTATCGCATTCTTCTTCTAAATCTCATGCCCATAAAAAAGAAGAAAGTCAAAAAGAACAACATAAAGAATGGAGCAAAAAATAAAGTAGCCCCCATAAATAGTCCGAAAAAAATTGATCTTATCATTTTGAAATTTTTGTATATATAAGGGAAGACGAATAGGTCTGGATTTTACTTTAAATTTCCTAAAAATAGGTTTAACTAATTGATAATAAGGTATAAATAAAAGAGTCTTCCATTTCTGGAAGACTCTTTCTTGATCCTTTTTTTTATTAGTTTCTCACTTTCCGCATCGTTGTTTCCATTGCTCTTTAAAGCTTTGTTTTTCCTCGTCTGTCATGTGCATAAATTTTTCTTTGAATTTGGAATTGGCAAATGGTGGCCTTCTATATCTCGACCCTCTGAAATGAAATCCACCGAAAAGAATTCTGCTCAAAACAAAAAGACCCAGGGCTTGTGCATAATTGATTTTTGACCAATGAAATATGCCCGGCACCAACCAGTTCCAAAGCATCATTACCACCCAACCAAATGCGAAAATCGCTGTCAGGATTACCGGAATAAAGAAAAGCTTTTTTTTCATTGTCTTAAAAATTTAATTCTTGATATAAATAATTGAGTTTGTTTCTCAGAAATTTCACAGCATATCCCTTCCTGCTGATTATAGTTTTGAGGTTTTCTCCTTTCAAGTCGGCGATTTGCTGTAAAGTTAAATCTTCCAATTCGTTTAGCACAAAAACTTCCCGCTGGTTTTCAGGAAGTTGGTTCAGTGCCTTTTCCAATTCATTCCAGAAAGCCTCCTTAAAAAGTGCCAGTTCTGGATTTTGACTATCGTCTAAAAGAAGGATTTCCTTAAACATCATTTCGCCCTCGCTATCTGTAAACTCATAGCCTTCCAGGTTATCGGTTTTCTTTTTTCTATACAAGTCGGTCACTTTATTACGTGCCACCTGATAAAGCCAGGCACTCACATTCTCGATATCTTCGAGGTTACCGAAACTCGAAAGCTGGTACCATACATCCTGAAGAATATCTTCGGCATCTTCGTTAGACCGCACTTTACCGCGAATAAAACCAAACAACTTTTTTCCAAAAGTCTGAATCGTGGATTTAATAGTTTTGGCCTCTTTACTCATAGTAGATAAAACCTTCTTTTCTTTTGCAAGACGAACGAGAATTGATTTTACTTTAAATCATGTTGTTTTTTTTTGAAAATAAAATAGAGGGGTTGAGAAAATACACAGAATTAAGCTAATTTTCATTCCCGAGAATTCTAAACAGATTTGATACCTATGAAGTTTCAATAGAATTCGAATTAAATTGGTTCCTCAAGGGTAAAGCAGGGAAGGGATTCTTTTTAAAGTATGCCTATTTGATAAATTTTAAACAGAGGAAGCCATAAAACGAAAAAGCCGCAATTAAGCGGCTTCCTCAAAAAGTATTCTATAAAATTATTATTTGCTCAAATCCGGATTCAATAGATCATAGAACTGATCGATTTTTGGCATCAAAATGATTCTTGTTCTACGGTTGATTGACCTTCCTTCCGAGGTATCGTTAGAAGTTAAAGCATTGTATTCACCACGACCTGCAGCGATTAGCTTATCAGGATCTACACCAAACTTATTTTGCAAGGCACGAATAACGGAAGTTGATCTTTTAACACTAAGATCCCAGTTATCCTGAATACATTCTGTGTTGATTGATACATTATCAGTATATCCCTCAACCATTACTTCCAGCTCAGGACGTGACTTTATAATAGCTGCAATTTTCCCTAAAACTTCATTTGCTTTTGGCGTGATCTGATAGCTACCACTGCGGTAAAGCATTTTGTCGGAAAGGTTGATCATGACAACCGTTTTGTCAACTTTTATTTCAACATCATCGTCGTTAAGATCTTGACCGATGCTACCTCTTAGGTTAATAGCAAGAGCAAGATTCATGCTATCCGCTTTGGTTTTGGCTGCCTGAATCAAATTGATATATTGATCTTTCTCACGCATTTGAGTAAGGGTTTTGTCAATATTATCACTGGCTTTTTTAGATAATATAGTTAAATCACCCACCGTTTGCATTTGTTGATCTCTTTGTTTTTGCAAATCAGCAATTTGCGATTTCATATCAGCCAGTCTGTCAGCTGCATTCTTTTGCTCCGTGGCTAATTGTTTCCTTTGGTTTTCCAGGTCTGCCTGAGCGTTGTTCCATTTGTCTTTGTAATTCTGTACTTCGTCTCCACAAGCAACTAAATCTGAATTGGCTTTTGAAAGCTGACTTTGTAAATCCACAAACTTTTTCTTGGCAACACAAGAAGACATTGCTATGGCTACAGAAGCGGCAAGTACTAATTTCGATGTGATTCTCATAATTATATCAATATTTGGGGTTTTTGGTTTTCGGCCCTTAAATAACTATAAAAGATACGAAAAATCAATAGTTGGAGATCATTTATTGTGTATTTTATCATTATTGTACCAATTTTGTAGATCATCGTATAAAACTTTTATTTAATCGGCGACCTTAATAACTGAATTCAATTAATCCAAATGAAAAAATCTACCTGGTTGTTGTTGATTGTAGCCTCTCTGGGATATTTTGTCGATGCCTTTGATTTAATTCTATTTGCAGTAATAGGTAAAAACAGCTTGTCTGAATTAGGTTTTTCCGGAAAAGGCCTGGATGAAATGACTTTGCTATTATTTGATATCCAAATGATCGGTTTACTTATCGGAGGAATATTTTTTGGAATACTTGGAGATAAAAAAGGCAGACTCTCGGTTTTGTTTGGTTCGATATTATTGTACTCAGTTTGTAATATAATAAATGGGTTTACTGATAATATTTACTTGTATGCTATGCTACGTTTTCTGGCCGGTGTGGGCCTTGCGGGTGAGCTGGGAGTTGGTGTTACTATTGTAGCTGAAACCATGCCTCAGAAAATAAGAGGATACGGAACTTCCATTTTGGCGGCAACGGGTGTTTTAGGAGCCGTTACAGCCGGATTGGTAGGAGATTTTTTCTATTGGCGAACAGCCTTTTACTTCGGAGGAGGTTTGGGTTTGTTGCTGTTGATTTTGCGTTTAGGCACTTTTGAATCCGAAATGTTTTTGCATACAAAGGATAACGATTCAATTCAAAAAGGGAATATATTATCACTTTTTACGGACCCGGAGAAGCGTTCTAAGTACATTTTGAGCTTGTTGGTTGGTATTCCGGTATTTTTTGTGGTTACTATTTTGATGCAATTGGCCCCTTCTCTCGCTGCCGAAATGGGAGTTTCAGGGAATATTACCACAGGCAAAGCTGTCATTTTCATTTATTCCGGTTTGGCTTTAGGCGACATTTCCTGTGGTTTTGTTTCGCAAAAACTAAAGAGTAGGAAAAAAGCGATCGCTCTCTATCAGGTTTTGAGTCTGATAGCCTGTTTGGTTTATTTGAACCTGGGAAATGCCTCAGCATTTCAATTTTTTACCATTTGTTTTATTATGGGAATCAGTACCGGATATTGGATCGTTATGATTACCATGGGTGCCGAACAATTTGGCACAAATATTCGATCAACAGTTGCTACTACAATACCTAATTTTGTACGAGGTGCTGCAGTACCGATTAGTATGTTGTATACCGCTTTAACCAACTATTTAACCCATAATATTATCCATTCTGCATTAATTACAGGTGTATTTTGTTTTGCAATAGCTATATACGCCAATTATAAGTTACCGGAGACTTTTCACAAAAATCTGGATTATGTAGAATAGTATTACAGCCTTTTATCTACTTAAGCTGTCTTTTTAAACGTAGAAATAAATTCTACAATTTTTCTTTCTTAAATTGCCTCAAAAACTTTTAAACTAATAATGAAAAAATTAAGCTTCTTATCTCTTTTGCTTTTTATAGGTATTTCTGGAAAAGCCTTTACTTCTCCGGATTTAAATACCAAACCTGGCAAAAAGGCCAGAAAAATATATACACAATATTGTGCCAGTTGCCACGGAGAAAAAGTGGAGGCCTTTGTAGATCGAAAATGGAAACATGGTAATTCGAAAGATGAGATTGTGGCAAGTATAACGAATGGTTACCAGGATGCTGGCATGCCCACATGGAAAGATAAAATTGCAGAGAAAGACATCAGTGCACTGGCCGAATTGATTGTGACTAGCCTGGCTACTGTAACTCAATACGATTTTAAAGAGGTTGCGAAAACGGATACTTATAAATCGAAAGGGATTACTGTAAAAACTGAAGAAATTGCATCGGGATTAGAAAGTCCATGGGGAATTGCTGTATTACCCGATGGTGATATTTTAATAAATGACCGTGCCGGCAAAATGTACCGGGTAGATAAAAATAAAGAAAAACATGAAATCACCGGAATTCCTCCTGTATTGGCTGTAGGTCAGGGCGGATTATTGGATGTGGTTTTACACCCCGATTATAAAAATAACGGTTGGATTTATATTTCCTATTCCAAATTTAAAGGAGAAGGTGAAAGCCTGGTTTCCACTACTGCAATTGTAAGAGGGAAATTAAATGGCGATACTTTTACCAACAAAGAAGATATTTTTGAGGCCCAGCCTTACGAAAAAACCAGACATCATTACGGCTCCCGAATAGCATTTGACAATAAAGGATATTTGTTTTTCTCTGTTGGGGAAAGAGGCAGAGAACAGGTTAATCCGCAGAATACAAAAAATGATTTAGGTAAAATTCACCGTTTGATGGATGATGGTAAAATTCCTTCGGATAATCCTTTTGTGGGTAGCAGCAACGGAAATGAGAGCATCTGGAGCTACGGTCACCGTAATCCGCAGGGACTAATTTTTGATCCGGCGAATGGCGAAATGTATGATACCGAGCATGGTCCTCGTGGTGGAGATGAGCTTAATTTGATCAAAAAAGGTGCAAATTATGGCTGGCCGGTAATTTCTTACGGTATCAATTACGATGGAACAGTCCTTACGCCTAATTCGAAGCAGGAAGGTATGGAGCAACCGGAAACCTATTGGATTCCTTCCATCGCACCATGTGGACTGGCCTACATCACAAGCGATAAATATCCGGCCTGGCAAGGTAATATTATGGCGGGTTCGCTCCGGTTTAACTACCTAAACCGTATTGTTATGAAAGATAACAAAGTGGCCGATCAGGAAAAAGTATTAATCAATGTGGGCCGTTTAAGAAGTGTAATTCAGGGCTCAGATGGTTACATATATATTGGAATAGAAAATCCGGGAACAGTTTATCGCCTTTTACCTCAATAATGAATAACATTCAACCCTTATAAAATGAAATATAAACTTTTAGGACTATTAATTTTGGGAAGTATAAAGTTTGTTTTTGCCCAAAACTGGACAACAATTACTACCACCAATAACAGCACCGAGCGTGGTGAAAACTCAG
This sequence comes from Jiulongibacter sp., assembly GCA_024645245.1. Taxonomy (GTDB): domain Bacteria; phylum Bacteroidota; class Bacteroidia; order Cytophagales; family Spirosomataceae; genus JAHEBN01. The sequence continues at coordinate 10,226 of JAHEBN010000027.1, read as the reverse complement.
TGGTAGCCATAGGCGATAATTTGTATTTATTCGGATGCCGGGGTATGAAACCATTGGAGGTTTTGAATACAAAAACAAATACCTGGACCAAAAAATCGGTTCCTCCTATTGAAATGCATCATTTTCAGGGAGTGGTATTTAAGGGTGAAATATATGTAGTAGGAGCTTTAACAGGGCCATATCCGCATGAAACACCAATTCCGAATGTTTATATTTATAATCCGGCAAGCGATACATGGCGGGTTGGTCCTGAAATTCCCAGGAAAAGAGGAGCTGCGGCCTGTTTTGTGTATAATGACAAAATATATGTTTTGTGCGGTATAATCGATGGCCATTGGGATGGACATGTGGCCTGGTTTGATGAGTTCAATCCTGCTACCGGAGAATGGAAAATTTTGCCAAATGCACTTCACGCCCGTGATCATGTTTCAGCAGCTATGGTTGGTACTCAGGTAGTAGTTGCGGGGGGAAGGTTATCTACCGCCCGGATTAATAAAGTTTTGGATCTAACTGTGCCAGAAACGGACGTTTATGATTTTGCCACCAATAACTGGCATAATGTGGAAGGACAGAATATTCCGACCATGCGTGCAGGTGCCAGCGTGGCGGTTTTAGGCAATCAGGTACTATTTATGGGTGGCGAAAGCCCGACTCAGGTACCGGCTCACGAACATGTGGAAGCCTTTGATATAAAAACCATGAAATGGTCATCCTTAAAACCAATGAACCAAGGTCGGCATGGAACAGGAGCAGCCAAAATCGGTAAGAAAATATTTATTACAGGCGGAATTGGAAAACGTGGAGGTAGCCCTGAACTTAATTCTACGGAGTACTATAAGTAAAATTAATAGTTATACTGATCTGACTGACTCTTTTTTAGTTTTATTAGATAAAATTTGCCCGAATGCAGAATCTTTTCAATACTGTTTTCGGGTATTTTGCTTTTAGCAAGCCCAAGATGGTCTGTAAAAACGTAATTGTATTCAAAATGCTTCCTTGTATTTTGTAAATTATTTAATTCTTGAGGAAATAATATATGCTGCATTTTTATCGATTTATTTTTTCCGTAATTTAAATATGCCCAGTATTTATAGAATCCTTGGCCCGAATAGTAAATAACTCCTATGTTTTTGATTTCATTCAATTGGTTTCTAAACAAACTCTTGATTTCGTAGTACTCGTAATAATTTGGAGCAAAGTACAACTGATTTCTGGTTTTATTAAAAATTGTATTATCCCTTTCTACGTCATAATAGTGAGATTGTTCTAAGGCCCGAAAGATTTTATTTTTAGAATCTGAATTAGTAACAGTCTTTTTTATATGGTATATCCCTTCTTTTTTTTCATACCAATTAGTAATTAAACCGGGCTCGAATTTATTAGTTTCTGTTCTATCCGGAATAAGTTCAGTTGGGACAAAAGACAAGTATCTTTTTAAATCGTATTTTAAGTTTAAAACGGGTTTATTTGGATTGGTAAGAATTAAAATAATTGAAAAAATAAATTGTAACAAAAGGATTGCATTGGCAACTTTTAAATTAATTTGACTTAAAAAGACAGCTATAAAAATACTTAATAATGCAAAAAAAGGAAGTTGCGTACGGCTTACCCATAATTCAAACTTTAGAACTCCGCTTAGAATTAATAAGCCACTTAAAGCTAATCCTGTAATAAGACTGATGTAATTATTGCTATTTCTTTTTATTGTTGTATAAACCAATGCAACAATTCCCAAATAAAAATGGAATGCATTAGTAGCCATATCCTCCTGCATGGAAAACTTTGTTACATAGTAATTAAAGCTATATCGTAAATCATTAACAGCGATACCGACGAATTGATGAAAGTTGTAAACCAGATTATCAATTATTAAGTTGAACTTTTGAACAGGTAATGCCGCATGAATAACTAAATTTTTTAATGCGATCACAGAGAAAACATCGATTCCAAATCTTTCATTTGGGATTCTTTCTAAATACATTTTGGAGCCTTTAATTGGAGAAAGGATATTGCCAAAAAGCTCATAGTTACGATACCAGAAAAAACTATATACCATAAATAAACATGATATGGTAAAGCCAAACCAGCAATATAGATCTTTAAATCGACCTTTTATTAATTTACTTATTCCAATAAATAGGTAAAATGGAAGACAATACATAAAAATGGTATACTTGGTAAATGCACCAAGTGTAAAACTCAAACAAGCCCATATTAGGCTTTTTTTCGAGCAATTGTTATTCCATTCAAAAATATGATAAACAAAACTTGTAAAATAAAAACATGCCAGCAAATCAACTTGAGTGGTGGTAGATTCAAATAAGGCAATAGGAATAGTAAGCATGAGAAAGACAGCAATATATCTGGTTCTATAATTTAATTTGGCTTGACCAGATATCTGGTATATGTTGGCTAAATTTCCGAGAAGGGCAAAAAATTGTATCGAATTAGCGAATTTATCTGAACCGCTCAAAAGGAACGTTTGAAGAACTAGGTATTCACCCATCGGATTATGATAAAGCTCAGGAGCAAATATGGTCGGAAAATGCAATACATTTTCATTTTGAATCCAGTTTACAATACGATTTAAATGGTAATTATGGCTATCCAAATTATTAGGAGGACTAATAATAGAGAGGCCGAAAGATATTAATACTAATAAAATTATGGCAACGGATAAATAATTTAATTTCTCCTTTTCGATTCTTAAAAAATTTAGGTCAAATGCTTTTATGTTGTAATTATAAATAAGGTAGAACAATCCAGAGATGGAAATTATAGCCCAAAAAATAGAAGCAGAAATCAAATTTAATTCCCCAAAAAGGGATATTGTTTCTGTAAAAATTAAGGTCATTGTTGAAAATAGGATGAAAGCTTTTGGGTAAGACTCAGTAATTAGTCTAGTTTGATTATTCAAGTAAAAAGTTAGTGTTAATGTTGTAACAACGATGAATATTAGAGCGATAGACATTCCTTATTTACCGATAAGTTTTTGTAGAATATTAATTAATTTTAAAGGTATGCCATCTTTCGATAAAAATTTAAGTATTTTGCTTGAAATTAACCGTTAAGATTAATTCTTTTCTTAACTCCACTATTTAGGCATTAATGTTACTTGCTAATAAAAAGCATGGCTAAACTACTAAAAATCAATACCTTTAATTCTGAAAAAGGAGAATTAAGTGTCTTAGAGGATTTCCTGCCAGGGGGTGTAAAAAGGGTATATTATATTAAAAATGTGCCAGCAGATGCTGTTCGCGGCGGTCATAGGCATAAGTTGACAAAACAGGTATTAGTAACTATTAGCGGTAATTGTCGGGTTGAAACAGATAATGGCTTTGAGAAGAATATTTTTGAACTAAATAGTCATGAAAAATGTCTCATTTTGGATCCAGAAGACTGGCATATTATGAATAATTTTTCCAACGATTGTATTCTTTTGGTATTGGCAAATCAAGTCTATGATGTGAAAGATTACATAGATGAGCCTTATTACGATTTGGTAGCAAATGAATAAAATCCCCTTTTTAGATTTAAAAGTCATCAACGCTAAATTTGAAAAAGAAATTCTTGTAGCTGTTGAAAAAACAATTAAATCAGGTTGGTATATTTTTGGGAAAGAACTTAATCTTCTGGAAGAATCTATCCCTGAATACACTGGTTTAAAATATGCTGCAGGAGTAGGCAGCGGACTGGATGCCCTAACTTTAATGATAGAAGCCTATGATTTTCCAGCTAAAAGTGAAATTATCGTACCTTCAAATACATATATTGCCACAATTTTAAGTATTTTAAGAGCAGGTCATATTCCAATATTAGTAGAACCAGACATTAATAGCTATTTACTTAACATAGGTAATGTTTTCGAAAAAATAACAGAAAAAACAGTAGCAATACTTAATGTGGAATTATATGGTAAAAGTGGGAGGCCTGATTTGTTGAGGGAATTTTGTGAAATAAATGGGTTAAAATTATTATTAGATGCAGCCCAATCACTAGGATCACAATTTATGGGTCTATATTCCAGTTCTTTTTACGACTCGGTGGCTTTGAGTTTTTATCCAACTAAAAATCTGGGTGCTTTAGGTGATGCCGGAGCAATTGTCAGCAACAATGAAAAGCTGATTTATAAAATTAGGAGTCTGCGGAATTATGGATCGTCAAAAAAATATTTTTTTGATCATTTGGGCATTAATAGTCGTCTGGATGAGATTCAGGCAACAATACTAAATGTTAAGCTGCCTCATTTAAGGGGAGAAATTGAATTAAAAAGGCGAATAGCGAATAGATATATTCAGGAGATATCGAATCAGCATATTATATTACCTGATGCAGATGCCATTTTTGAGGACTCCTGGCATCTCTTTGTAATTCGTGTGAATGATCGGGAGAATTTTTGCAAATATATGAGGCAACATAATATTGGCATCGATATACATTATCCGATACCGCCCCATAAACAAAAAGCCCTTCCACAATTTAATAATTTAACATTGCCTGTTACCGAACTTATTCATAAGGAAGTAGTAAGTTTGCCAATGAATATTTCTCTTTCTAAAGAAAATATTGACTATATTATTACAACAATAAACCATTATTTATAGTGTTAGAATTGTCAATAGTAATTCCTGTTTATAATTCTGAAAAGACAATTGGCGTTTTAGTCGAAAAGTTAGGCGAAGAATTGGGGCATTTAAGTTTTGAAATAGTCCTAGTGAATGACGGAAGCAGAGATAAGTCAGCCCAAATTTGTAAACAATTGACTGTAAAATATCAGCAAGTTAATTTCCTTAACTTAAGAAAGAATTTTGGCGAATTTAATGCAGTTATGTGTGGTTTAAATCACATTAATGGTAGATATGCTGTTATAATAGATGATGATTTTCAAAATCCGCCTTCAGAAATACTTAAACTTCTTAACAAAGCTAAAGAATTTGATTATGACGTGGTATATAGTGAGTATTTGCAAAAGAAACATTCCCCTTTTAGAAATTTTGGAAGCAGGTTAATTAATGCCTTAAATACTTACTTAATTAAAAAGCCAAAGGATCTATATCTTTCAAGTTTTAAGCTTATTAATAAAGAGGTGGTTGAAGAAATAGTAAAATATACCGGACCCTATCCCTATATAGATGGTTTAATTTTTAGAGTTACTAATAATATAGGTACCGTGCTTGTGGAGCATTCTGACAGGGTTAATGGGGTGTCTAATTATTCTTTTCGAAGATTATTTAATTTATTCATAACCATAGTTTTTGGATATTCTCTTTTACCAATCCGACTTGTATTTTTGGCTGGAATTTGTTCGATTTTTCTCTCACTAATGTTAATATTTGGAAGCACAATCAGTTCTTTAAATATTATTTTTGAATCATTTATGCTTTTTTTTATTGGTTTTTTTCTAACAATTGTTTCCTTGTTGGGGGAGTATATCGGTAAAAATTATATGACCATAAGTGGTACACCGCAATATATTATTAAAGATAAAATTTTACATAAGGATGCTGTTTAGCCATGAAGAGTACCAAAGCATGTATGAAGTTGAAGAGAAACTTTGGTGGTATCGCATTTTACATGAAAAAGTTATTGATTCAATAATAAGAAATTTTAGCTCTCAGGATATAGATATTTTGGATGCTGGATGTGGTACTGGAGGAATGATGAATTCACTTATCAAAACCGGATATACTCTTGTTGAAGGATTTGATTACGCTATTTCGGCGGTTGAATTTACCAAGAGCAGAAACCTGAATGTTAGGCAGTTAGATATTGCGGAATTAGCCTTGAATCAGGATGAAAAATTTGACGTGGTGATTTCTAATGATGTTATGTACAGCTTAGATCATACACTTATCCGAGAGGTTTTTCAAAATGTAACTAAGGTTTTGAAGCCAGGTGGTGTTTTCATTACAAATAACAATGCTTTTACGGTATTTAAGGGAATACATGACGAAGTATTAGGTGGTAAGCACCGCTTTACTTTACCTTATTTTAAGAAAATTGTTGATGGTATTCCAAACCTGGAAATTCAGTATTCAACCTATTGGAGTTTGTTTTTGGCAATCCCTATTCTAGTGGTTAGATTATTGCAACAAATCCAACTAAAATTTGGATTTGTTGATATTAGTAAGCAAAAATCGGATGTGCAATTACCTTCTGATTTGGTTAATCGTTTTTTTTATAGTTTAGTAAAGCAAGAAGAAAAACTCTTTAAAAGAGCATTTTTTGGCAGCTCCTTATTTCTGGTAATTAAAAAAAGTATTTAATATACTTTTAGCAATTCATATTGCTTTTGAATCGCTTCCCGAAACTCAATTTTCATCCGGGCTACTAAATCTTCTACCGGAAGTACATCATGAATGGTGGTTACGCCCTGACCTGCACTCCAGATGGTTTTCCAGGCTTTGGCTTCAGCTTGTGCCGCGTCTAATTCTTTTCCAAAATCAATTTTTGCTTTGCTTTCCCACATTTGTTTTGGTATTCCTGCTTCTTCCAGGCTTTTCGACATAAAATTGGCCAATACACCTGAAACTGCCGCCGTATAAACAATATCAGAAGTTTCACTTTCAATTATCATTTCCTGGTATTCTTTATCTACGTAAGCTTCAGTAGTATTTATAAATCGGGTGCCCATATAGGCAAGATCTGCACCTATTTGCATGGAAGACGCCACATCTGCACCCGAACTTAAACTGCCGGATAGTAGAATGGTTTTATCAAAAAACGACCTGATTTCCTGAACAAAAGGAATCGGATTTAAAGTGCCCGCATGGCCACCTGCTCCAGCACATACTAATATCAGACCATCAACGCCTGCTTCGGCAGCTTTTTCGGCGTGGCGTTTCTTGATTACATCATGAAATACCAAACCTCCGTAAGAATGTACCGCAGTAACCAAATCGGAAACTGCACCAAGGGAAGTTATTACCAGTGGAACCTGGTGTTTAATTATAACCTGCAAATCGGCCATTACCCGCGGGTTGGTTTGGTGTACAATTAAGTTTACGCCAAATGGAGCAGCTTTTTTGCCAGTTTCTTTTTCAAAAGTTGCAAGCTCATTTTTTATTTGCACCACCCACTCCTCGAAGCCTTCTGTGGTTCGGTGATTTAAAGCCGGAAATGTACCAACAATGCCGTTTTTACAACATTCGATCACCAGCTGAGGACCGGATATTAAAAACATAGGGGCTACTACTACGGGAAGATTTAAGTTTTGGAAAGGGTTCATTTTTTAGTTTTGTTGAATATGTGTTAAAGTCATTTGTTTTAAGGTTGTAAAGTTTTAAGGTTTTAAAGTTTTAGGGTTTTAAAGTTCAATGTTTAGTATTCAAAGTTCAATGTTTAATTTTCTGATTACAATTTAAAAAGCTTTTTATTCTTACAGCTTTCTAAAGCTTCCTTTTGAATCAGAATCTTGTAGATATTTCATGAAATTAGCAATTTTTCGGCTTAAAAATTCGCACCTGGTATTAAATTCGTCTTTTTAGACAATGGTTAATTAATTTCTTTCAAATGCTCTTAAAATTTGAGATCTTGTTTCTCCGCATGAGCCCTTGGTATAAACCAAAAAATTGAAGAATTCTTTATTTCCACCCCTTTCAAACCCTTCTGCGTAATTGTCCATAATTGATCCGGACGAATTATTTATTTGATTTATCAGGCCAAAATCATTTTTAAAATCACCATTTTGAATAAGTTTAAAAATGTCACTTGATAATTCTCGTGCCAATTTCCATATATCCAATTCTTCGAACGAATGAATAGTTGCCATTTTGAAACCAATTTATTTTAAAATTACTAATGAGTATATATTAAAGGATTTGGATAGATTTTTAAAACATTAAACCCTAACACTAAAGCTAAAACCTTTGAACCTTGAACTTCCAACCTCCCAACCCTCACTCACTTCTTCATTTCGCGAATGAGGCCTTCCTGTACTACAGAGGCCACTAAAATTCCGTCCTCAGTAAAGATATTGCCTCTGGTAAATCCTCGGGTATTCGAAGCACTTGGGCTGTCGAGGGCGTACAGTAGCCATTGATCTATTCGGAAATCGCGGTGAAACCACATCGCGTGGTCGAGGCTGGCCATAAAGAGCCCACCTCCGGGTATCGGGCCCTTTGTATGCGGTAAAGTGGCAGTGGTAAGCAAATTATAATCAGAAACATAGGTAAGTAGCTTTTGATGCACCGTTATATCTCCTTCCACTTTTTCTTTTGCTTTAAACCAAAAATGCCGGTAAGGTGGCTTGGTGCTGCGATCCAGTATGTTTAATTTTTCAACGGGGCGAAATTCAAAAGGCCTTTCTGAAATTACCTGCAATATATTTTGCGGCACAAAAAACTTAAACTTGTTTGCTATATCTTCATCCGATTTAAGTCCGGACGGACCTAGCACATTAGGCATATCAATCTGATGATCAAAGCCTTCTTGTTTTATTTGAAAGGAAATGGAGGTTATGAAAATCACTGCCTCATTTTGTTTAGCTACCACTCTTCGGGTGGTAAAGCTACCACCATCGCGTACATTGTCCACTTCAAAACGAATGGGTATTGAGATGTCTCCCGCCAAAAGAAAATAGGCATGCATGGAATGTACAAAGCGATCAACAGGCACAGTTTGATAGGCTGCACTAAGGGCTTGAGCTAGTACCTGGCCGCCGAAAACACGGTTCCAGGGTGCTTGGTAGTTTTGACCGATAAATACGTTTTCTTCCTCCTTTTTGAGTTCGAGGAGTTGGATAAGTTCGTTGATGTTTTTCATAAATTTATTTGCTTAATTCTGCCAAACGGGTGGTCTTTTTTCTACAAAAGCCAAAGTGCCCTCCATAGCATCGGCCGATTGGGAGATTTTTATAAAAAGTTGAGTTGATTCTCCCATTAATTGATGCTCACTTTTTGTTCCCATGTTTTTTATGAATGCCATACTTTCGCGAACAGAATTGGGAGAGTTTACAGCAATATCTTCTGCCAGTTTTATGGCTACTGGTAACAGTTCATCTGCACTAGCTACTTTATTAACTAAACCATGCTGGAATGCGAATGCAGTATCAAAGTGATTGCCGGTGAGAATAACTTCCATGGCAATTTTTTCAGGTAGTGCTTTTGGCAAACGAAAAACACCACCTGCTCCGGCGATAAGCCCTCTTTTCACTTCTGGCAAACCAAACTTGGCATTTTCGGTAGCTACTATCATGTCGCAAGCCAGGCACAGTTCTGTTCCACCTGCAAGTGCAAAACCATTAACTGCGGCGATCCAGGGTTTTGTCTTTTTGGCATATACAAAACCGGCAAAACCCCCATCCGGAGTATAAAGTTCAGCTCCACGACCCTGTGAAAGCATCTTCAAATCTGCTCCGGCACAAAAAGCTTTATCGCCACTACCAGTAAGAATCACAACCCTGATGTTAGAATCGGCTTCTGTTTGTTTTACAATGGCGTCCATAGCCTGCGTTATTTCATCGTTAATCGCATTGTAGGCGTCCGGACGATTCAGACTTATTTTGGCTATGTGATCGCCAATCATTTCTAATTTTACAGCATTCATGTTTTGTTGATGTTTTTTTTCAAAGTTAAGTTAAATTTTCAATTCCAGATAAATGTGTAATTTTCACACATATTTAATTATTTAAATATCAAATACTTATATATTTTTTCCGAAGCTTAATTGAAATTTTAGAACCAAAAAGTTTGAATTGAGAAAAGCAACTGCCTATTTTGATGAAAATTTCAACCAGAAACTCATGAAAAAACTTATTTTAATCTTATTACTTTCTATTTCTGTTTCATCCATTGCTCAAAACAAGCTGGTTTTAAATACGGATTTGGCCGAAACTACTATCAGCAGGCACATTTACGGACATTTTTCTGAACATCTGGGTCGCTGTATTTACGGCGGATTGTACGTTGGTGAAGAAAATAAACTTGTACCACATATCAACGGCATGCGTACAGACGTAGTGAATGCCCTAAAAAACTTAAATATTCCAAATCTACGTTGGCCGGGTGGCTGTTTTGCTGATACCTATCATTGGAAAGACGGAATTGGTCCGGAAGCAGAACGTCCAAAAATTAAAAATGTGTTTTGGGGCGGAACGGTCGAAGACAATAGTTTTGGCACCAACGAATTCCTGAATCTTTGCGAATTGTTGGGCTGCGATCCTTACATATCGGCCAATGTTGGTTCAGGAACAGTGGGCGAAATGGTTGACTGGATCGAATACATGA
>JAHEBN010000026.1 GCA_024645245.1 Jiulongibacter sp. | reverse complement strand
GTATGCTTACAAACTTCTCTACGATTCGTAAGTCATTGAAAAAAATGAACAATATCGAGCGTATGCTAAGTGATGAGCAAACAGCCGGTAACCTTGCGAAAAGGGAGCGTTTGATGCTAAACAGAGATCGAATTAAATTGGAAAGATTACTTGGGGGTGTTGCAGATATGTCACGAATCCCTGCTGCTCTTTTTGTGGTAGATATCAAGCGTGAGCACCTGGCTATCTCTGAGGCCCACCGTTTAGGTATACCAGTGGTTGCCATGGTTGATACCAACTCCAACCCGGAAGAAGTGGATTACGTAATCCCTGCTAATGATGATGCTTACAAATCTATATCTTTGATTACTTTGGCCATTGGAAAGGCAATTGAAGAAGGAATTCTGGAGCGTAAATCTGATAAAGAAACTGCCGAGCAAGAAGAGATCGAAAATGCAAAAAGAGCAATGGATATGGGCAAGGCTGTTGAAGAAGCTCCTGTAGCCGCTGCCAGCGACGACGATTCAGAAACCGGCGGAAAGAGAAAAAGAACCAGAACAACTCCAAAAGCTGAAGATACATCTGAAGAAGCTGCACCAGTAGCAGAGGTTGCTGAAGAAATAGCTGCTCTGGTAGAAGAAGCCCCAGCAGAAGAAGTTATTGCTGAGGTAGAAGCAGTTGCAGAGGTTGTTGAAACAGCTCCGGTTGTAGAAGAAACATCGGTAGTTGAAGAAGCTCCTGCCGCCGAACCAGAAGCTACTGAAGAGTCTGAAAATAAAGACGAGGCCGAGGCTTAATAAAAATATAACTTATATTTTGAATAGCCCGAAGCCTTGCTTTGGGCTGTTCTTTTTAAATTTAAAAATAAAAAAACAAAACAAGATGAATATTACAGCTGCAGACGTAAATAAATTACGTCAACAAACCGGAGCAGGAATGATGGACTGTAAGAAAGCCCTGACCGAAGCCGAAGGAGATTTTGAAAAAGCAGTAGAGATCCTACGTAAAGCAGGACAAAAAGTAGCTGCCAAAAGAGCAGACAATGAAACATCAGAAGGTGTAGTACTGGTAGACGTAAGTGACAGCGGCAAATCAGCCAAAATACTTGCTTTTGCTTGTGAAACTGAGCCGGTTTCAAAGGTTGCAGATTTTATTACTCTGGCCAATTCAATATTACAAGCAGGTGTAAAGCACCATGCAAAAGATAAAGAGACTTTAGCCGGTCTTAGTTTAGAAAATGGTACACCAATTACTGAAGCGATTACAGAATTTGTAGGAAAAATCGGAGAAAAGCTTGTTATATCGGACTACCATAATGTGGAAGGTGAGCAGGTTGTAGCCTATATTCACTCAAATAACAAAGCTGCTGCAGTGGTATCATTTGTAAATGTAGACGGTACTAACGTAAACGAAGTAGGTCGCGATATCGCAATGCAAATAGTAGCGATGAAGCCGGTTGGTTTGGATAAAGACGATGTTGACCCTACTGTGGTTGAAAAAGAAATCGAAATTGGAAAAGAGCAGGCTCGTCAGGAAGGAAAGCCTGAAGCTATGTTGGAGAAAATTGCTATGGGTAAATTGGGTAAATTCTACAAAGAGAATACCTTACTTAACCAACAATTCGTAAAAGATCCATCAATCACTATTTCCGATCTTTTGGAAAAAACACAAAAAGGTTTGAAAGTTGCTTCATTTGTACGCGTACAAATCGCGTAATTTCACCTGGTGATAATAAAAAAGGAGCTCTTACGAGCTCCTTTTTTATTTATGATCCACACCCGCTAGAATAAAGTCAAGGCAAAGCAAACGCCACATAGGAATCACCTGATTTGCTACCTTTTCCACCCCCACAAGCAATTACCACATACTGTTTACCATTAGCTTCATATACGGCTGGTGTGGCATGTCCAGAAGCCGGCAGTTTGGTTTGCCAAAGCACTTTTCCTGTTCTTTTATCAAAAACACGGAACATTTCATCCTCGGTAGCCCCAATAAAAATCAATCCCCCCGCTGTAGTAACTGGTCCACCATAATTTTCACGCCCGGTAAGTGGAATACCCATTGCGGTAAGTTCAGGAAATTCCCCCAGAACCGACTTCCACACTATTTTACCGGTATTTAAATCAATGGCATTCAGCGTTCCCCACGGAGGATTAATTCCGGGATATCCGTCTTTGGTTAAAAATCTTTTGTAACCCTTCATTACATAGGGTGTGATTAACTTTTCCTTGCCACCTTCCATTTCCTCCTTAATACCATTTTCAACTTTCCCGTTTAAAAAGGAAACAATTGATGCCCTTTCTGTTTCCGATAAATGTCTGAAAGAAGGCATCCCTCCTTTTCCGGTCTTTAATAGGGAAGCAATTTGCTTTTCACTGTATTTTTTACCCACCTCAGTAAGGTTTGGGAAGGCTGGTGGATTTCCTTTGCGATCTGATCCATGACAATTTGCACAATTATTTGTATAAAGCTGAGCTCCCGTCATAGGTCCTTTTTTCTCTGCGGTTTCATTTTTCACCATATCAATAAGCCAAGGCATTTCATTGGCATTAACATATAACCAGTTACTTTCCGGATCGTAAGAGGCCCCCCCCCACTCTCCACCACCGTCAAAACCGGGAAAAAGAATTATTCCTTTTTCCAGGGAAGGTGAAAGCCACATATTGCCATAATTGTAATTTTTAACAACCGCATCTACTTCTTTTTTAAGATCAGGAGTAAGATTTAAAAAATCCTTTTCTTCTAAATGTTGCCGCATATATGCTTCCGGCAAACCAGGAATTGGCTGAGTCATAGCTGTTTTTTCACCCGGCATATTCGACTGGGGAATAGGTTTTTCTTCGATCGGATAAATGGGTTCGCCTGTAAGTCTGTTAAACAGATAAACAAAGCCCTGCTTACTTATTTGAGCTACCGCATCAATAGTCTTTCCGTCTTTTTTTACCTTCACCAAATTAGGATTAGTAGGTAAATCCCGATCCCAAACATCGTGATGGGTAGTTTGAAAATGCCAGATTCGCTTACCCGTTGCAGCATCCAATGCCAACAAAGTATTTGCATACAAATTATCTCCTTGCCTGAATCCTCCATAAAAATCATAAGTAGCAGATCCGGTAGGTACGTAAACAATGCCACTTTCTTCATCAAGCGAAAGGCCCGACCAATTATTGGCTCCACCTATTTTATCAATGTATTTTGGATCCCATGTTTCGTAACCAGCCTCGCCTTTCTTTGGAATGGTATGAAAAATCCAATCCATCTTGCCGGTTTTTACGTTGTAGGCACGTATATGTCCCGGAGCGGCGTCTAAACCTTCAGAAAGTCTCATCCCAAGAATAATTTTGTCTTTGTATATAATTCCAGGTGTATTTGAAGTAATTAAGAATTGTTCGTCTGGATTATCAGTTAAACCTTTCTGCAAATCCACTTTGCCATTATCACCAAATGTAGTATCCGGCAGGCCGGTTTTCGCATCGACCGAAATCAGGAAATTACCCGCACAAAATAGTATCCGTTTGTAAGCCTTATCTTCAAAATAAGTCACTCCGCGATTGGTACCCGCCCAGGAGTTTTCTCCACCTAAAACTTGAAAAGGATCAAACCTCCAAATTTCCTTTCCTGAAGCGGCATCGAGTGCAAACAAATGAAGCTTAGGCGTGGTGCCATACAAAAGTCCGTCGACTACTATTGGCTGACATTGAATTTGAGAGCGGGAACTTGAATCACCGCAATGATATTCCCAGGCCACTTTTAGTTGATCTACATTATTTGCATTTATCTGAGTAAGAGAAGAATACCGGGCTGCATCTTTCGTACCACCGAAATTCGTCCATTTTGAATAATCGGTCTCTTTTTTTTGATTGCAGGCATTGAATAATAAAGCAGCTGACAATAAAAGAATTACATGCCTCATTTAAGTTATTTTAAGGTTGAATAGATAATACTAATTATTAAAAATTAAATATCAAAGAAACACCTAAATATTATCAAGTCGGATATTAATCACAAATTATAGGAGATAACCATGATTAGGATGAAATGCCGGAACAGGAATACATATTTAATGAAAAGCTTAATCCAAATGCCTATCCTTTTATGACGAAAATTCATTAATTTTGCGGCAAATTAAAGCAAAACAAATACTTTATGGCACAGTACGATGTGGTAATTCTGGGTTCTGGCCCGGGGGGTTATGTTACAGCAATCAGAGCTTCACAGCTTGGTATGAAAGTAGCTGTAATTGAAAAAGAAAATCTGGGTGGAATTTGCCTGAATTGGGGCTGTATACCTACCAAAGCACTTTTAAAATCGGCACAAGTATTTAATTATATACAACATGCTTCTGACTACGGCATAAAAGTGAGTAGTGCAGAGGCAGATTTCAATGCAGTGATTCAAAGATCAAGAGGCGTAGCCGATGGAATGAGCAAAGGCGTGCAGTTTTTGATGAAGAAAAATAAAATAGATGTTATAAACGGTTACGGAAAAATTCAAACAGGTAAAAAGGTTGAAGTAACTGCAACTGATGGTACAAAATCTATTGTTGAAGGAAAATATATCATAATAGCCACCGGAGCAAGAGCACGCGAACTTCCTAATGTGCCCATAGATGGAAAAAAAGTAATTGAATACCGCAAGGCAATGAGCCTGGAAAAACAGCCGGAGAGCCTCCTCGTAATCGGATCCGGAGCAATAGGTGTAGAGTTTGCCTATGTATATGCCAGTATGGGCACCAAGGTTACGATAGTAGAATTTATGCCAAGGATCGTTCCTGTAGAAGATGAAGAAGTTTCGAAAGAATTGGCCAAAAATTACAAGAAGCAGGGTATTGAAATATACACCAATGCTTCTGTGGAAAAGGTAGATATCAGTGGTAAAAACTGCAAGTCAACCGTAAAAACAAAGGATGGCGAGATTGTAATTGAAACCGAATTGGTATTATCCGCAGCGGGAATTGCTGCCAATATTGAAAATATCGGTTTGGAAGATGTAGGTATTGCAACAGATCGTGGCAAAATACTGGTTAACGATTTCTATGAAACCAATATGCCGGGCTATTTTGCCATTGGCGATGTAACTCCCGGACAGGCTCTGGCTCATGTGGCTTCTGCCGAAGGTATTATTTGTGTGGAAAAGCTGGCCGGACATCATCCGCAACCCTTGGATTACAATAACATTCCAGGATGTACCTATTGTACTCCTGAAATCGCTTCAGTTGGGTATACAGAAGCCAAGGCAAAAGAAGCCGGATACGAAATAAAAGTTGGTAAGTTTCCTTTTTCTGCTTCCGGAAAAGCAAAAGCTGGTGGAGTACCTGAAGGATTTGTAAAAATCATTTTTGATGCTAAATACGGGGAATTATTGGGCTGTCATATGATAGGATCCAATGTTACCGAAATGATTGCTGAGATTGTGGTAGCACGTAAACTGGAAACCACTGGGATGGAAATTGTGAAGTCGGTTCACCCCCACCCAACGATGTCTGAGGCTATTATGGAAGCCGCCGCTGCTGCATACGATGAAGTGATACATTTGTAATCATTAGAATATTCTTTGTAAATTAAAACCCTGATGACTCCGGTTTAATCAGGGTTTATTATTTAAACATTATTTTTCACACGTGAAACAGAACGTACTGAAAACCCTCTTTTACATTGTTTTCTGCTTACTGTATTTTAGTAATAATTTACCTGCAGTTATTCCCGGACTAGGAATTGACCCCTCCTGGCATGAGTCATTGGCAATGGCTGTAGATGGAAATTTTGTGTTCGGAAAGGATTTTATATTTAATTACGGCCCCTTGGGATATCTGAATACACTTGTTTTGCCAAGCACTGTTTCTCCATGGTTTCTGTTTTTTTTTCATAGTTTCATTCTTTTGAATTATCTTTTTATTATTAAGCTATGCTTTCATAAATTAGGAAAAAGTTGGATTTTAGCGGCAATACTATCAATTGTTATTACTCTTCCCTGGGGCTTTTTTGCCGACGCCTCTTTTACCTTGTTTTATCTTTTAATTTTTTGGTTACTCTATATTAGGTCCAGCCGACAGACTATTCCCTTATTAATTGTTATAACGATTGCAGTACTTATATTTTTTATAAAGGTAAATCTTAGCCTTATAGCCTATGGATTATTAAGTGCAACTGTCATCTATTTTGGTTTCTTTAAAATACTTACCTGGCGTACAGTTTTGATTACCCTTATCTTACTTTTGGCTATTACCACAATTTTAGCCACTCAACTACATGTAGCCATTCCCGAATACTTACAAGCGAGCTTAAAAATTATTGATGCCTATCAGGACGCAATGGCCGATCAAATTCTTAGCAAAAAAGAGCTTTTTGTTTTACTGGGTTTTGAATTCTTAATCGTTTTGGTTGTGCTGAGTCATATTTTCAAAAACCTCAGTTATTTTCCCGAGAACTTTTTTCTTTATCTGCTAATAGCCATGGCCTGGTTTTTATGCTTTAAGCAATCGCACACGGCCACTGGGCATTATAATGTTTTTGGATTTTTCCTATTTATGCCCATGCTTGCTGTTTTGATTTATTTATTTGAAAACCGGGCTCAAACAGATACAAGGCTGGTTACTTACGTACTTTTGATTCAATTAATCGCTACACAAATTATACGTTTGTCATTTACTTCATACGATCCGGATAGTTTTGTAAGGTTTTACTTTCCAAATGAAATAAATACAGAACTCAAAAATGGTGGGTATAAAAATTTAATTAAACTAATTCAGTATAGGAACCCCACCAGATATTTCAAAAAGCTCTTAAATTATGATTATTCAGAAAATTTTAATCAAAAAGAGATTAATAAGATCAGGCTTTTTCCAACTGAAATTAATGAAAAAATAGGCAATAGAAGTATTGACATATTACCACAAGAAATTTCATATCTGTATTTCAATCAGCTTTACTATAAACCACGTCCGGTAATCCAAACTTATCAGGCAAACAGTGATTGGTTGGCAAATAAAAATGGAGAAAGATATACATCGCCCAAGGCTCCCGATCTGGTACTGGCCAACATCCATGAATTCAGGTATCAAAACGCTTTCTGGGTTGACAAAAACGCCTATATTTCATTATACAAAAATTACGAGTTGATAGACACATTAAGAATGCCTGAAGAGAATTTGTTTCTTTTTGAAAAACGTAGTTTAATACAGCCTTTGTTCTTTGAAAACATTCTTAATAAAAAAACACAACTAGACGAAAAAATTTCCATTCCCGAAGATTCCATCTTATATCTTAAAGCGGATATTCACTATAGTTTTATGGGTAAAATAGCACGATTGCTGTTTCAGCCTGCTTATCTCAAATGTACTGTTGAGTACGAAGATGGAACATCTGCAGCCTTCCGTATACCACCACCAATTCTAAAAGGAGGAATTTTCATCTCTGGAAAAATTAATGATGAAGAGGATTTTTTGAAATTTTATTCCAGAAAAAAGCTTACAAAAATAAAGACCATTCTATTTTGGTCGCAACATCCAAATGCCTTTCAAAATGAATTTGAATATGTATTTGAAAAACTAAAATAAATGTCCAAATCATTTGAAATATTTGATCTCAATAAGCAGCTTATAAACGCGATAGTTGATATTGGTTATACTGAACCCACCCCTATACAAGAAAAGGCCATTCCATTAATTTTGCAAGGGCACGATGTTTTAGGTATTGCACAAACCGGTACCGGCAAAACAGCGGCTTACCTGCTTCCTTTACTTATGAAAATTAAGTATGCTCAGGGTAATTCAATCCGATGTCTCATACTGGCTCCTACCCGTGAGCTAGCTATGCAGATTGACACCGCAATTACCGATTTAGGTAAATATACGGACCTGAGGCACATCTCAATTTACGGGGGGCTGGGTCCTAAAACACAAATAGAAAAGATCCAGAAGGGACTGGATATTTTGGTGGCTACACCAGGTCGGTTTTTAGATTTGTATTTAAGAGGTGAAATTATGACTCGTCAAATCCAATATATGGTGTTGGATGAAGCCGATAAAATGATGGATATGGGTTTTATGCCCCAAATCCGTAAAATATTGGAAGTTATACCACGAAAAAGAAAGAATTTATTGTTTTCGGCCACATTCCCGGAGAAAGTAGAGAGGCTTTCATCCGAATTTTTAGAAGCCCCTCTTAGAATAGAAGTTAGTCCAGAAAATATGACAGCTGAAACGGTAGAGCAAAAACTTTATGCTGTCCCGAATTTTCAGTCAAAAATAAATCTCCTCGGTTTTTTGATAAAAACCCAGGAAGAAATGTCGCGGGTGATTGTATTTACCCGCACTAAAACTGTTGCTGATAATGTATATAAATACCTGGAAAGAAAAGTTGTTGGTAAAGAAAACATTCGAGTAATACATGCAAACAAAGGTCAGAACACAAGGATAAATGCCATTAATTCATTTAGTGAGGGAAATATCCGGATTTTGGTAGCCACAGACGTTGCCGCAAGAGGTTTAGATATACTTTCCGTAAGTCATGTAGTTAATTTTGACGTACCAATTATTTATGAGGATTATGTACACCGAATAGGGCGAACAGGCCGGGCCTTAAGAACCGGAGAGGCAATTACATTTATGACCCCGGCTGAAGTTTATCACATAGCACGAATTGAAGGAATTATCAAAACGAAGATTCCACAAATTGATTTACCGGAAGGTGTTGAAATAATAGATACACCGTTTGAAGAAAGTCAACTGATGCTTAGAGAAATTGATGAGCAACGAAAGAAAGAAAATCCAGAATTTCAAGGAGCCTTTCATGAAAAAAAAGCTAAAAACCTATTTAAACCCGCCCCTAAAAAAATAAAAAGTAAGAAACGACGTTAGATCTGGCACGATGTTTAGAAGTAAATAATTAAATTCTAACCAATTTATATTTACTTGAAACGTTATAATAACTGATGTTTTCCAACAAAATCACTATGTTGAAAGGGGGATTATTTAGTTTGCTAACAATTTTTGTAAGCCAGATTTTTGCACAACAGCCGATACTGAAATCGTCTGTGTTACAAAAAGGGTCGGCATTGCATAGTTCAACCACTATCTCTGTACCTGCTCCAGAAAAGACCTCTAATAATAATAATATTAAAAAACTAAAAGGTTTTGATACTGATATTTTAGCTGGCGACCATGAGGTGGTAGTTGTGACCAAATCACCAATAACTGAAAATATTGATATTTACTCTTTGCCATTGTTTGGTGGATATGAAAGAACGATAGAACAACAACGCTCTGATTTAGAGTTTTTTAAAGACTGTGATCGTAATTTCAAAAGTAGAAATGAGGCCTCCGACTTCTTTGGAAAAATGGGTTGGGATTATCTTTCGGAAGGAAGTAAGGACCTGGCTACAAATCGATTCAATCTTGCCTGGTTATTAAATAATCA
Organism: Jiulongibacter sp.; assembly: GCA_024645245.1. Taxonomy (GTDB): domain Bacteria; phylum Bacteroidota; class Bacteroidia; order Cytophagales; family Spirosomataceae; genus JAHEBN01. The sequence continues at coordinate 23,460 of JAHEBN010000026.1, read as the reverse complement.
AAATGTTGATACATATTGGGGGCTAGGAGTAATTGCCTATCAAAATGAGAATTTTCAATTAGCCGAAGAATTAATGCAGGAAGGATTGGAAAAAGATAATTTTCAGAATGTTACCTTGATGGTTGATCTGGCAGCGGTACATATTAAAAGCTTTATTGATGGCAAAAAACCTGTAGACTTAAGTACTGCTTACGAACTATTAGATAAAGCCATACTTATCGCCCCCGAATTTACCAATTCTTACATGCAACTCTCTTTAGCCAATATAGCCGATAATAAAATTAATGAAGCCTGGATGGCCTTTCACCGCGGTTATGAAATAGATCCTAATGGAGTAAGCACCGACGTGCTGGATGCACTTCTGGCAATTAAGGCCGATCCTATGGGAATTTTTCGTAAGCCCTGATATAATGATTTGAACCCTTAACTTTATTTCTGCGTTTTTTGCTGACTTCTCAGAATGCAAATTTTTAACGCGGTAATCAATTAAACACTTTCCCGTTTTCCACTTTCAGCTGCTTTGTAAACAGCATCTATAACCTTCATATCCTTGTACCCCTCTATACCGCTGATATGCTCCGGATATGGCTTATTATTTAATAGGAATTTGGCTAATTCATCCATTTGTGTTTGTTGCTGATTGATTTGGGGAAAATCCATTTCGCCATTGCTGCTTCTTCCACGAAATGGTCCGTAACTTATGGCAGGTGACAATTCAAAGAAACCATCATCGGCCGCTGCATAAAGTCGGTCAATTCCATAATTATAACTACTGCTGCAGGTTGCTACCGCTCCTGATGGAAATTCCATTTGCCAGTGAATAGATTCTTCCACTTCTTTATATTCTGCTAAATGCTCGTTGGGGCCAAATTGTGCCGTGACAGAAACTGGTTCTTCCCCTGTGATATATCTGGCTGCCTGAATGCAATAAACTCCTAAATTCTGTAAAGCCCCGCCACCCGAGAGTGACTTTTTAAGATGCCAATCGTTAAGGTCTGGAATTGTTCTATAGCCCAAAGAAGCCTGAACATGCCGTACCTGGCCAAGAATTTTTTCCTGTCCCAATCTTTTCATCTCCATATTGTAGGGCTCGAAATGCAAACGATAGCCCACAGCCAACTGAACATTCGCTTTCTTACAAGCATCAATTATTTCCATAGCATCAGCGGCTGTGGTGGCCATGGGTTTTTCTACTATAACGTGTTTTCCTGCCCGTGCTGCTCTTATGGCGTATTCTTTGTGCATGGCATTTGGAAGAACAATATAGATTACGTCTACCTCTATATTTTTTGCAATCTCATCGAAGTTCTGATAATTATAGATATTGCCTGCCGGAATTGCATATTCCTTTCTCCAAATATCTTCTTTGGCAGGCGTACCGGTTACGATTGCGGTTACCTCGCAATATTTCGAAACAGCAATTCCTTCTGCCAGGTAAGAGGCATATCTACCCAGTCCCACAAGTGCTACTTTTAATTTTTTATCTTTTGGAATATCTAATTCTGGACTATTTGCAAAAACATTACTCAAACCCAAAGCACCAATTCCCAAGCCTACATTTTTTATAAAATTTCTTCTATCTGGCATAATATGTATTAATCAGAGACAAAAGCTAGGCAGAGTGTTTGAATATCTGATTTTCAATTTGATAAATGGATTTTAACGGGGATTATTGGTTTGAGCCAATTTTATTTCGATTGAAAGCTTTAAATGGGAATAAATTAAAATGGACTAGACTCCTTAAGGATTTGGTTACAAGTATATTCGAGCCCCATTGTTTCTAAAAACAATCCGGACGCCATAATAATACGATAAATGTTGCCGCAAACTAAAATTAATTATTTGATAAAAAAGAGCTAAAAAAAGATGACTATTGCGTATCGACTCTATAAATGAGGCGGCTGATGGACGATTCGCAATCCGACACAAACCCACAACCCATTGCACTACAAAAAATAAATAATTCTTCGACATAATTAGTCCCTCCTTCAACGGGAGTAGGGATGTGGAGGGATGACTCTCTCTCGAATCAGGATCGATTTAGATGGATAGTTTAAGTTTTAATACTTCTTTGATAGAAAAGGTTAAAAAAAAGACGACTCTCGCGAATCGACTTTAAAAATGGGAGAGGCTGATTTGCGATGCGGCGATCCGACTCAAAACCACGACCCCTGCAACTAAAATTATATATTTCAACTAAATTATAAGTCCCTCCCCAATGGAGGGGGGTTGGGGAGGGGTACAAAAAAAAGACGACTCTCTCGAATCGTCTTTAAAAATGGGGGAGGCTGATGGGGCTCGAACCCACGACCCCCGGCACCACAAACCAGTGCTCTAACCAACTGAGCTACAACCTCCATTTATTTGGGAGTGCAAATTTAGTTAGATGATACCAATTGATCAAACTTTATTCGAAAATTAAATAAGTCAGTTTATCAAGTTGTTCACCTACAATTGAGTAGCATTAAATTTTTTTTAGCCAATGATCACACTTAAATTTGAGTCTTACAATTTACCCTACTATTCATGTTCAGATTAGACAAAAAAGTTGCCGTTGTTACGGGTGGTGCAAGCGGTATCGGACTCGAGATTTCACGATCTTTTGCTAAACAAGGAGCCATTGTTCATATTTTCGAGTTAAATATGGATCAGGCAGAACGAGAGGCCGATCTGATTATTGCTGCTGGTGGACAGGCATACATTCATAGAGTGGATGTGGCAAAACAAGCGGATGTAAAAAAACACCTGGATAAAATAAATGCGGTTAAGCCCATAAATATTTTGGTAAATAATGCCGGCGTAGCACATATTGGTACAGCCGAAACCACCACGGAAGAAGATTTTGATCGAATTTATAATGTAAACATTAAAGGAGTTTATAACTGCATACATTGCATTATTCCGCATTTCAAAGCAAATGGAGGTGGAATTATAATTAACATGGCTTCCGTTGCTGCTTCCGTGGGTATACCGGAAAGATTTGCTTATTCTACCTCTAAAGGTGCCATTTTAACCATGACCATGCAGGTAGCCAAGGATTTTATTAAGGATAATATTCGCTGCAATAGCATCTCGCCTGCTCGGGTACATACCCCGTTTGTTGACGGCTACCTTAAAACCAAGTATCCGGACAATCAGGAAGAAATGTTTGAAGCCCTTTCTAAAAGTCAGCCGATTGGTAGAATGGCAAAATCATCCGAAGTTGCCGCATTAGCTGTTTTTCTGGCTTCGGAAGAGGCAGCATTCATTACCGGCTCCGACTACGCGATAGACGGCGGGTTTGTAAAACTTAATACACCATAAATATTCAACCATTCATAATTAATATAAGAAATGAAATTATTCAGATTTGGAAACGAGGGCAGTGAAAAACCAGGCGTAATCACGACAGAAGGGAAAAAAATAGACGTTTCGGCATTTGGTCAGGACTTTAATGAGCAGTTTTTCGCAAATAACGGCATAGCTGATTTAACAAATTGGCTCGGAAACAATCAAAATGCCTGCCCGGAAGTATCAGATGATGAAAGATTGGCTTCCTGTGTGGCACGGCCATCTAAAATTATTTGTATAGGCCTCAATTATGCCAAACATGCAGAAGAGTCGGGCATGGCAGCTCCGATAGAACCTGTGGTTTTCTTTAAAGCCACGTCCGCTATCTGTGGCCCTAATGATAACGTAATAATTCCTAGAAATTCGAAAAAAACGGATTGGGAAGTGGAATTGGCAGTAGTAATTGGCAAAAAGGCTTCTTATGTAACCAAAGAAGAGGCATACGATTACGTGGCAGGCTATTGCCTGCACAATGACTATAGCGAGCGTGAATTCCAACTGGAGCGTGGCGGGCAATGGGTGAAAGGAAAATCAAACGATACTTTTGCTCCTCTTGGACCGTATATGGCCACAAAAGATGAAATCCCAAATCCGCATGGCTTAAGGCTTTGGCTTAGTCTGAATGGAAAAGTAATTCAGGATTCCAACACGGATGATATGATTTTCTACATCGATGAAGTTATATCTTATTTGAGTCAATTTATGACTTTGCTTCCCGGTGATGTGATTTCTACCGGTACACCTGCCGGCGTGGGTTTGGGAATGAAACCACCCCTGTTTTTAAAAGCGGGTGATGTGGTGGAATTGGGAATAGATGGATTGGGAGCACAAAAGCAAACTGCCTTGTGCTATGAATAAAAAAAAAGAATTGAACAGACTCTTGCTGTTTGGTATTTTGGCCGAAGTACTTATTTTACTTTTCTCTTGGATTATTACCGGAGAAATTAAGGAAACTTTTCGCTTAAGTGCCCGATACAGCGGGAGACTATCTCTTTTCTTTTTTACCGGTTTATTCATTTTAAGTACCATAAATTGGAATATCCGACGTACTGAATTTAAAGAAATTTTTGTTGGATTAACCGGCATTTTTGCCATTCTTCATTTTATCCATTTTGGATTTCTGGCAGCCAATGTATACATAAATCAGGTAGACCTTATTCCATTTAAGCTTGCAGGTGGATTTCTTGGCTATTTATTGATCTTAGTTTATCCTTATTGGTTGAAAAGTGGTAAACCGCCTAAGTGGATGGATTCAATTTATTTCTTTTACCTGAGCCTGATTTTTATTGTAACACTACTGTCGCGTATTTCAGGCTCATTTCCAGGTTCAGAACCTTCAAAATTGCATTATTTTGCATTTACCTTAATAGCTTTGGCACTTTTATTTCATCTAAGAAAAATTTTAATACGTGAAAAATAACCTCACAACTTGTCCCAATTGCGGTTTTCAATTCGATGCCGGCGAAGCTCTTCAAAAACACATGGAAATTGAGCTCAAGAAAAGCATGGCCGATCAGGAAAAGCGGGTTGCCGAACAAATGGAGGCATACAAAAAACAGCTTCAGGAAGAAAAACTAAAATTTGAACAGGAAGAAAAAAAGAAAATGTGGGCCATAGCACAAACCGAGGCTCAAAAAAGGTCGGATGAAAAAAATGCGGTTGTGCTAAAAGCTTTAGAAGAAGATAATAAGCTCAAACAACAAATGATTTTGGAAGCCCAAAAAAAGGAATTAGAGCTTTTGAAAAGAGAAAATGAGTTAAAATTTAATCAGGAACAATTAAAAATAAAACTAGAAAAGGAGCTTTTGGAAAAAGCCCAAGCTATAGAAGAGGCTGCCGCGAAAAGAAAGGATCAGGAATTTGAACTCGTAAAGAAAGAATACGAGAAAAAACTCGAAAACCAGGTGAATATGATCAATGAAATGAAGCGTAAAGCTGAGCAGGGATCTATGCAACTACAGGGTGAAATACAAGAGCTGGAGATCGAATCTATTTTAGGGCAAACCTTTATTTACGATAAAATAGAGGAAATAAAAAAAGGAATAAGAGGGGCCGATGCCATTCAAACTGTCATTAATGAATACGGTCAGGAGTGTGGGAAAATAATTTTTGAAAGTAAAAGAACACAGAATTTTGGCGGCGATTGGATAGAAAAATTAAAAGATGATCAACGCCAGGTTGGTGCAGAAATTGCTGTTTTGGTAACACAAACAATGCCCAAAGATATGGAACGGTTTGGAGAAAAAGATGGAGTATGGATTTGCGGTTTTCACGAAATGAAAAGCCTCGTATATGTATTACGTGAAATTTTAATCAAAACACGTCAGGTAAGATCTGTACAAGAAAATCGTACAGATAAAATGAGTCTTTTATATAGTTTTCTTACCAGTAATCAGTTTCGCCAGCAAATTGAAGCCATTGTGGAAGGTTTTACAAGCTTGAAAGAAGAGCTGGACAAAGAAAAAAGAGCCATGCAACGTATATGGAAAGAACGAGAGGTGCAAATTGAAAAAGTCATAGGTAATACAATCGATATGTACGGCAGTATTAAAGGCATTGCAGGTAATGCCATTTCTCCCATTCAGTACCTGGAATTGCCGGGAGAATGATTTTTTGACATAATTTATTATTAGAGCTAAACCCATTCGTTACCGTTCAATAATTTTTGGCACGATATTAGATTATCATTAGACAAAGAACTTAAACGTGTAACTAATGAGAAATCAAATTATTCTTGTACTTCTACTTCAAAGCTTAATGTCACAGGCTCAACAAATAAGCCCTTGCTTAAGAAATTTTGAAGAATCCTACCGAAAAATTGAAAGAAATTATGCCGGTTGGAGTGATAAGATCACTCCTAAAAATCAGGTCAAATTTGACGAATTAACAGCCAGTACGAGAACAGCGGCCGCAGAAATTACGGAGGCTGATCAGTGTTATTTCTTGATGAACAAGTGGCTAAGCTTTTTCGAAGATGGCCATCTGTTTATTAATATTGAAAACCCATATGTAAAGCCAGAGCCGAAAGCAGACTTGGTGAAAAGAGCCAATAAGGTAGCCGTTGAGAAATGGTCAGGAGAGCAGGCATTTAAGAAATCTTTGGATTCCAATCCTTTTAAAAACGACATTGAAGGGGTATGGGTAAGTGAAGATGGAGCCTATAAAGTGGGTATCGTAAAAACAAATAAAAGGAAAAAGAAATTTACCGCCTATTTATTGGAAGGCAAAGATGAGCTCTGGAAACTGGGCAGAGAAAAATTTGAACTTAAAGAAACCTCACCTGGAAAATTTGATACCGACTATTTGTATGCCGATTTTACAAAACTTGAAACATTTTCCCGACAAGTAAAAGATTTTTTGGTGATAGATCAGGTATATAAATTTCAAAAGGTCTATCCACAAAATATGGAAAAGGTCACAAACGAAGACCTGATTTCAAGAATCCCAAAATATCGCGTTGAAAAGATCAGTAATAATACTGTTTTAATGACTCTGCCCCCATTTACTCAATTGGATGCCGCTGATGTGGTTCAGGAAATGGTTTCAAAAAATCGCAATCTGTTGGTTTCTTCTGAAAACCTGATAATCGATTTAAGAAATAATCCGGGTGGTGATGAAAATGCTCTTGCTCCTCTTTATCCATACATCTCTGATAAACAACCGATTGTTCGCAAAGGTGGAATTTTCAGGTCAACTGAAGAGAATGTTGTCTTACTTAATCATGAATTAGAATCGGTAAGAGAATTCCCAAAATACAGGAGATTATTGGAACCTAAACTTACAAAGGTAATTTCAGAAATGAAAAACAATATTGGATCAGATATTCAAGGGCCCGATAAAGTATTCCAATATATTTCTGACATGCAAAATCCGAAAAAAGTTGCTATTTTAGTAAATGAATACACGGCAAGTACAGCAGAAAGCGTAGTTCTAGAAGCTAAACAAAGCTCTAAAACAATAGTAATCGGTCAAAAAACAAAAGGTTTGGCAGATTATATTGAAGTACGTGATTGGGGTTTACCACATTTCGGATGGCGTCTGGCATTTGGCATTGCCAAAAGTTCCAGACTTCCGGATAATCCGATAGATAATAAGGGTATCACTCCAGACGTTAAAGTACCGAAAAGAGAAGCGGATTGGGTAGGTTTCACTCAAAAATACTTAAATCGATAAATGAACAAATTATTAGTTGGTGCTTTCATCCTTAGTTTAACCTTAAAAACCTCATTTTCTTACTCCCAGGAAAACTATTTTAAGGAAATAAAACCTGAAGATATAAAAGGAGAATGGATAAAAGATAAAATTACGCTGGCGGATGGAAGTACTATTTATGATCCTTCCACTACACAATCTTCCTATATTCTAAATTTTATTAATGCCGACAGTTTACTGATCGGCTTTAATGGTGTAAATAGTATACATCGGTACAAAATTGTGAATGGAGTAATTGAATTTATGGGTACACATTTACAAATTACGAGTTTAGAAAAGCCAATAATGGAATTAACTCAGGTTAAAATGCAAGCCGATATAGTTCCGATAAAAATTAAAATGATTTTCAAGCCAACTTACGATCTTACCGTTTCTCCAGAATATTATCTGGCAAAAAATGGAGAAAAGGTCTACAAAAGATTTGGTGATATTGTGAATCCTAAATTTATAAACAGCCAACAATCTGCTATGGATTATATCTATACAAATTTTGCCTACCCTGAATATAAAAAAGGGGGCTTTGTTGTCCGATTTATAATTACCAAGACAGGAGAAATAGAGGGTTTAAGAGTAATTGCCAGTTCTAATCAAAAATACGATGACAAACTTATAAAGGCGGTTCTTAAGACAAAAGGAAAATGGAAACCTGCTAATTATGGTGGAGAAAAAGTAAATTGCGAAGTAGAATTCAATTACAATTTAGGCTGGACCGAAGAAACAACGACCAAAGATCAGCAGCTATTGGACAAATCTCAGGCTTCCGAATTTGCCAATTACGGCGACTATTATTTTGATGAAAGAAACTATAAATCGGCAATTTATTATTTTACAAAAGCAATAGAAAAAGATCCATTTCAGGTAGACGCCTTATATAAAAGGGCAGCCTCTTATGTTATGGTAAAAAAAATAGATGATGCCTGCGGAGATTATTTCCAGCTGAAGCTTTTGAACCAGGTAAAAGCCACAGAACTTTACGATAACTATTGTAAAGAATATACGCCTAAAACTCCTTAAAACATTTTTACGTATTTAGCTTAAATCAGGCTATCTTGCTGCAAAAATATCTTTTTTGAAAGATTCTGTTTACGTAATAATTCCTGCTTTTAATGAAGCTCTTTCTGTTGATAAAGTTATTGGGGAAATACCTGATTTTGTCACAGAAATTATTGTTGTTAATAACAATTCAAGTGATCAAACTTCGCAGGTAGCTCAAAAAGCAGGTGCAACCGTACTCGAAGAAAATCGACAAGGCTATGGATATGCTTGTTTGAAAGGGATGGAATACCTGAAAACTAAAAATCCGAAAATAGTAGTATTTCTGGATGCCGATTATTCTGATTTTCCTAAGGAAATGGGGTCATTAGTAAAACCAATTAAAGATAATCAATGTGATTTTGTGATTGGAAGCAGGGCATTAGGCCAAAGAGAACAAGGATCAATGACGCCTCAGCAACTTTTTGGAAATTGGTTGGCGACAACACTTATTAAACACATTTTTGGACAAAAATATACAGATCTGGGTCCTTTCAGGGCAATAAGATATTCTTCACTCATGGCACTTCAAATGCAGGACAAAACCTATGGTTGGACTGTAGAAATGCAATTAAAGGCAATCCGAAAAAAATTGAGAATAAAAGAAATACCGGTATCTTACCGTCAGAGAATAGGTTTTTCAAAAGTTTCCGGAACAATACAGGGAACTTTTATGGCAGGATATAAAATTCTGACATGGATATTTAAATATGCATTTATCAAATAATGAACTTGATCTGGCTGATTTTATACTTAATACCCCTTACAATAATTTTTGCTTATTGCTTAATGCAATTAAGCCTTATAATTCAACATTTTAAATATAAAGAAAGGTTAAAATCATTCGCTACTAAGGCATTTGACCAATCACCTTTTGTTACGGTTCAACTACCTGTTTACAATGAATTGTATGTATGTGAAAGGTTAATTGATTCTATTGTCAAATTGAATTATCCTAAAGAGTTTCTTGAAATACAAGTTTTGGATGACTCAACCGATGAAACAACTCAAATTCTGGAGAAAAAAATCAGAGAGTATCAAAATAAAGGATACGACATCCAGTTGATAAGAAGAGCATCCAGAGAGGGGTTCAAGGCTGGTGCACTGCAATATGGAATGGATCGATGCAAAGGAGAATTCATAGCTATTTTTGATGCCGATTTTATTCCCGAACCTGATTTTCTCCAAAATACTTTGCCCTATTTTCTAAATGATAAAGTAGGGGTAATTCAATCCCGCTGGGGGCATATTAACGAAGATTATTCCCTACTCACTCAATTGCAGGCATTCGGTTTAGATGCTCATTTTTTTATCGAGCAAACCGGCAGGTCTAGTGGGCAACATTTTATAAATTTTAATGGTACGGGGGGTATCTGGCGTAAAAAAACCATTTACGATGCCGGTGGATGGTCTCCAGACACCCTTACCGAAGACCTGGATTTAAGCTATCGGGCACAGTTAAAAGGCTGGCAATTTATTTATTTAAAAGATTTGGTATCTCCAGCCGAATTACCGGTTAGCATGCCTGCCATAAAATCGCAACAATACCGCTGGATGAAAGGCGGTGCCGAATGTTTCCGTAAAAATGCGATGAAGGTTTTGAAATCTGGGAATATGAAGTTTTCCAGTAAAATTCAGGGAATTTATCACTTACTCAATAGTTCCATATTTTTGGCTGTTGTGGCATTAGCCATTTTCAGTGTCCCATTAGTTTTTAATCCATTTATTTTCTCTAAATATCACCGGATAGTAAATCTAACAACCATCTTTCAAATTAATTGGCTGATTTTAGGTAGTTTTTATTGGCTGGCTTTCCGTCAAAAAAGCAAATCGTTCTTGTTGTTTACCATTCGATTTTTTGAATTCTTAGTATTTATGATGGGCTTATCATTACACAATAGTATTGCTGTAATTGAAGGGCTTATTGGCCGTAAAACGCCCTTTGTGCGTACACCAAAATTCAACTTGATGAGCAAAGGTGAAACTTGGAAAACTAATAAATATGCATTTTCTAAAGTTGGTTTATTTACCTGGCTGGAGCTTTTAATTGGGGCATTTTTTGCCGCAATGCTTTTTGTAGATTTTCAAAGGGCTTATTACGGTATGTTACCCTTTCATTTTATGGTTTCTCTGGGTTATTTTCTGGTTTCAATCCAAACCATTAAACATTCAAAATCTTCCATTTAAGAACATTAAGGTAGACCCTGCTGAAAAGTAATTTCCCGAACTAATTTTGTGGCATTAAACCAAACAGCCATTGTTTTTACGTCAGAAACTATTGCAGGATTATTGCATTGGTCTCCTTTTTCGAGGTAATATATAAAGATTTTTGTGTTTCGCTCGTCAAGCATTTGTTTATCGTATCGACCCAAATATTCGATAATAGCATTTTCACTTTTTCCCAGAAGGCTATCTTTCTCTGTTTTCAAGTTATCGATTTCTTCAGTACGAATTTCTTTACAACCCCCTCTGTCGGCTTTAAAAGCTTCCAGATTTACATTGGGCATTTTGATTCTCTCGGTACCGCAAGAACTGGCGATTAATGTGATTAAAATGGATAAAAGGGGTAATAATTTCATTTTTGAAAGCTGCCAATAATTCCATTTACCAACGAAAGAACAATACTAAAAATTAGTGGAGCTAAAAATCCGGAAACGCTAAAACCCGGCACTAAAGAATGACAGATATAAACAATTACCACATTAATTACGAAATAAAATAGGCCTAGCGTAAGTATAGTAATGGGAAGCGAGAGTAATTGCAATACTGGCTTAATAAAAGTATTCAGAATACTCATTACAAACGCTACCAAAATGGCGGTTTGAATATCTCTTACCGCAATTCCGACCAGGTAATTAGGTATTAAGTATACCACAATTCCTACTAAAATAAGCCGTATTATGTAATTTATCATTTGTGTCTTTTTATTAATACTTCAATTACTTCATTAAGATCGAAGTTTTTTGCTTCGAGTAACACAAGATAGTGAAAAAGTAGATCGGCTGCTTCTCCAAGAAATAAATCTTTATTGTCATCTTTGGCTTCGATTACAATTTCGACCGCCTCTTCGCCCACTTTTTGGGCTATTTTATTAATTCCTTTCGCAAAAAGGCTACTTGTATAAGACTTATCCGTTGGATTGCTTTTTCTATCCTTTATCAGGTTCTTCAAATAATCAATAAAGGCTGTTTTACTGTCATTGCTTTCTTGCCAGCAAGTGTCGTCGCCTGTGTGGCAAGTAGGACCATCCGGATTTGCTTTTATGAGTATGGTATCCGCGTCGCAGTCGATCAAAACTTCTTTGACATGGAGGAAATTTTGTGAAGTTTCACCTTTTGTCCAGAGTCTTTGCTTACTTCTACTGAAAAAAGTAACCTTTTTTTCATTTTTTGTTTTAAAAAACGCCTCCTCATTCATGTACCCCAACATCAGCACTTTATTACTGGTATAATCCTGAATAATGACTGGTAATAAGCCATCTGCACTTTTTGAAAAATCCGGTTTTCTTTCCATATCCATTTCTATAAGTTGCAAAAGTACATCTGATTGAAAGGAAATGAATAATTTTTATTGAAAAAGTATTGACAAATTAAAGCGAAGAATTATCTTTGCACCCACATTTGCAAGCAGAAGTAGCTCAGTTGGTAGAGCGTAACCTTGCCAAGGTTAAGGTCGCGGGTTCGAGACCCGTCTTCTGCTCGAAAATTTAGCTCCCGTTTGAGGGGCTTTTTTTTTCACAAAGGCACCGAGCCGCCGGGGTGGTGGAACTGGTAGACACGCAGGACTTAAAATCCTGTGAGCCGAAACGCTCGTACGGGTTCGATTCCCGTCCCCGGTACAAAAGCCGTAAAAATTAATTTTACGGCTTTTTTATTAGCAAAATCCGAAAGTTTACCCAAAAAAAAGAGCCCTAACTTGAAGGCTCCATTACTGAAATTTCTTTGTAGAATTTTAATTAATCAGAAGCGACTCTCTTCTTCTCATTTTTCCAGCCGGTATACCAAACATCATCTTAAATCGACGACAGAAATAAGCAGTATCTTTATATCCAACTTCTGCACCGATGGCCCTAATGCTCTTTTTAGAAGTACGTAATAAGGTCACCGCTGCTTCCATGCGTTGGTATTCGATATAGTCCTGAGGGTTAATTCCTGTTAACATTTTGAAATACTGCCCAACATAATCTTCAGAAACATTGGCCACATTAGCCAATTGTTTATTTGACAAATCACCTTCCAGATTATCTTTAATGTAAGCAAAAATATCAATTAATCGAGGATCTTTGAAATAAGTGCTGTTTGTTGCCAATTGCTCAACAAACATTTTATTTCTAAGAATAAAGCGGATAATTTCAATAACAATTTCCTCCGTTTTATTCATTATGACTCTTCCTCTACCAGCCTCATCGGTAAAGTCTTCAATGAGTATATCTTTTATCAAACCAGATAAACGCGTATTGTGCTTAATAAAGAATGGAGGAATATCGAGTGAAGTAAAGAAGTTTACCGAATCGAAGACTTTTGCTTCAAAAGCTACCAAGCCAAATGAATTTCTAACTTTCCCTATTTCGGTAGGATCGGTCATGGCATCAAAATACTGCTCTCTACGGGTCATAAACTCCTCATAGGATATCAATTTAGGTTCGCCTGAACCATAAGTGATTGTAGTGGCCTTTCCACCAGGAATAAAAAGTAAATCTCCCGGCTCCACCTTTTCATCTATACCATCCAACTTAACATCCCCGTCGTATAAAACCAAAATCTGATTTTCTACATCGTATATATTTTTTATACGAATAGGCTGCAAAATATTTATGTGTCGGGCTTTTGCAAATTTAACTCCTAGTGATTCAATTATTTTATTGTAATCTTCCATAGCATGATTCTAAAATTAATCAACAACCAATTTTTTATCCACTTTTGATAAAAGTACCGCATTTGTAAGCGGTATTGTACAAAACTAATAATATTCTTTGTATCTCAAAACTGAAAAATAGGAATACATGTTCATTTATTTATACGAATATAAATAAAATGAGTCTCTTTTCTTGAAAAAGTTTAATTTTTGCAAGTATTAAGGAAGTTTTAAGTTCTTTATTAATTGGTAAAAATCCTAGAATGGGGATCGCAAACATAAAAAAGCCTCAAAAAGTGATTTTCTATGAACCTATGAAAAATACAATTATTTTAAAATCTCTCTGGCTATAATTAATCTCTGTATTTCTGAAGTCCCTTCGTAAATTTCGGTGATTTTTGCATCACGCATCATTCTTTCGACCTCAAATTCACGAACATAACCGTATCCTCCATGAATTTGCACAGCCTGGGTTGTGACCCACATTGCTACTTCAGAGGCATAAACTTTGGCCATTGCAGCCGATTCCACATAACTTTTGCCCTCATCCTTTTCCAAGGCAGCTTTATAAATTAAAAATCTGGCAGCCTCAATACGCATACGCATATCAGCTAATTTAAATTGAATCGCCTGATGATTAGAAATACTTACTCCAAAGGCTTTTCTCTCTTTTGCATATTTCACTGATCTTTCATAGGCTCCGGAAGCAATACCCAAGGCTTGAGCCGCTATTCCAATTCGACCACCATTCAAAGTGCTCATGGCAAATTTGAACCCAAAACCATCTTCTCCAATCCGATTTTCCATAGCCACCTTCACATCCGAAAACATCAGTGAATGCGTATCTGATGAGCGTATACCCATTTTATCTTCTTTTTTCCCTACTATAAAACCTTCGGTTCCTTTTTCAATGATCAGGCAGTTTATTCCTTTGTGAGCTTTTTCGGGGTGAGTTTGAGCAATCACCAAAGCAATATTTGAAGATCCGCCATTTGTAATCCAATTTTTTGTGCCATTTACCAAATAATAGTCTCCATTGTCGATTGCTATGGTTTTTTGCGAAGTGGCATCAGAACCTGCTTCGGGCTCCGAAAGGCAAAAACAGCCTAACTTTTGGCCTGTTGCCAGAGGTTTCAGGTACTGTTCTTTTTGCTCCGAAGAGCCATACGCTTCTAAACCATAACATACGAGCGAGTTATTTACGGACATAATTACCGCCGCTGAAGCATCCACTTTCGCTATTTCTTCCATCGCCAAAACGTATGAAATCGTATCCATTCCTCCACCGCCGTATTCCGGTGCAACCATCATACCTAAAAAACCAAGCTCACCCATCATTTTAACCTGCTTCTCCGGAAAATGAGAATGAATATCTCTATCTATGGCATCATGAGCTAATTCGCTTTGAGCAAAATCACGGGCAGCATCACGAACAGACGCTTGCTCTTCTGTAAGGTTGAAATTAATTCCTTGCATGCTTTAATTTGTTTTTGAAGTATGCTCAAAATTAAAAGATAAACAAATGGTATGCAAGCATACTATTTTCAAAAAACCAATAATTCAAATGATATCAGAATTTTGCGGAAGCCTTTCTGTATTGTAAATCGGCAAGTAAGTAATTATAAATCGCCGTATATAGATTTAGTTCTGACTGCTGAAGCGTGTTTTCTGTAGTTTTAAGATCATTATAAGTTATTACTCCTTTTTCAAAACGGAATTTATCCGTTTCATAAATCTGACGTGCCAGGGCTATGTTTCCTTCAGCTTGTTCTTTATCGATTTTGACCTGAGTCATTTTTTGCATTGCTGAATAAGACTGATATTCATATTCGGACAGAAGTATTTGTTGTCGATTAGTACTGATTTGACGCTGTATTTTGTTTTCTCGTACATCTGTCTGAGCAAGTTTCCCATCATATATAGGAATGGAGAATTTTACTCCCAAATAATTATACGGAAACCAGGTACCCGTAGAAAAGGGATTAAATTGATTATTTAGCTGTAGAACTGAATAATTTCCGTAAGCAGAAATAGTAGGTTTATTAACTGCTAAAGCCTTTTTCTGATTTAATTCATACAGCACGGTATTGGTTTGCTCTATTTTAAGCTCCGGGATGTTATCAAAATCAGGCGAAAGATTAATTTGACTTTGTAGTTCAATGTCAATTAAATTGTCAGAAAGGTGAAATTCCTCATCCGACTGAATATTCATCAGGTATTTCAAGTTTGCTAATGATATATCCAATTCCTGTATGTTTCTTTGGTGGGAAAGCAAAGCATTTTTAGAATCTAACCTAAATCTGTCCAAGTCATTTTGTAATAAAGTGCCATTTTTATATTGTACCTCTGCCTCTTCTTCTGAAACTTTGGCTCTGTCTAAAGCATCTTGGCTTAATTTTATTTTTTCTTTATTTAAAATGGCCGTGTAATAAGCAGTGGTAATTTGTTCTTTTATTTCAGCCGCCAACTGTTCCAATGTTACTAATTGCCTTGATTTTTCATTTTCATTGATTTTCAAATCAATTTTTTTGTTTGGATCAAAATTTTCTGGTCTAGCTGCAAGCCAAGTGAATTATTAAAAGGTGTACCAAATTTGACAGTAGATGTACCATCGGCATTTTTACCTGTAATATCAAAAGGCAAAACGGTGGTTTGTAATTGAGTATTCCAACGCAGATCGGCCTGGGCACTTATTTTGGGTTTCCATTGTGCTCTTATTTTATCATTTAAGCCATTGGCAATATCAATTTGCAAGCTTTGATTTTTAATTTCCAATCGGTTTTTGAGCCCTAAATCTATTGCTTCATTGAGGCTATATGACTGTGAAAAAGCCGAAATAGGGATAATCGTAAAAACACCAAACACAAAAAACGCAATTGCTTTCAAATTTGATTTAAGCAATCTATTAGAATAAATCAGATTAATTTTCTCTTTCATTTTCAATTATATTAACGGAAAACTGCCGCAGGTTCCAGAGCGTTTATTTTTCGTACAGCAAACAGACTTCCTCCTATTGAAATCATTAGAATTACAATAAATAAGGCAACTTCTACATAAAATGGAAATTGAAAAATAGTACCGGAGTTGGCGAT
Source organism: Jiulongibacter sp. (assembly GCA_024645245.1). GTDB lineage: Bacteria > Bacteroidota > Bacteroidia > Cytophagales > Spirosomataceae > JAHEBN01. The sequence continues at coordinate 6,940 of JAHEBN010000026.1, read as the reverse complement.
TCCCATTTTGAAACCTTGTACCATTAGTCTACCAATTATAAAACCAAGCAAAGCAACTAAAGCTGCCTGTAGAATTATGAGCCATGTAATGTAGGAGTTGGTAGCTCCAATTGCTTTTAAAGTTCCGTAATCCTTTATCCGGTCTACGGCAGAAGAATAGAGTGTCAAACCAATAATTACAAAGCCGGAAATGATGGCAAAGCCAATCAAACTGCCAAATGAAGCAGCAATGCCATTTGTTTTAAGAACTTCTTTCAAAGTTGCCTGAGCCAAATCGACAGCATCCCATGCCTTTATGCCAGGGATTGTTTTATTTATTTCATTTATAATTAATGCCTTATCAGACCCTTTTTTCCACTTCACCAAAAACGCATTGGCATTATTAACAGAGTAATTGGTCAAATACCTGGCTCTTTCAATTGTTGTAAATCCATAAATTCCTGCGAAACCACGTACTCCTCGGGTAAGACCGGCATTATAGACTTTTTTGCCATTTATTTCGAAATAGTCACCAGGCTTAAGACCACCCAGGGTTTTTGAATCGAAAAATTCTGTGAAAACAGCCCCATCGGGAAGTAAATCCATTTTTTTTGCTGTGTATAAATTCCAAATCCCGGCAAATTCAGGTGCTTGTATGCCTATTAAAGTCAGTCCGCTTGTTTTCCCATTTGAAAATTTTGCTGCACCAGCGGAAACAACCAGCGGATACGAATTTTCAACACCCGGCATACTCTTAATCGTTCTGTTAATCCTCATATCCAGGGCAGAAAGTTGCGTAGCATTTTGTGTTTTATTGTCAATCACCCAGATATATCCTTGATTATTAGCTACGATGGCTTTCATTGCATTACTGAGGAAAATAAAAATTCCGACATTTTGCCCAACCAAAAAAGTGGATATTATAATACCGAACAAGGCACCGAAGGTCTTGGCTTTATCAAAAAGTAAAAATCTGAAGGCGGTTTTTAACATGTTAAAATCATTTTTTTACATCTATCCAGCATTCCACTCTGGAGCCTATCAAAACATTGCTGGCATCGTCCAGTTCAACTCTAACCTCCCGCACGCGTCGGTCTTCCAGATTATCGGTATTTTCAGAAAAAAGCGATTTTTTCCTTAAATATGGAGAAGTAAGTATGACTGTTCCTGTGGCAATCACTTCTTCGCTTCCTTGATTTTTTATGTTTGCTTTCTGACCAACCTTTACTTTTGTTGCAAAAATCTCATCAATTTCGGTCAAAGCCATCAAAGGACCGGTAGGGGCAAATTCAGCAATCGTTTGATTTGGGCTGAGATATTCTCCTTTTTTTACATCAAATGATAACAAGGTTCCGTCTGACGGTGAACGCACTATTTTTTGATCGAGGGAGGTTCGGTAATATTTTATATCCGTATTTATTTCATTGAGCTTTGCCTTCTGTTGATCTAAGGAAGCCACTTGTGCATCGATCTGTTTCTGAAGATTAATAACGGTGTATTTGGTATTTTCCAGTTCTTTTGAGGTTAATGCTTTCCCATCGTAGAGGGCTTGATCTCTACTTAAATCACTGTTTGCTTTGTTGAGTTGCGATTTAAGAATTTGAATATTTGCTGTTGCCGCCTCGATTGCTTGTTTTTGAGTTAAAACCTTGCTTTGAGCCTGCTGTACCTCCACATTATCCAGATCTGAATCAATTTTTAACAGAATCTCACCGGATTTCACCAATTGACCAGATTGGGCGTAAACTTCTTTAATAATGCCACTGCTGTTTGCAGCCAAATTGGTAATTCTTTCTACAGGTTCAATAATGGCTATGCCCATTACTTCATTAATTGCCCATGGCTTGGCCATTGACAGAGAATCCTGCTTTTCTAATTCAGCCTTCTTGCTTTTATTTTCACATGCGGTAAAAACCAAAGCAAAAAGAGACAAAAAGAGCAATTGATTTTTGAACAAATACATAATTATTTTATTCGTTAAAATTTTCATTTTTTATATCCTTCACAAAACCATTTTCTACTTCCAAAATTCGATCTGCAAACTTTTTAAGCCTGGGATCGTGCGTTACTACAGCCACTGCCTTACCCGAATGGGCCAGGGTTCTGAGTTCATTCATCACCACATCCAGCGACGACTTATCCAGTGAAGCAGTAGGTTCATCGCAAAGAATAATTTTTGGATTACTAACCAAAGCACGGGCTATCGCAACCCGCTGCTGTTGACCTCCCGAAAGTTGTTTTGGCAGACTTTTGGCTCGATCCCACATATCCACCATTTTCAAGGCATTGGTAGCTCTTATTTTCACCTCACTATTTTCAATTCCCAAAAGCTGAAGCGGCATGGCTACATTTTCAAAGGAATTGAGTGGTGCCAGCAGGTTAAAATTTTGAAATACAAAACCAATGTTTTCTCTCCGGAGTTTCGCCAGATTTTTTTCACTCATTTCATTTACATGATTTCCGTCAACATATAAATCACCTTTACTTGGGTAAATAACACATCCAATTAAAGATAAGAGTGTAGTTTTTCCTGAGCCGGATGGCCCGATTATCAGTACCAACTCACCCTCGTTAATTTTTACGTTGGTTGGCTGTAAAGCTGTAATAGTTTGATCGCCGGTTTTGTAAACCTTACTTACATTTTTAAGTTCTGCTATCATGTATTTATTATGAATACATATTAATAAACATAAATAATTTTAAATAGTTTTAAAAATTAGAGAATTTTCGTGCACTATTTTTAGTTTTAATTATGAAAACAAAGTACTTGTTAAAAATGAATTCTTTTAATAAAAATGAATAAAGTAGTAAGACTTGTAAATCTTTGGGCAGAATTTGAAGAGGAAAACCCAGATGGTGAACTGGAAAATTTTTGTGTTCACTATTTAGAAAAACAGTTATTGTTGAAGGATACTACTTTGGAGAAAAGTGCCGTTTCGCTAAATGCCAAACTTGCAAGTTTAACAGGAAAGCTTTCGCGTTATGCCTCTCATTATTCTAAAATGGCATTATCGGGATTGCCTTTAAACAATGTGGAAGATTGGGTATATTTGATGCAATTGGTAATAATGGGAGAACCTACCAAAAGTGAATTGATCTATGAAATGATATCCGAATTTCCTTCAGGCATTGATGTAATCAAGAGGCTTATTAAAAATAAGCTCGTTACTGAATTTCCGGATGCTAATGATAAAAGATCGAAACGCCTGAGAATAACTCCAGAAGGAATTCAATTCATACAAATGAGCTTGCCGAAAATGGAACAGGTAGGTGAAATGGCTTTCGATAAACTGAAAGAATCGGAAAAATATGTTTTAATCGGCATTCTCGAAAAATTGGCTCAATTCCACAAACAACACTTCAAAAACGTTAAAAATACGACAATGGATGAAGCTTATCAGTTACTTACAAGTCGGGTTAGAACGTCATAGAAAAAGAAGATATGTAGTATTACTATATATCTTAATTTTTAAAAATCAAGGTCAAATTTTTACACGCCCGCCTTTACAAATGGCATTTTTACCACTTCGGCTTTAAGTAATTTTTCTCTTACTTTTACATAAATCGCCGTGCCTGGTTTGGAATATGCTTTTTCCACATAACCGATCGCGATTCCCTTTTTCATTAATGGCGACATGGTTCCCGAAGTAATTTCTCCGATTTGATTTCCATCCTCATCGCATATTTCATAATGTGACCTTGGTATGCCCCGGTCTATCATTTCAAGGCCCACTAATTTCCTTTTGATACCTTCGTTCTTTTCTTTTTGTAGCTTCTCTGAATTGACAAAAGGCTTGGTAAATTTAGTTACCCATCCCAATCCTGCTTCAAGTGGTGAGGTTTCGTCGGTAATGTCGTTTCCGTACAAACAATATCCCATTTCCAATCTTAGGGTATCTCTGGCTCCTAAGCCAATCGGTTTAATGTCAAATTCTTCGCCTGCTTCAAAAATTCTGTTCCAAACTTCTTCGGCATGTTGATTGGGTACATATAATTCAAATCCACCCGCACCGGTGTAGCCAGTTGCAGATAAAAATACGTTGGGCACTCCAGCAAAATCACCTTTGGTGAAAGTATAATACTCCACATTTTTAAGAGGTATATTTGTCAGTTTTTGCAAAGTATCAACAGCCTTGGGTCCCTGCACTGCAAACAGGCACAGCTCATCCGACATGTTGATCATCTCTACACCTTCCGTATTGTATTTCTGGATGTGATTCCAGTCCTTTTCAATATTGGAAGCATTCACTACCAACATGTATTCGTCTTCATCTATGCGATAAACCAATAAATCATCCACCACACCTCCGGTTTCATTTGGCAGGTAGCTGTACTGAATTTTTCCATTGTACAAAACGGATGCATCATTTGCAGAAACCTTTTGTATAAGATCCAAAACGCCTGGTCCATTAAGGTAAAATTCTCCCATGTGGCTTACATCAAATACACCCACACTTTCACGTACAGCCATATGCTCTTCGATATCAGAACTATAACGCACTGGCATATTAAAACCTGCAAAAGGAATCATTTTACCGCCTATTTTTTCGTGTAATGATTTAAGTGGAATATTTTTTACGGACATTATTTAGGTTTTTTTTAATAATTACAAAAGTATAAATTCTACAATCATTACTCTAATAGGAAAACAGAAGATTAATCTTATTGACCGATTCCAAAATAAAAATTTGTAATTGTAAAATTGCTTTTTTGGAAAATTAAAATTTACTTCATTGATTCTTAATCAATAAACTAAAATATTTTTTATGAAAAACATCTACAAGGTTATCTTCACGGTAACAGGTTTATCCATTTTAACGGCATGCTCTGTTAAAACTGAAATGGATTCTGCGGTACCTGAAAATGAGTTTCTGGCACAAACTGTTGTAAATGGCAGAACATGCGAAACAATGAAAGTTTTAGAGAGACAATTAAAGGAAAATCCGGGATTGGCAAATCGCATGGCTGCCATTGAGGCTCATTCACTTAAAGTAATTAATGGAAAGGGCAAACCGGGCGGCGGTGGTGGCGGAACGGGAGGAGATGGAACACCTTACTCTGGAACAATTGAAATACCTGTTGTGGTAAATGTTTTGTATTCAAACGCTGCTGAAAACATTTCTGATACTCAAATACAATCACAAATTGATGTTTTAAATGCTGATTTTGCTGCTCAAAATAGCGATATTAATTCAGTGCCTTCTTTTTTTCAAAATGCAGTTGGCACCATGAGTGTACATTTTACACTTGCCAATATTATTCGCAAGTCAAGCAATAAGTCATCTTGGGGAACCCGAGACGCCATGAAAAAATCTAAACAAGGAGGAATAGACCCAAGTGATCCATCAAAATACCTAAACATGTGGTCTTGCGTTATTGGCGGCGGTATTTTAGGCTATGCACAATTTCCTGGAGGTTCTACTGCAACAGATGGAGTTGTAATTGACCCAAATTATTTTGGACTTTCAGGAGCTGCCAATGCACCTTACAATCTGGGCCGTACTGCAACGCATGAGGTGGGTCACTGGCTAAATTTACGACATATATGGGGAGATGGAGGTTGCGGAGTCGATGATTTCGTAACGGATACACCTTTATCTGATTCGCCAAACTATGGCTGCCCAACTTTCCCGCTTGTTAAGTGCAGCGGTACAAATATGACTATGAATTACATGGATTATACAGATGATCCTTGTATGTATATGTTTACAAACGGACAGGTTGATCGCTCTCGTGCTTTATTCGCCTCGGGTGGAGTTAGGGAGTCAATTGTTTTACCTTAATGATATGATTCCTAACCACTGATTTAGTGATTTTGTAAGCAATTAAAAGTTACTAAATCAGTGGTTTTTGAGTTTAAATTCATAATTATTCTGTCTTGAGATATTATATAAGCCGTTCATAAAATTCTATTAGCTACTTAAAATAATTTAATTAAAATTTGACTATTAAATTATAAAAAAGCTATGTTACTAATCGCAGTTTTGGTGCCTTGGTTGTCTTTCTTTTTAAGAGGACGAATATTGGCCGGTATTCTATGTTTTTTTCTTCAAATCACTATTTTGGGCTGGATACCTGCTGCCATGTGGGCAGTGGCATCACGGCTGGATGGTAAAAATGCAACCCGGTTCAGAAGAATGGAGAGAAGGATTAGGACAGAAAGGAGATATGCCTGAAAAGTTCTAAGTATTAAACCCGCCTGCCCTCATTCAACCTAAATACATTATTCACACATGTCGGGATCTCTTCTTGGTTGTGCGTAACATAAATCAGGGTTTTACCCGTTCTACTTACAATTTCATTGATCATTTCCCGAAAATACACCATGTGGTTATAGTCCAGGTTCTGACAAGCTTCATCTAACAAAAGCAGCGGAGAATTTTTTACCAGAGCTCTGGCCAAAAAGGCAGTTCTTTGCTCTCCCAAAGACAATTCAGCAATCATTCTGTCTTTTAAATTGGCAATTTCAAACAATTCGAGCATTTCGAAAACACGACAATTTTGATCAGAAGAAAGCTTTTGGAAAAGACCCGCTGAATCAAAAAGGCCCGAAGCCACCACTTTCCAAACCGGAATTTGTTTGCTGAAAAATAAATGCAATTCTGGAGAAACAAACCCAATTCGCTTTTTAATATCCCAAATACTTTCACCACTTCCACGTCTTCTATCAAAAAGCCACATTTTGTTTTGATATGCCTGGGGGTTATCGGCCATAATCATGCTGAGTAAAGTACTTTTACCTGAGCCATTAGGCCCGAGCAAAGCCCAACTTTCTCCTTTTTTTACCTCCCAATTTATATCTGAAAGTGCTGCTTTTTGACCATAAAAAACAGAAGTGTTTTCAAACTTCACTACAGTTTCAAATTCCGTGTCGGTAGCAGGAAAATAATTCTTCAGATTTGTCTTTGTGTAAGCAGAGATAGAATCCGGCTGTTCATTTTTTTGAAAAGGCTTTTTTTCA
>JAHEBN010000025.1 GCA_024645245.1 Jiulongibacter sp. | reverse complement strand
GAATATTTTTCTTGTGCAATTTAAATATATTTTCAGTGTAATTTGAATATTTTTCTTGTGCAATTTGAATATTTTATCGATATTTGTCTGGTAAATAGCAAATTATGATTACCAGAAAAATCCAGGACGCCTGGAATGAAATGCTCACCAGTTTTTGTATAGTTTCCTTAACCGGGCCACGACAATCAGGCAAAACAACCTTCCTGAAAGAGTCGTTGCCAAACTACAGGTATGTATCTTTAGAAAATCCGGAAATTCTTGAATATGCAGAGAATGACACCAAAGGATTTTTGGCAGAATACAATGACCAGGTGATTTTTGATGAAGCACAAAAAGTACCTAAACTTTTCTCTTATTTGCAAGGTATAGTAGACGAAAACAATAAAAACGGTCAGTTTGTACTTTCCGGATCACAAAACTTTCTGCTATCCAGAAATATATCCCAAAGTCTGGCGGGCAGAGTGGGAATTCTAAGACTTTTGCCATTCCAGAATAATGAAATTACAGATCAACTAAACCCCGATCCATGGGAGCAAATTTTCCGTGGATTTTACCCGGAACTGTATAAAAACCCATCTCTCAAACCCGAAATTTATTACCGTAATTACATCGACACCTATGTAAAAAGAGATGTATATGAGTTAATTAATATTCAAAATGAAGCCCAGTTTAAATTATTTTTGGGAATATTGGCCACACATATCGGTCAGGAGCTAAACCTCCACAGTATCTCGAAACAAACAGGGATAAGCCATACCACAGCCAAAAACTGGCTCTCCATATTAGAAACCTCTTACTTGGTATTTCGGCTACCGCCCTATTTTAAAAACTACAATAAGAGATTAATTAAAAGTCCAAAGCTGTATTTCTACGATACCGGCTTGGCTTGCCAATTGCTGGGACTAAAAAATGCTAAAGAAGTGAAAAATTATAGAAACAAAGGAAGCTTGTTTGAAAACCTGGTGGTGGCGGAGATGATAAAACAAAATTATCACACCAACCAATTCAACGATTTCTATTTTTGGAAAGAATCGCACCAAACCGAAATTGACGTACTAATACCCAAAAGCCTGGGAAATACCATTTACGAAATAAAATCAAGCCAGACCTTAAGTCGCGATAAATTTGAAGGACTTCTAAAATTTGAACAAATAAGCACTGACCCCACCCTATCAAAAAACCTGATACACATCGCTCAAGAGAAGCCGGGCGTGCGTTACGATTGCAACACTTTCAATTGGCGGGATTTGAATTTGGAGTCTTAAACAAAAATCTGTGAAGAAGCCTTTGGATGGACTAAATAATGCCTGAAATTGGATATTATCAGTTCTTAGAATACTTTGAGGTGAAGTTGATTTTACAATTTCCCATTGGGCTTTCGTCCAAAATCAGAGTACCTTCGCTGATTATGAGGAGACATTAATATGGAGAGGGGGTAGTTTTGAAAACAGGAACAAAAATCTTCTATAATGTAAACCATGATTATTTTTACTAAAATTTAAGCGTTTAAGAGTAAATTAATATTAACTAGGCATACGATCTTGGCTTTGCAATCGTATTCGTGTTAATAATCAGCAAATCAATATGACTACTAATGGGAAATTTATTTTATTAGGTTTGGGCTTGTATACTTGCAGTTGCATACAAAAAACAGCTTCAAATCTTTTACCCGCCCCTAATAATGCAATTACAGATACATTAATAAACAATCTTAACCCGCCCTTAGTTACTATCCCCGCCGGAATCACAACCCCGGGTAATTTATGGATAGGGCAATCGGGTAATAAATACGGTTCGAATTATTTCGCATTATTAAATGAAATGCCCGGGGAAAGTGCCTTTTATTGGTACGGATACAGCAACGGCAACGCATACCCGGAAAGCGGATACGGGGCAAATGGATACCAAGAATGCTTTTTCCCTAGTCATTCCGTAAATGTGGTAAATGGAAACGCAAAGCCCGGGGTAATTGGTTTTATTGAATATAGAATCTTTGCCCCAAATGGCAATCTAATTGCTTACGTAAAAGATACCAAAGGAGGCTATCATCCTAACTACGAGGCAAACTTACGCGGGAATAATCATCCCGATTTTACTAACCGATATTTACCGATCGGCTCAGGATATAGAATTGTTTTTAAGAATATAAGCACAAACCGGGCGGCGGTTATGACTTTTGATGTTTTCGGGGCCAAAACCTTATTATATCCCGACAGTACTGCAGATGTTCAATTTTCAGTAACAGATTGGGCGAATGTAGGGGATCCTATACCCAAAATAAATTGCAATATAGAGCAATAATAAAAGCCCATCCGTCTCAATAGGAACCTTTGGATTTACGTATCCTCAGAGTATTCTAAGAACACCAAATAACACACACCCCAGCCACCAATCACCGTTCAATTAATTGTATTTTGAAAGCTATACCTGCAAATAAGCCTTTTAACAACACCAATCAAATCTCCTGCAAATCCACCAGTTTGCGGTAGATGCCTTTTTCTAAATTATAGAGTTTTACGTGGTTTCCCCGCTCCACTATTTCGCCATTTTGAATCACCAGTATTTCATCGGCTTGTTGAATGGTACTTAGTCGGTGGGCAATTACCAGTGTGGTGCGGTTTTGCATCAAATGCGTAAGAGCATCCTGCACCAGCTTTTCCGATTCGGTATCTAAAGCCGAAGTGGCCTCATCCAATATCAATATAGGTGGGTTTTGAAGTATGGCCCGGGCAATAGAAATTCTTTGACGCTGCCCGCCGGAAAGCTTGGTTCCCCTGTCGCCAATCACAGTCTCATAGCCATTCGGTTGTTGTAGAATAAAGGCATGAGCGTTGGCAATTTTGGCCGCTTCTTCTACTTGCTCTTTGCTAACATTTTCGCCAAAAGCGATATTATTAAAAATACTGTCGTTGAAAAGTACCGGCTCCTGGGTTACAATTCCCATCAGTCCACGCAAGCCAGCTTGCTTTATTTGGCGAATATCCTGCCCATCCAGCGTGATTTTTCCGGAAACGGGATCGTAAAACCGTGGTAACAAATCGGCAATGGTAGATTTACCTCCACCAGAGCTACCCACCAGGGCAAGCGTTTTCCCTTTTTCCAGCTTAAAATCTATTTGATTTAAAACCAGCTGATCTTCATTATAGCCAAAACTTACCTTTTCATAAACTATCTCATTTTCAAAACCAGAAATTGGCTGAGCGTTTGGTTCATCTCTTATTTCCGGCATTTGATCCAAAACCGACAAAATTCTTTCACCCGAAGCTATACCCCTTTGCGAGGAAGAAAAGGCCTGAGCGATTTCCTTTGCGGGTCGCACAACCTGAGAAAACAAGGCGATGTAGGCCATAAAAGTAGAGGCATCGAGCGAGCTTTCGGAAGATAAAATAAGGCTGCCCCCATAAAGCAAAAGCGAGGCCACCATACTCACGGCAATCACTTCAGAAAAAGGGTTGGCCAGCTCACGGCGGGCTGCATAAGAAAATATCGACCTTTTATACGATTGATTTTCATTCCGGAACTTTTCACTGATAAATTTTTCGGCCACAAAAGCCTTCACCACCCGCATGCCGCCAAAAGTCTCATCCATAATGCTCAGGATATTGCTCAACCGCTGCTGCCCTTCTCCGGCATCTTGTCGCAATCTTTTTAGAATAACCCCCAAAAAACCTCCGGTTAAGGGAATCACAATCAATGAAAACAAGGTCAAAGGCACCGACATATAAAACAAGGCCGCCAGGTAACCTATCAACAGAAGCAACTCCTTTATGGCCGCCGAAAAGGTATTGGCAATGCTGTTTTCCACCTCCTGCACGTCGGTAGTGATGCGGCTTATCAGGTTACCTTTTCTTTCGTTATTAAAAAAACCAAGGTGCATGCCCAGCGATTTATCAAAAATAGCCTGACGTAAATTGGCCACCATATTTACCTTAAATCCCTCTAATAGTCGCAAACTCAGGTACCGGAAAAAATTCCCGATAAGTATTCCGATAACCAAGGCACCGCATACAAACTTTAAGGCTCCCGCCTTGCCGGCAGTGCTTAAAAAATGGGCAAAATAATAATTGAACCAGGCCAAAGGATTAAAGCCGGAAGGCTGAATCAACATATTTTTTAAAGCCTCCTCACTTACCTGCCCGAAAAGAATATCAAGCAAGGGTTTGAGCAAAACCAGATTTAACACCCCAAAAACCGCTGCAATTAAGGAGGTAAACAGGAATGGCCCGATGAATTTTCGGAGGTTGCCGGCAAATGAGAGTAGTCTGAAATAAATCTTCATGTATTCAATGCTTTGGGAAAATCAAAACTTTTTGATTTATGAGCCAAAACGCATGCAAATTTGGCGAAAACCTTTTACTTTGACATGACATGTATCAACGATTATTCCCATTCCTGTTTTTAATAGTGCTCTTTTCCTGCGAAAACAGGCAGGAAGAACACCTGATATCACAGGGTATTTACCATTGGAAAGGAGCCTATGAACCCGATTCTTTAACCAATTCCACGCTAAAAAAATTAAATATTGACAAACAATACATCCGGTTTTTTGATGTCGATTATGATCCCAATACCAAATCCCCGATACCTAAATCTGTTGTAAGATTCAAAGAAAAACCCAATTCAGAACTTATTCCGGTGGTTTTTATCACCAATCGTACTTTTGAAAATTTAAACCTGGAACAATCCCGACAATTGGGTATCCTGATTTTAAAAAAAGTAAAAGAGCTGGCCAAAAAAAATGACCTGGAATGGCAGGAAATTCAATTGGACTGCGACTGGACAAAAACCACGCGAGCCCGATATTTTGAAATGTTGAGGTACATGAAAGAAACTTCTCATCGCAAAATGACCCTATCTGCTACCATACGCCTGCATCAGGTGAAATTTATGGAGCAAACAGGCGTTCCTCCCGTAAAAAGGGGCACTTTAATGCTGTACAATGTGGGCGATTGGAAATATACCGAAACCAAAAATTCACTTTTCGATGCAGATATTATTGACCAATACATCGATCGCCTTCCTGTCTATCCGCTGCCGCTTGATATTGCTTTTCCTGTTTTTGATCAAACCCTGATTTACCGAAACAATAAATTTGTAACTTTTCTGAAAGACTTCACGAAAAGCGAATTACAACAAATTACAATTTTTGAATTGACCGACAAATTCAACACGTTTATTTGCCTGAAAGATAGTACCTTACACGATTTCTCCTTTCGCAAAGGCGATTTACTAAGGTATGAATCTCCTGATTTTCAGGAAATGAAATTAATAAAACAAGCCATTTTGGCCAGGTTGAAAAACAAAGAAGTGGAAATTATCTATTTTCATTTGCATAAAGACTGCCTCGGCGACCTTCAAAAAGCCATTGAATTGTAATAAAATGCACATTTTCTTTAAAAAAAAGCAGGAAAATATACCTGATTAAACAAACCTGTTCCTCATTAATTTCACGGCATTTTCTTTCGAAATCCCGATTAGAAGCAATAAAAATCAAGAAAAATGATCAATTTTGAAAAGAAAATCATCATTCAAACCCATTTTCTGAAAACATGCCATTCAAACAAAAAATAAATAGTAAAAAGATACTATCCTGGCTTGTTATTTTTTCAATTGCTTGCGGCCCGGGTCCGCTCGAAATGGGTGAGTTTTTCAGTCTTTTCTATCCACAAACCGCCAGCATACCAACCCGAACCGATGCCTACTTTTTCTCTCCCAATTTTTTGAATGAAGACACCTATTTTGCCGAACAAAACTCCACCAGTCTGGCCGATTCCTTAAACTGCCTGGCCTGGTCAGAAATTACGCTGGCGAAAATCTCGTATTCGGAATTTAAAGCGGCACTTATCTCCAATGAAAACAGAGAAAAACTAATAGCTGATTTAAAAAACAACAATCAGGAATCGGCAGCCGAATACCTCGAACTGGCGTTTAAGATTGAAGCTGCCACACCCGCACCTGTAGCATATTGGGAAACACCCGAAAAACCGGACATCGAATTATTAAATACGCTTTACTCAGAAATAATTCAGAAACTATCGACCAAAAAATCTGATTTCATAACAGAAAGATACGCTTTCCAGGCCATCAAGCTAGATATGATGACCGAGAAGTACGAGCAGGCCATAGCTGATTATGAAAAATACATTTTACCTGTTTCCGAGAAATCCATGATTGCGGATTGGGCCAGGAGTCGCATGGCAGCGGCCTGGCTAAAAAAAGGGGATAAAGCAAGAGCCGTGTACCAATGGGCTCAGGTATTTCACGACTGCCCAACCCGCCGCCGCGAAGCCGACCTCAGCATTCGCCGTCTGGAATTCAGTGATACCGATAAAGCCTTACAATTCTGCAAAAATGATCAGGAAAAAGTGGCACTATATGCACTACTGGCCATTCAGCCTGGAAAAGATGGATTAGACCTGATGAAAAAAATCTATGAAATTGAGCCTGAAAATCCCATGCTGCAGCTGGTAATGACCCGGGAAATCAATAAAAATGAAATGGATTTCTTTGCTGCCAATCAATTCTGGCCCTATGACGTAAAAGCGGATATTTTAAACGATGACTACGAAATAGACAGCGATAAGGTAGACAAATTGAGACAGACAACTTCTGCCTATTTCGAGCAATTACTTACATTTAATCAAACTATTATTTCGCAAAACAAAACGGCTGATCAGGCATTTTGGCAAATCTCAGCCGCTTATCTCAATCTTTTAGTCAATAGATTCGATGAAACCGATAAATTATTGAAGGAGGCCAAAAAATCCACTCAATTAAACGATTACAGAAGCAGGCAAATAACATTTCTGGATGCCGTTTTAGACATAAATAAGCTGGATCCTCAGAAGGAAAAAGAAAAGGATCAACTTTTTGAACAGCTTTTGCAATTAAAAAATCTGGATCAGTTTCGTGAGTTTTCCATTACCAAATACTTATCGTCCAAGCTTACACAAAAACTTAGCTCAGGTGAAATAAGTGAACAGGTAAAACCATCAGGCGGCTGGCTTTCAGCCTGTACTTCCTCCAAAAGCGAAATCTCAACTCAAAAAGATTCCATACGGGCATTTCTGGCCCAAAACATGGAATACCAGGCCATTGATGAAGGTTATGGCTACGGATACGGCCGGGGCGATTTGATTGACAAAACTTCAACCGATTTACTTAAACGGGTAATTGCATTTACTGAAAAGAAAAAACTATCCGGTTCTGATAAAAAATTAATTCAACTTTCCGGATTGAATTCCGATTTCTTAAATCTGGAATGTGCCCGAAAACTTAATTCCAATTATCAATTTCAAGACGCGAATACGTATTTGCAAAAAGTAAATCCGATTGTTTTCAAAAACGAAAACTTTGATTCTTATTTTGAAAATATTCCCGATCAGATACCGGGTTCTGAAAAAAGATCAGAAGATGTATTAAGCTACATGAAAAGACTTTCTGATTTAGAGCTAAAAACAAATAAAGGGAGCAAAAATCCGGAAGATTGGTATCAAATGGCCGAAATGAGTTATAACTTGGGCTGGTTTGGCAATGCCTGGATTTTGGCAAAAAGAGAATGGTCAACTTACGATCTGGACTACAACAAAAATTTCCCAGCGGGCTATTTTAATGGGGAGAATGCTCTGGAAATGCTAAAAAAAGCACTTAGCTTAAATCCGGATAAAGAATTGGGTGCCCGGATTATTTATTTAGCTGCTCTATGCGAAAGAAACCAGTTTTACTACAAATACAGAAATCAGGATGAGCCGTATGACGAAGCAGAATTAATAAAATACCGGGCCGAAATGAGGGTAAAGCGTAAGCCATTTCAACAGTATTTCCAGCTTTTACACGATAAATACGCCGATACAGAATACGAAAAAATGGTAATTCAGGAATGTTTGACTTATCGTTTATATTTGGAGGATAAATAATTCGATTAATCAAAAATTAATCATTCAGTATAAATAAGATTTTAAATTCGACCTAAATTTTAAACCTTTATAATACATGTTCAAAAAAACAACCTTGCTTCTTGCAGCCCTGATCATCCATCTGGTGTGTCTTGGCCAGGAGAAGTTACCCTTAAAAGACCTAAGCGGATTTAAAAATCCGGCAGGAAACTGGTCCATTGTGGGCGATGCAAACGCCGACATTGTCGAAAAAAATAGTTTAAATACCACTCCTGGCACAGGTGTACTGGCCTGTTCCCACAAGCAAGGTACCTATGGACCACAATACGAGCTAGTGAGTGATTTCGAACACGGCGATTTAGATATCGAGTTTGATTTTATGATGGCCAAAGAGTCCAACTCCGGAATTTACATGCAAGGCAATTATGAAATTCAATTGTACGACAGCTGGGGAAAGAAAAATGTAAAATACGACGATTGCGGTGGCTTGTACGAACGTTGGGATGAAAGCCGCCCAACTGGCCAAAAAGGGTATGAAGGTACCGCTCCAAGAGTAAATGCGTCAAAAGCTCCTGGTCTATGGCAACACATGCGAATCTCATTTCAAGCTCCAAGATTCGATGCAGCAGGTAACAAAATCGCGAATGCCAAAGTGATTTCACTTTACCTGAACGGTATGATTTTGCATGAAAATGTAGAACTTTCCGGCGTAACCCGCGGTGCTTTAACGCAAAAAGAAGTGGCAAAAGGGCCGCTACGCTTTCAGGGCGATCACGGATCACTTGCCTTCCGGAATATCGTAATTTCCAATTTTGATAAACCCGCCGCTTCTTTAAAAAATCTTACTTATGAGGCTAATTATCAAGCCTATGACCCTTCAAAAAATGCTTTTACACTTCCGGCAGAAGAAAAAGGAACTTTAGAAGGCTTAACCTGGGAATTCCTGAAACAACCTAATGAATATTCCTTTAAAATTCTGGGTGATCTGGAAGCTCCAAATTCTGGTATATATTATTTCACCCTCTATTCCTCTTCAAATAATTTGTTGAAAATCGATGGCAAGGAGGTAATACCAAATCAATATACCGGCTCTAATGACGCCCGCACAGGTTCTGTTGAACTAACAAAAGGAACGCATAAATTAGAATTCCAAAATGCCAAATACGATGGATGGATGCAGCCCGCTCTCGGGCTCTATATTTCGGGTCCGGGTTTCCGCGAAACACCCATGCACGCGATGAGTTCCATGATAGGCAATAAAGCATCCGATCCGATAATGGTGGAGGCAAACACAAACACAGTTTTGCGTAGTTTTATGGATTTTAAAAAAGGAGATGATCAAACCCGAATTGTTCACGCCGTGTCAGTGGGTACACCACAAAACATACACTACACTTACGATCTGGACAAAGGTGCCATTTTGCAAGTGTGGCGGGGTAAATTCCTGAATACCACACCCATGTGGAATGACCGCGGCGACGGCTCTTCCCGCCCGATGGGTAGCATTACTTTACTGAATCATGACCTTCTTTTTTCACAAAACAATAACGCAAATTGGGCAAAAGATACAACCGGTAGCTCATACCGCCCAATGGGATACAAGCTCGATGAAAACGATTTGCCCGAATTTCATTACAAAGTATTTGGTATGGATATTAAAGACAAAATGACTCCGGTAGAAGGAAAAATGTTTAGCAGAAGCATTCTGCTGGACGGTACCAAAAAACTTACGGCAAGATTGGCAGAAGGAAAATCAATTGAAAAAATTAGTGAAAACCTATATGCCATCGATGATAAAAGCTATTACATCCAAACGGATGGAAAAGCCAACCTGAGTATCCGAAACACCAATGGCAGTCAAGAGTTAATAGCCAATGATTTCGGACAAAACCTTAATTACAGCATCATATTCTAATACTTATTGAACATGAAGAATACATTTAAATATATACTTTTCACCTTTTTCTCCGTGACATTGACCTACGGTCAGGAATCGCCAAAAGAAGAAGATTTTTACAAAATTGTAACTCCGCCGGTTCCTGAAGGCATTTTGCTCGAAGTAGGTGGACTTTGTACTTTACCCAACGGCTCACTGGGAATTTCCACCCGTCGGGGAGATATCTGGATCATGGAAAATCCAACCAGCCGGCAGCCTTATTTTCGCAAATTTGCTTCCGGATTGCACGAAATTCTGGGTCTGGAATACAAAGAAGGTGCCTTCTATTGTGCTCAGCGTGGAGAACTCACCAAAGTAGCAGATACCAACGGCGATGGCAAAGCCGATCTTTTTGAAACTGTAAATGCCTGGCCTGTATCGGGACATTACCACGAATATTCTTTTGGTCCAAAACTGGCACCGGATGGCAGCTTTTTCGTGAGTGGCAATGTGGCTTTTGGAAATGAAGAATGGTGGAGAGGTGAAGCACGGGTACCAACCAGAGGTACTATTTTCAAAGTATTCCCCGATGGTCACCGCGAAGAATGGGCAGCAGGGATGCGTTCGCCGGCAGGGCTTGGAATGGTGGATGGTGAATTGTTCTACGCCGATAATCAGGGTGACTGGATGGGCTCTGGCGGAGTTTGGCACGTAAAAAAAGGAGCCTTTATGGGCCACCCGGCCAGTTTGAAATGGGTAGTCAAAGATTCCCCCGTTAAACTTTCAGAAGAACAATTTTACGCAGAAAGGGATAACAGAAAAGTAAAAAATGAGGCCGGAAACTACATAAAACCTGAAAATGTAGTAGACGAAACCCCCGATATGCTTTGGCAATTGAAGGAAAAATACCCGATGGTGCAAACACCGGCCGTATGGTTGCCACACGGTATTTTCGGAATTTCTAATTCTGAAATAATACAGGATGGCACAAAAGGCATTTTCGGACCTTTCTCCGGGCAATTATTCGTGGGTGATCAGGGTCAGTCTAAAATCATGCGGGTATTTATGGAAAAAATAAACGGCGAATACCAGGGTGCAGCATGGGATTTTCGTTCCGGATTTCAATCGGGCGTAATGCGTATGGATTGGGCTAAAGATGGTTCCCTTTTTGTAGGTGAAACCAACCGCGGCTGGGGATCGGCCGGAGACGCCAATCAGGGATTGCAAAGGTTGGTGTGGAACGGCAAATTGCCTTTCGAAATGCTGGCTGTACATGCCATGCCTGATGGTTTTGAAATTGAATTTACCATGCCGGTAGATAAAAAATCGGCGGAAGACCTGGCTTCTTATTCGGCTGCCAGTTTTTTATATAAACACCATCCTGTTTATGGTTCACCACCAATTAATAGGGAAGAATTGGCAATTAAAGGCATAAAAGTGTCAGCTGATGGCAAAAAAGTAAGATTGATTATGGACGGTCTGCGTAAATATTACATCCACGAGCTGAATCTGGATGGCATACGAGCTGCCACGAATTCCTGGTCGCTGGTGCATCCTGTGGTTTACTATACCTTAAACAATATCCCGACAGGTGAAAAGGTAAGTAGCTCCGACATGAAAGTGATGGATAGCGGAAAAGCCAAACCGGCTTCCGTATCTGCCAATGCAAAAAAAGTAGAATCTCCGGATGGAAAAAAAACTACCACAAATGCGAAGGCTACAGCCAAATTAGGTTTTGAAGATGTGAAACCACTTTTACAAAAACATACCTGCCTGGCCTGTCATGCCGAAGGCAAAAAAGTGGTAGGCCCGGCTTTTAAGGATATCGCCAAAAGAAAATACAGCGACGATAAAATTGTGCAGTTAATTTATAACCCGCAGCCACAAAACTGGCCGGACTATTCATCTGCTATGGCTCCAATGCCACAGGTACCTAAGAAAGATGCTTTGAAGATTGCATCTTATATCAATGGATTGAGGTAAGTAAGAATCATAATTTTGGAGAAAGGGTTACAAAAAAATTTTGTGACCCTTTTTTATTTTTATTGGCAAATAAAACCTTGTTTAACAATCATTCCTTAATTTCATAAAAGTTTAGCCCGAAGATTATGAATAAATTCCTTGCCTTTTTTATACTGATTTTATTTTCCTGCCAAAAAGAAAAACCTAATGCGAAATATCCGCTTTCTCCGGAGCTGGAAAAAGCTTTGGCCGATTTCGAAATAATGGATGGTTTTCAAATTGAATTGGTAGCTGCAGAGCCCCTGATTTCTGACCCAGTGGCCATGGAAATTGATGAAGATGGCAATTGGTACGTAGCCGAAATGCCCGGTTACCCCCTCGATTTATCCAAAACAGGTAAAATCAAAAAACTGATAGATACCAATGGCGACGGCCTGCCCGATAAGAGCGAGATTTTCGCAGATAGCCTTACCCTCCCGATGGGATTAATGAAATGGAAAAACGGTATTTTAGTGTCCGACTCGCCAAATATTTTCTACCTCGAAGACTCAGATGGCGACCACAAGGCAGATAAGAAAATAGCCATGCTCACGGGTTTTTCCTTATCCAATCCGCAGCATAATATGAACACCCCGAAATTTGGGGTAGACAATTGGATATATGTGGGACATTCCGGAGCTATCAACTCCTTTGCCTATGAAAATGTATTTGGAGATAAAGGATCCGACGTAAGATTTCCGGATAATGAGAATGCACCAAAACTGGAGAATAATGCAGATGGCCGTAATGTACGTTTCAAGCCGGATTCGTATGAATTAGAAAATCTGTCGGGCGAAACCCAATACGGACATACCACCGACCTTTACGGACACCGTTTTTATACCGACAATGCCAATCACCTTTTTCACGAAGTAATAGACGAAAGGTACGTTAAAGCCAACCCGAATCTGGCCATTGCCGATGCCATGGAAAAAATTCCGGATCACGGTGATGCCTGCGAGGTTTTTCCTATTACCGAAAACCCAAATCACCAACTGCTTACCGATGTGGGCGTGGTAACTTCCAGCTGTGGTGTCACCTGGTACGATGGCGGAGCTTTTGGCCCTGAATGGGAAAACAGAACCCTTATCGGCGAGCCCGTTCACAACCTGGTGCATATAGACAATGTGGAAGCGTATGGAGCCACTTTTACTGCAAAACGAGTTTTGGAAAATAAAGAATTTCTGGCTTCGAAAGACCCCTGGTTCAGGCCTGTAAATTTTTATGTCGGGCCCGATGGTGCACTTTACGTGATTGATTATTACAGACAAATAGTGGAGCACCCGGAATGGATGAGCGACGAAGTAAACCAAAGCGGGGCACTTTATGAAGGCACAAGCAAAGGCCGGATATACCGGATAACTCCGAAAAGTGGCTTGCCTATGAACTGGCTGCAGCATTTGGATTTATCAAAAAAAACTACCGAAGAATGGGTTGAATTATTAGATCATTCTAATGCCTGGTATCGACGTACAGTTCAAAGGTTACTTTTTCAAAAAGGCGATAAATCTGTCTCCAAATTACTGGTGCAAAAAATAAAAACGGATAACCAGCTATCTGTGATTCCGTCTCTTTGGCTGCTTTTTGATTGGAAAACGATTACACCGGAAGTATTAGAAACAGCTTTGAATTCAAAAGATGCCGGAGTTCGTGAAAATGCCCTCCAAATAACCGACCGGATTTGGCATACCTTAAATGCTGAAAAACAGGCTTTTCTTTCGAAAGCACTGATAAATTTGGCAGAGGATGAAAACCCGAGAGTAAGATTTCAATGGCTTTGCTCCTCTTCCTATTTTGATTTTCCGGAAGCCTCTGCTTTAAAATCCGCAATCCTGAATAAAGATTTTGAAGATAAATGGGTAGGTACAGCTGCCATAGCGGCTTCTGCTAAGAAGGAAACGGAATTATTGGATAATACCATAAAGGATTTAGGGGGAGATTTTTCGGAAGGAAAAGTACAATTTTTCAAACAATTAGGAGCAACCCTGGTAAAAGGCAATACACCGGGTCTTATTCCCAAAATTCTTTCTTATTCATCCAAATACGATTGGTGCAAAACCGCCCTTTTGGATGGTCTGGCTCAAATAAAACAATACTATCCTTCGATAATTGAATTAAATTCATCCGATATAAGCCAGTTATATGATCAGTTTATTTCGATAAATGACAGTCCGCTGCGTAAATCAATTATTAAAATACTCGCCACAGAAAAAAATCCTTATCAGGCAGGTAAGGTGAAAGAAATTCACCAAATGATGGATAAGATTAATGAGGCAAACTTTACCGGAGATGCACTGGCTTTACTTTCCAAAGTGAAAGATCCGGGTATTGAGAAAAAGGTATTCTCTATGGTATTAAATCCTCAAAACGAAGAATACCAAACGCTCGCTTTAAAAGCTTTACCGCAAAGCATATCTAAAAAAGAGATGGAAAGTATACATGCCGTATACTCCGAAATGTCGGCTGAGTCAAAAAAAGTATGGATAAAATACCTGACAAATAAGAAAGAATACATTCCTTCATTACTTCATCAGGTGGAAGATGAAAAAATACTTGTTGCCGATCTGGAATGGCCGCAGATTGTGCATTTGATGAATTATTACGACACCGATATCCGAAATTATGCACGCGAAGTATTTGCTATAAATGAAGATCGCAAAGCTGTTCTCCAGAATTACCTGCCAGCTGCAGAAAAGATAGGAAATGCACAAAACGGGCGAAAAATATTCGAAGCCAATTGCAGCATTTGTCACCAGATTAATGGTAAAGATGGAAAAGTTTTCGGTCCGGATCTGGCTACTTTAAAAAGTAGAAATAAACACTCGATTATTACAGAAATCATAAATCCGAATAATTCCATTGCCGATAAATACGGTCAATGGCAAATAGTGATAAAAGATGAAAGCCAATTTACAGGCTTAATAACGCACGAGAGCGATCAGTCTATAAATTTACGATTAGCGGCAGGAAATGAAATGGAAATAGCCAAATCCAATATTAAATCCAGAATTGCATTAAAAACATCGGCCATGCCAAATGGATTTGAAAACAATATCAATGTACAGGAAATGGCCGATTTACTGGCTTTGATTAAGGGGGAAAATTGAAAGTAATTTACAGGGAAATAACTTTTAGCTCCACCCTTCTGTTCAACTCCTGATCGGTGTCGGATACGGGTCTATCGGGCCCTAAGCCATAAGCATTTATGCGGTTTGCTTTGATACCTTTTTTTACAAGATAAGACTTACAAGCCTCTGCACGTTGGCGTGAAAGCTCGATATTTCCGCTCCTCGATCCCTCAGATGAGGTATGTCCGGTAATGGCAATCCGCGAATCAGGAAATTTTCTTAGCATTTCGAAAACTTCATCCAATTCCATCATTCCAGCCGCATCCAGCGTGGCTTTGGTTTGCTCAAACTGAATATCATTCAATACTAAATTTTCTCCGATTTCAATTTTCCTTTGTCCAACATCAATTTTCTCCTTGACTAAAGGAGTTTTTTTATCTTTAATTTTTTCAGGTTTCTCTTTTTTGGCTTTAAGAACTTTTTCCTTAACAACTTTCTTCTTCTTCTTAAAATTAAGAGTTTTATGCAGTGAAATAAAAATAGAGTTAATGTTACGATTGACAAGATTTTCGCCAATTATCGCTCTGTTTTCCTGAAAAATTACTTTTTCCTGATAAAGAAATTCAGGGGAAAAATTAAATCCTATTTCTAAGTCTACCGGGCTATCCATCAGATAAACCTCCTGTCCGATTCCTAAATAAAAGCCATATTTAATTTCATTTAGCCGTGAAATTTCAGAACGAATTCCTGTCCCATTTTCATTGATAAAGCTACCATAATCAAAGCCGGCAGGTCTGGAGTCATTTTTTCTTTTTCTTTCAGCGAAAATATTTGGGTAGTAATTTACACTTGCAGTATAATACAGGCTATTTGCATGAAACTTTCCTCCAAAATTTAAAGCATAAAACACAAAATTGTCGTTTACACCGTTAATCCTTACACCTTGAAAATCGTAATCAAGCGAAGGCTTGTAGGTCGAAATCAGGTTGATTCTTTTTGCACCAGCCATTATTTCCAATTTGTTGGATAATTTATATAAAATATCTAAACCCAACTTTTTGGTAAAATTTACATTTGTACTGCTTACCCCTCTGGCATCAATTGAAGTCCCGATATCGTAGAAATTCCACATGTATGTCATCCATTCTCTCCCGGAATTAGCAATCTGCGACCCGGGTAAGTTCATACCAATGCCCAAACTCGGTTGCAAACTAATTCGGGAATATTCAGGCTGTCCATAAACCGCAACACTTATAAAAATAAAAAAAAATACTCGATTCAATAGAAAACTATTTTGGATTGGTAATTTAATTATTTCTTAAGAAAAACGAGCATATTCACATGGTATTACAAAATCTGAGTTTTCCTTTTGAAAGAGCTTCAGTGCAATCCAGTTATTGACTAAAAAAGCCTTTTGGTAATCAAAAAAACAAGAAATGCCTTTTCTTTTATGTTCAAAGGATATATCTTCTAAAGTAAAGTACTATTTTTACTAAAAACCCCAATTAAAAATGAAAATAAGCATCCTTTCGCTCTTATTATTGATGATTGTATCATCTATTTCGTTCGCCAAAAAAACAGATACCAAGGTCTACGAACTCCGAATTTATCACTGCCATCCGGGTCGCCTTAATGCACTCATAGCCCGTTTTCAAAATCATACTACCGGTATTTTTGAAAAACACAATATGGAAAATGTGGGCTATTGGTTACCCACAGATCCCGAAAAAAGCAATGATTTATACTATATTCTGGCTTATCCTTCCATGGAGGCACGCAATGAAAGTTGGAAAGCTTTTGGAAGTGATCCCGAATGGAAAAAAGTGGCGAGTGAGTCTGAAGCCGATGGCAAAATCGTAGCTTCAGTAGAAAGTACTTTTATGAAAATGGAACCGGAATTAACTAAAAAACTAAAAAACTCCATTGCTAATCCTGAGCGGCTGTTTGAATTAAGGAGTTATTATTGCCTTCCTGGCAGATACCCGAATATTGTAGCTCGTTTTCGCGATCATACCCGTGCTTTATTTAAGTCTCACGGAATGGAAAACATTGCCTACTGGGGTAGTATCGAAAAAGACAATGCCCAGTCCCATTTGGTTTACATAATTGCCCACAAAGATGCCGAAGGTGCAAAAGCAAGTTGGGATGCGTTCCGAAATGACCCAAAATGGAAAGCAGCCCAAAAAGCTTCAGAAGAAAGTGGTAAAATAGTGGAAAAAGTTGTCTCGGTTATGCTAAAACCACTACCATTCTCCAAAATTAAGTAATTATGGATCAGCGAATTATAAATCTTTTTGACGAATACACCCACGCTCCTCTGAGCCGTGAGGTATTCATGAAAAAACTCGCAAAACTGGCGGGTGGAACAGCGGCGGCAATGGCGATTCTTCCCCTACTGGAAGGTGGATACGCCCATGCCATGGTACCTGAAAACGACAATGACCTCGATATAATGGAAGTAAGCTTTCCGGGAAAAGATTGTACCGTAAAAGGATATTTGGCCATGCCTAAAAATCTTTCCGGCAAAACTGGCGGAGTAATGGTTATTCACGAAAACCGGGGACTCACCGGACATATCAAGGATGTAACCAGACGGGTGGCAAAAGCCGGATATCTTTCGCTGGGAATAGACGCACTATCGCCATTGGGTGGAACTCCAGAAAACGAAGACGAAGCCCGCGGTTTGTTTGGCAAATTGGATGTGGAACAAACCCGCCAAAACCTGCTTGCCGGGCTCGTTTACTTAAGAAATCACGAAAAAAGTAACGGAAAAACGGGAACTGTCGGATTTTGCTGGGGTGGAGGTTTCGCCAATCAGATGGCCGTGCATGACCCACTATTAAATGCCGCCGTCCCCTACTATGGTCGCCAACCGGATACCGAAGATGTGGCCAAAATAAAAGCCAAAATGCTCATTCAATACGGGGGACTGGATACGCGAATAAATGAAGGAATACCCGCTTTTGAAGCTGCCTTGAAAGAGAGCAAAGTAGATTACCAGCTTTTTGTTTACGAAGGTGCACAGCATGCTTTTAATAACGATACTTCTGAAGCACGTTATAATCCCGAAGTAGCAAAATTGGCTTGGGAAAGAACCTTAAATCTTTTTAAAGAAACATTGAGCTAAGTCAAATATCTTTTTACATTTGACTTGATAACAACCTTAATTTATACAATGAAACCAACCTCAAGCCGTAGAGATGCACTAAAAGCCTTGGGCACAGTTGCTGCCACTTCACTTAGCTCCTCTGCTTTTGCAGTGGAAGCACTTGGAAATACAGATGTCAAACTTAAAAATAATATCAAGCACTCGGTATGTCGCTGGTGTTACCAAAGTATTCCATTCGAAGAATTGTGTCAGGGTGTAAAAAACATCGGAATGGCGTCTATAGAACTTACCGGACCCGAAGAATGGCCGATTCTTAAAAAATACGGCCTTACAGCAGGTATGGGCTGGGGCACCTGGCCAGCAGGCATGGGTTTGAATAACTTCTTCAATGAACCGAAAAACCACGATACCCTCGTGGCATTTTACGAAGATTTGATTCCAACTGCAGCAGCAAACGGCATTAAAACGCTTATTTGCTTTTCCGGAAACAGAAACGGGATGAATGATTATACCGGTATGATCAACTGTGCTCAGGTTATCCGCCGCCTGATTCCAACATGTGAAAAATACGATGTGGTACTTTCGATGGAATTATTGAGTTCTCGCGACAGCCACCGCGATTACATGTGTGATCACATAGATTGGGGTGTAAGCTTATGCGAAATGGTAAATTCAGATTATTTCAAATTGCTTTACGACATTTTCCACATGCAAAGCATGCACGGCGACCACATACGTAACATACGGAAATTCGGCAAATACATCAATCATTATCACACAGGTGGCATGCCCGGCCGTAAGGAAATAGACGAAACGCAGGAAATTTATTATCCTGCAGTTATTAAAGCTTTGATAGAAACAGGTTATAAAGGATACCTTGGTCAGGAGTTTATCCCTACTCCAAAAGATAAGGCAGGCATGTTGGCTTCGCTGAAGCGTTGCGTTCAGATTTGTGATGTGTAAAAATTGATTTTCCTGAATATTTAAAAGCCCGAAGTTTCACCTTATAGAGACTTCGGGCTTTTTAGGTATTAATGAATCCTTATTTTAAAAATCAGTTATTAAATGAATTTGTAGACTGTATAATACAGATACTCAATCTCGAGAAAAATAAACAGTTTAAAAAAGCTATGTTGTTACATTATTCTATAAACAACCCCCAATTTGTGCCCTAAATACATTTCCTGAAACTTCAAATCCAGGCTCCAAACTTATACTTCCTCCTGCCCTATAACTAAGTGGGCTATTTATTGCTTTTTTCTGACTTATGATGGTTGAAGAAGCCTGATAAATAGTAGCTGGTAATGTGCCAGTAGAATGTACAATGTTTGCTGGGCAAATTACTGTTACGACCACAGGAGCTGAATTTACGGTGCCAGCACCGCACTCATTTTGAGTAGATGTCAGAGTATAATAAGTGGTTATTGTAGGAGCGACTGTACGTGTGCTTGTTGAAGAGTTTGCCATAAAACTCTCCTCATTCAAGGTATAGGTAATTGGCAATGTACCTGATGCTGTAACTGTTAAATCGGAAGATTGCTCAAAATTGATCGTTTGTGTTCCGTACAAACTTACATAAGGTTTGGTTTTTACAGTGATTACTGTTGCAGAAATACTTCTCATAAGTGGGAGCGAACTCAATACTCTGATACGATACCCAAAACCTCCGGCTAAACCCGTTGGTATATTCGCTTTCAATGTATTACCTATCCGAATAGTGGACAAATCCACAAAATTTTGGCCATTGATATCACTCAGCTGTAATTTAAAAGTGTTCTCATTTGGAAAAACTCCCGTAGTAGTAAATGGAACAGGAATTTCCACCGTTTCACAAAAAGCGATCGGGTTAACATTACCAGCAGATAGTGTAAAAGAATTATCATTTATAAAGGGCTTGGTGTAAAAGGCAGACCAATTTCCGGAAGCATCTTTGGCCCTGAATGTTAGTAAATTTAAACCTTGTTGCAAGCCAGAAGTAGAAGGCTCAAAATTGGATTCTACATCATTGCCAACGGCTGGAGTAAAAGTCGCCGAAGTAGCCATATCAAGACCAGGGTCGGTATTAAGGAAATACTCAATTCTAGTGATGTTAGAACCTGGCGATTCATTTTCAATAAAAACACCCTTTTTATGCCAGATACTCCAATAACCGTATGGGTCTTTAAAACGGACACTTAATTGATGAAAACCAATACCCAGCCCGGAGGTAGGTATGCTTTTCTCAAACTCAAAATCCTGTATTCCGTTAATATTTAATTCTGAAACTGTACCTTCATCCCAGGCATATTCCAATTTTCTTACATCTGCAGGATCTTCTCCTAAATTTTTTTGCTCAGGTGCAATCATCACAAAATAACTGGCTGGCTGTGACCAATTTCCATCTTTGTCTTTAAACCTAACATAAAGTATATGATTACCGGGTGTAAGACTGTTTACATTTATTAGTAGTGTGGAATCTAAACTGGTCAAATTTTTGGTTATTAAATTGGCCAATACAAGACCGTTGCCAAATCCGGGGTCGGAATCCCAATAAAATTCTCCCAATTCTAATTCTGCCTGAGCATTAACTTTAAAGGCAAAAAAGAAGATAATAATTGAGGTAACTATTCTTTTATACATTTTAATTATTAGTTTTAGCCTTCACCTGAATCTGAATTGTACTATTATTGGCTGCTACTGTTGGCACCACCAACTTGTAAACGTATGGGCCTATCGGTATTCCTGACTGCACATAAGGCTCTTCACCCCCAAATGCCCCCGCATCGGTATTCACAGCATTTTGGTCATATGGAGACAGTTTACCAAAACTTGATGCTGGCGATCCTGGCAAAAGGATATTTTTGGCATCAGTTGTTACGCCTGCTGTATTTGAAGGATATCCAATAAAAAACGTGCTTTTGTCCTGGTTAATCAGGTTTGTGTTGGGTGCATTAAGTTCAGGAGTGCCGTTTCCACTCAAAATATTATATAAAAAGTTTTGAGGTATGTTGGAGCCACTACCCAACAAATAATTTGAGCTATTGTAAATTGCTTTACAAAAAATATTATTGTAGAACGAAGTGTTGGTTGCAGAACCAGCATTCATTTGAAAAAAATCATAACCTGCATTTATATCGGCACCGAAAGTATTGTTTACATAAACACCCGAAGATTCGGAACCATAATTTAAATAAAAACTACCAACTACTATGTTGTTTTTGAAACTAAAATTAGAGTTTGGAAAACTGAAAGAACCATTGAATTGAATATTGGATAAAACCATATAATTCTGCTTCACGACTACATTCTGAACCGTTTTATTCGCAGTACTATTTTGTCCAACATAAAAAGTATACCCTACGGCATTTACGAAATTCCTTGAAAAAACTATATTTGAAGCTCCTATATAAACATATTGACTTATTTGAAATCCGCTCATCATTGAGTTGGCTGAACCATCCGTAAATTCGACATTTCCATTGATAATTGCAGGCCCAACACCTGGCCCACCTGCAGGTAAAAAATAACCCGTACCAATAAACGTAAGTTGCTTGTCAATCACAATGGAAGCATAATTACCAGCAGCCACCTTGAGCACATCACCAGCAGTAGCATTCGTGATTTTTGTCTGTAAATTATCTCCGTTAACCACAGAAATTATAGCCGCTCGGCTCAATAAACTTGCCGAAAGTATAAAAAAAGTAAGAAGTAAAATTTTTGTTTTCATTTTATTAAATAGTTAAATATCAATTAATTAAATAGTTTTTAATATCATTGTGAGCTTGAGCAGCTCGTCGACGTGAGAAAGTGATTTTTAATCCATTGGTAAGTTCTGCAGTTTGTTTTGTTTGTTCATTTCCTAGGCTTTTTACATAGTTGGCATTGAGCATTATTTGGCGATTGACCCTCACAAAAGGAGAATTTTTTACTATTTCCGATTTTTGCTTTAGCGTTTTAGCCACTATCACTTTTTTGCCATTGCTTAACCAAATCTGAGAATAGTTGACATCAGACTCAAACATCAGGATTTCGTCCGCCAGCAATTCTATGTTTCTGATAAATTTTAGATTTTCCAAATCCGAATAGTTAAAATTTGATAGACAAAAATGAGAGCGTTTAAAAATTAAATCAATAAGGCATTTGCCCTATTTCCATGTTATTAATCTTTTTGCAAAAAATGAATTAGGAATAATAAAATACGTCAAATGCCCTATTGTATTTAGAATACATTAAATCATACATTTGTGTAAAAACAAATGTCGATGATTACAATTGGCCTGGTAGATGACAACCCCACTTTACTGCGAAATATCAGCCAGAATCTTTCGATATTTGACGAGATAGGCATATTGTTTCAAGCCAATGGTGGATACGATGCCATAAATAAGCTCAATAATCACCATCCGGACATGCTTCTGTTGGATATCGAAATGCCCGAAATGGATGGAATAGAAACCACCAGACGAGTAAAAGAGCTTTTCCCGAACATCAAAATAATGATGCTTAGCGTACTGGATAGAGAAGATAAAATATTTGAAGCCATAAAAGCCGGTGCTTCGGGATATCTTACCAAAGATGAGAAACCGTCAAAAATTGTAGCGGCTATCGAAGAATTGATGGAAGGCGGTGCTCCTATGTCACCTGCAATAGCCATGAAAACTTTGCAAATACTTCGTAAACAGGAAGTGGCAGGCCAAAAGACAGAAGTCTATAAAAGCCCGGACGATTTCAATCTTACAAAAAGAGAAATTGAAATTCTGGAAAAAATTGCAGCAGGTCTCACCTATAATCAGATTGCCGACCAACTTTTTATTTCAGCTAAAACAGCCAGAAAACACATAGAAAATATTTATCAAAAGCTGCAGGTGCATTCTAAATTAGACGCTGTGGCCATGGCACAAAAAAATAAGTGGGTATGAGAATTTTCTTGCTTCATTCTCTTTTAATATTATTTCCCCTTAAGCAAGCTTTTGCTCAAAACACAAAAACCGATAGTTTGCTAAACGTAATAAGCAAATCCAAATCAGACACTTCCAAAGTAATTAACTTATTAGCATTAGCTAATTTATATAGCACGAACAAAAAACACGACTTGTCAAAACCAAAGCTTTATGAAGCTTTAAGGGTATCAAAAAAGTTAAATTGGACAAAAGGAGAAGCCCTGGCAGCTGTTGAAATAAGTAATTTACATTACGATAGTCATGCGAAAGATTCCGCTTCAATTTACCGGCAAAATGCCATATTACTTTTTGAAAAAATAAAGGATTACAAAAGTGCTTCATATCAAAACTTGATTGCGGGTATTAATTTTTATGAAAACCATAACTTCCCCGAATCAAAAAAACACCTTGTTCGCTCCCTGGAATTAGCACGTCAAATTAAAAACAAACCCTACGAAATTAATTCATTAGAATACCTGGGCTGGCTATATCATTATATGGGCAATTATAAATTATCCAATCAGTACAACCAACAAGCCATTGATTTGGCCAAAAAAGAAAAGTTAAACGACCGGGCATTTGGTATAAATGTCAATATAGCAAACAACCACATTGCACAAGGGAATTATCAGGAGGCTCAAAATATCTATCTCGCTGCCGCCGAATTTTACAAAAAACAGAACAAATTTTCTGAATATGCTAACTATTTAGCTACTGGAGGAAATCTTTACAGACGCCTAAATGCAAGTGAAAAAGCCGAAAAACCTTTGCTTGAGGCTTATCATATTCAGGATACCATTAACGACACCTGGAATCAACTTACATCATCCCGGTTTTTAGGAATGCTTTATACCGAGCAAAAAAGGCTGATTCCGGCTGAAAAATACCTGAAAAAATCACTTGAACTTGCGAAAGAGTTTAAAAGCGACAGTGATATCATTAAAAGTTATTATACATTAGAACGGCTTTACTATGTAAAAAACGATTTTGCCGAAGGGGATAGGTATCAGAAACTGATACTGCAAATGCGTGACTCCCTTTATACTCAGGAAAGCAATGAACTTTTGGCGGGATTTGATGCCAAATATAAAAATGCTGAAAAAGAAGCCCAACTCAGGGAAGCAAAATTAGAAATTGCTCAAAAAAAAAATTGGATTATTGGCATGGCTATGGGCTTGATAATCATTTCAGTTGCCGGTACTTTATTCTGGAGAATCAGAAATATCAAAAATAAAGCTGCAGAAACGGAAAGATTGAAAAATTTTGAAATAGAAAACCAGAAAAAATTAATCTCAGCCCGCGAAATTGAACGGCAACGAATTGCCAAAGAGTTGCACGACAGTGTTGGCTCCCAATTGACAGTAGTGAGCACCAGTTTAGACAACGCCTTTTATCTTTTTGAAAACAAACAGTTGGTTTCAGCAAAACTGGAAAACATTTCAGGTGAGGTGAGGCTCGCGGCTCAAAGTCTTCGCGATACCATATGGGCGACTTATAATTCGGAAATAACAGCAAGTGATCTGAAATCCCGAATACAGGAGTTTATAAAAAAATTTGAAGTTGGAAATTCTTTCAAAACAGAAATTCATTTCAAGGGTGACGATTTAGTTCTGAACCCCATAGAAGGTTTAAATCTCTTCAGAATTGTTCAGGAAGCCTTCAATAATGTGCAGAAATACGCAAAAGCAACTTTAGTAATAATATCCGGTAATTTTCAAAAAGAAAATTTGACCCTTGAAATAATAGATAATGGTATAGGTTTCAGTTCCGCTGAATCTAATTCTCAGAATTCTTTTGGTTTGAATAATATGAAGTCCAGAGCCTTAGAAATAGGTGGTGTATTAGAAATAAATAGCAGCCCCGAAGGAACCTCCATAAAATTTACGAAAAGCTTATATTCTATACATTTTAAGCTTTGATATTCGCTTATTACAGTCTTGCATTTTAATTCTACACATTCATTAAATAAGCCAATTCAAAACCAAATACCGTTCGTAAAAAATAAGTTTACAACGCATTTAAATTTTCGTATTTCATGTAAATTTGATCGGTTTTTTCTGAGAAGAAGCCATCAAGCTTTATCCATTTTATACGAAAATGAAAAAAATAAAAGAATTAGAACAATCGCGTTCAATTCACATAGGAAGTTGGAAAATTGCCGATTTTGAAGATATTGCTTTAATGGAGGCACAGGGTTCATATACCCACATTTTTTTTAGAAGCGGGGAAAAGGTCTTTGTTTCAACATCCCTTGCTAAACTGGGTGAAAGACTAATCACCAAGCCAAATTTTATCCGCATAAACCGGAAGTACATCATCAATGTAGATCTGTTTTTCACTCAGGAATTTTCTTTGACAGATAAGATGATTTTTTTCAGAGATAAAAGCTTTCTAGTCTCCAGAAGAAAAAACAAAAGCTTTAAAACGGTTTTTAAAAACATGTATAATATACGTCCGGTTGTTGATCAGGAAATCAACTCATAAATTTCATAAATTGAGGCAAGGCAATTTCCGGATTTGGTAATTCAGGGTGCCAGCGTTTTTCCCATTCAAAACTGATATAGCCGGCAAATTTATCCTTTTTAGCCAACTCCAGAATTTTGCTGATAGGCACCTCCCCTTTTCCTGTGAGGCAGTATTCATATTTTTTGTCAGGCAAAAAGAACCCATCTTTAATCTGAATTATTTTGATGTAATCTTTAAGTGTGGAATGCATTTTCTCAGGAGTTTCTCCAGTTTTTAAATGCATATTAAAATAATCCCAGATTACGCCTGAATTATCCCGATCCGAATTTTCCATAATATATTGAATATCAGCCGACCAAACCAGGTCTCCATGTGCGTCCAGAAGCACTTTCACTCCACTTCCATTCGCATATTGCGTGAGCAATCCCAGGTTTTCAATTAACAGATCAATGGATTTTTGCTTTTCATTTTCAAAAACAAATTTTTCAGGAAAAACACGAACAAAATCACTACCCAATTGCACCGCCAAGTCAATATAGGCTTTTACCTCATCCAGATTTTTATTCTTTGCCACAATTTCTGTTTCGTGTAAATGTGCGGAGCTATTGAGATTAAGTATCTTAATTCCATTTTCCCCGGCGATTTTTTTAGAAGATAAAATATTTGCAGGCGAAAAAGCCTGACACTTCCTCAAATCAATTTCAGCACCGATTCCCCGAACCTCCACCGCCGAGAAACCCATTTTTTGGGCATTTAATATAATTTCTTCCCAAGTCCAGTCGGGGCACGATAGTGTATTGAAGCAATATTTCTTATTTGGCCTTTTAAAATCCAAATTATACATACCTGCAAAAGAGGCAATTCCGGCCTTTAGAATGGTTCTTCTATTCATAAAAAAAGGGTAGCCGAATTATATTCATTCAACTACCCTTTAAATATAAGAATTAAAATTTCAAATTGTTTCTAACGCCCTTTCAGCGGCTTTGGTTTCTTTCCAGTTTTTCCATTTTTCTCCAAGTAACTTGGTCATTCCCCGGTCAACAATCTGGTGACGAGCCAACTGGTAACCACCACGTACAAACGTAAACACAGAATCATTAGCACGTAATGCGAGACTAAATCCACCGTCCACATAACGTATATGGTGCCACCAAAGCGATGGAATAAATGCGGTTTCGCCATGGCTAAATACCCCTTCGTATCCCTTCAAATTTTTCGCTGCAGGATATTTATCGTAATCGGGGTTTTCAGGATCAAAATGACTCATTACCGTGTAAGGATGCTTGTAAAGCTTAACGCTTTCTTCCGGCGAAAACAAGATTATTTTTTTACGGGTCTGAAATTGCGTTAAAAATACATTGCTGCAATCCATATCGTAATGCAAACTGGTAACCGAATCTTTTCCACCAAAAAACACAAACTTATATGTCTTAATAAAACCGTCCATGATATCCGGGAAAATAATATCATTCGCCAGCTCTGGTACTTTTTTAAAAATATCAAATAAAAATATCCTTAAATCTAATGGTTCGTTTTTCTCAATAAGAGATAAATAGTCGCCAAACTTCATTGTTTTGGCTATTTGAAAATACTTTTTGGGATCGTGATAATTCTTATCAATTAAAGGCACCTCTATTTCTCCATGATTTTCTCTTAACCACTCAAAAGACCATTTCTGAGCAGCAGGCCAGTCTTTTACTAAATCAGTAAAAATTACCGGTCTTTTAGGCTTCAGGTAATTTTCAATAAATTCTTCCCTGGTAAGTCCTGTTCGTCTATCTATTGGTAACAGTTCCATATTAAATAAATCTGAATTAGGTTAATTTGATAACGAAAAGCTTGGTAAATTAATTTCCATTAAAATATGTTATGGTTTTAAAATTAACGGATACCCTTTACAGTTAATTAAATTACATATTTTTCGCAAAATTAACACAAGGAAAATTATTAATTGATGATAAAAATCATTTTTCGTTACCTACCATTCTTTCTCTTGCTTATTGCAGCAATTTTTATTTGGGAAAAAACCAAAAATAGCATCGGTAATTTATTTGGTGTGTCCAAAATGGAAACCACACACGATATAGTTCTTCAAAATATTAAAACCCTGGGAAAACTGGAATTGGCTTCTTACACGTTTAAGGATATAGTTGAGCAAAAATTAGAAATAGATTTGTTACCCGACCCTAAAGCTTTGCTAATTGTATATGGCGAAGCAAAAGGATGTATAGATTTAACTCAAATAAAGGATAGCGACATACTGATTGATGAAAAAAAAATAAGAATTATTTTACCCGATCCCGAGCTTTGCCAATACAGCATTGATCATTCCAAATCCAGGATATACGATTCTCAGTATGCTTTTATGAATGAGGCTCTTCTTTTTGAAGAAGCATTTAAATCGGCCGAAGTCAAGCTTCGTGAAACAGCTATTTCTTCCGGAATTTTAGAAACATCTAAAAAAAATGCTTCGCTTATTCTCAAGCCTATGCTGGAAAAACTGACAGGAAAAACAATTATTTTATCATTTAAATAGGTTTTTAAACCTAATTTAAGCGAAATTTTATCTTAAATGTCCGCATACTGCCATTTTGACCATTTAACCTTAAAATATTCAACTGAGCATTATTATTGATGATAAACTTCAGGATTTAAGTAAATTTGCGATCGTTTTATTAGAATATTAAAGTATAAAGACCATATAATGTTAGATTTTATAACCAAAGGCATTTCCAAGGTTTTCGGAACCAAATCAGATCGGGATGTGAAAAGCCTTAGCCCTTTTGTAAAAAGTACCAATGAGGAATACGCCAAATTGTTGTCCTTATCAAATGATGAGTTCAGAGCAAAAACCGATGAACTCAGGGCTGAAATTAAAAGTGCAACCAAATCAATTGATGACGAAATACTTGCTCTTAAAAAACAAATCGAAGATAATCCGGATTTGGAAATCGATGATAAAGAAGCAATTTTCAAGAAAATAGACGAACTCGATGAAAAGCACAATGAGGTACTCGAAGAGGTATTGTTAAAAATATTACCTACTGCTTTTGCAATCGTAAAAGAAACCGCTCATAGGTTTAAAGAAAATGATTCACTCGAAGTTACGGCCTCACATCTCGATAGAGAATTGGCTATGAAAAAATCCCACATTGTAATAAATGGCGATAAAGCAATTTGGAAAAACGAATGGGAAGCCGCAGGCACCTTATTAAAATGGGATATGCTGCATTACGATGTTCAGATCATCGGCGGGGCTGCATTGCACAAAGGTAATATCGCCGAAATGCAAACGGGGGAAGGAAAAACTTTAGTAGCTACATTACCTGCATTCCTGAATGCATTAGCTGGCAAAGGAGTTCATATAGTAACGGTAAATGACTACCTGGCACGTCGTGACTCCGAGTGGATGGGTCCAATATTCGAATTTCACGGCATTACCTGCGATTGCATAGATAAGTACCAACCGAGTTCAGCAGCTCGTAGAGCCGCCTATAATTCAGGTATATGTTACGGTACCAATAATGAATTTGGTTTTGATTACCTGCGTGACAACATGGTAAGCGATCCAAGCGAGTTGGTTCAACGCAAGCATCATTACGCAATGGTAGATGAAGTTGACTCCGTCTTAATAGATGATGCCCGTACTCCTTTAATTATATCTGGCCCAATGGCCAAAAAAGGGGACGAAGAATTGTTTAATTCTTTAAAACCCAGAATAGCACAGGTAGTAGAAGCACAGAAAAGCCTTGTCAACGGCTTTTTGAATGAAGCCAAAAAATTGATTGCTGCCGGTGACAAGAAAGAAGGCGGTCTGGCCTTATTCCGGGCACACAGAGGTTTGCCAAAAAGTAAACCGCTCATCAAATTCCTTTCCGAAAGCGGAATGAAAAAAGTTTTGTTGGATACAGAAGCTATCTATCTGGCAGAAAACAACAAATTAATGCCCCAGGCTGATGAGCCTCTGTTTTTCACAATCGAAGAAAAAAACAATACCATTGAATTAACCGACAAAGGCATTGACTACCTGACAGGACATGATGAAGATCCGGAGTTTTTCGTACTTCCTGATTTGAGCATAAAAATCGATCAAATCGACAAGGGTGATCTGGAAGAAAAAGATAAAATCCTTAAAAAAGATGAATTGATTCGTGATTACGCCACCAAAGCGGAGCGTATTCATGCGGTAAACCAATTATTAAAGGCATATTCCTTATTCGAAAAAGATGTGGAATATGTAATTATGGACGGAAAAGTAAAAATCGTTGACGAGCAAACCGGCCGTATAATGGATGGTCGTCGTTGGTCCGATGGTTTACACCAGGCGGTTGAAGCAAAAGAAAACGTAAAAGTCGAAGATTCAACTCAGACATACGCCACTATTACTTTACAAAACTATTTCCGGATGTACCACAAGCTGGCTGGTATGACAGGAACAGCCGAAACCGAAGCAGGTGAATTCTGGAAAATATACAAATTGGATGTAATTTCTATACCTACCAATAAACCTGTGGTTCGTGCCGATATGGAAGACAAGGTATATAAAACGGTAAGAGAAAAATACAATGCCCTTGTTGATGAAATCAACGAACTGGTACTAAAGGGCCGTC
Source organism: Jiulongibacter sp. (assembly GCA_024645245.1). Lineage (GTDB taxonomy): Bacteria > Bacteroidota > Bacteroidia > Cytophagales > Spirosomataceae > JAHEBN01. Next base: position 3,268 of record JAHEBN010000025.1, on the reverse strand, counting down.
CGATATTGGTAGGTACAACATCTGTAGAAAATTCAGAAATATTAAGTCGGATGTTGACACTACGTAAAATCCCTCATCAGGTATTAAATGCCAAGCAACATGCCAAAGAAGCCGAAATCGTTGCTGAAGCCGGAAAACCTGGAACGGTTACTATAGCAACCAACATGGCAGGTCGTGGAACAGATATAAAATTAACACCCGAGAGCCGTGGAGCAGGTGGACTTGCCATAGTAGGTACCGAAAGACACGAATCCCGCAGGGTTGACCGTCAGCTTCGGGGTCGGGCGGGTAGACAGGGTGATCCGGGTAGTTCCCAGTTTTTTGTCAGTCTGGAAGATAACCTGATGCGTCTGTTTTTCTCAGATCGTACCGCAAAAATGATGGATAAGCTGGGAATGGAAGAAGGTGAAGTAATCCAGCATTCTATGATCACCAACTCCATCGAGCGGGCTCAGCGAAAAGTGGAAGAAAACAATTTTGGAATCAGAAAACGTTTGATCGAATACGATGACGTCATGAACGTTCAGCGTGACACTATATACAAAAGAAGAAAAAATGCACTTTTCGGAGATAGGTTGTCTCTTGACATTGCTAATATCTTATTCGATACCTGCAACGATATTCTGACCAATACCAATGGCAATTACGATGAGTTTGAGTTAAGATCAATCCAGAAACTTGGTTTCAAACCAGATATCACCCGAGAACAATATGGTAAAGGAGGCTCATCCCTGATTCATGATTATTATCAAAAAGCTGAATTGCATTATAAGGCCAAAAACCAGGCAATTCAGGAGAATACAGTAAACGTCCTTAAAAAATTAGCAAATGACCGGGGCATTTTACCAAATGAACTCTTCCTTACAATTGTAAGTGATGGCGTGCACAATATGGCCATATATGCCGATCTTCATAAAACAATTTATACCAACGGTAGAGAGTTGATCAGTGAAATGGAAAAAAACATGTCCTTAAGTGTTATTGACCAGGAATGGAAAGAGCATTTACGAGATATGGATGACTTGAAACAATCGGTACAAAATGCTTCTTACGAACAAAAAGACCCATTGCTCATTTATAAATTTGAAGCCGTAGAGCTTTTCCAAAACTTCCTGAATAAAGTAAATTCCGAAATGATCGGGTTCTTAATGAAAGCCACGATTTCAGAATTAAGATTCCAGCAAGTTGTTCCCAAAAAAGACGATAAGCCAAAATTACAAACAAATAGATCGGATGGCGATTCGGAAGGAGGTAAACAAATGCTTCAGCCTGCCAAATCACAAAAAGTAGCCAATCGAAACGATCGGGTAAGCGTTCAGTACAAAGATGGTTCTATAAAACGCGACGTAAAATTCAAATTCGTAGAAGATGATGTTGTAGCAGGAAATGCCGTACTTGTTGACTAAAATATAATTTAAAATGCCCCTTTAACCGGGGCATTTTTTTTATAAAATTCATAATTCTTAAAAATGAAGGATAAAGTTGTTTGGATTACAGGTGCCTCATCCGGTATTGGTGAAGCTACAGCATTGGAGTTTGCCAAAAACGGGTCGAGATTGGTATTAAGTGCTAGAAGAGAATTTGAGCTTCAGAGAGTTAAAACTTTAACCGGACTTTCAGATAAAGATGTCCTTGTTTTACCAATGGATATGGAGGCAATTGAAAACTTCCAAGCTGCAACCACAAAAGTTTTGAATCATTTCGGACAGATTGACATTCTTTTTAACAATGCGGGTATTTCACAAAGAGGATTAGTCATTGATACAGATTTTAGTGTATATGAAAGATTAATCAGGTTAGATTTACTTAGTGTAATAGCCCTTACTAAATGTGTCTTGCCTATTATGATAAATCAAAAAAGCGGACAAATCGCCGTAACAAGTAGTGTTGCAGGCAAAGTGGCCACACCGGCCAGATCTGGATACGCCGCAGCCAAACACGCACTTCATGGTTTTTTTGATTCACTTAGAGCGGAAGTAATAAATTATAACATTGGCGTAAATATTATTTGTCCGGGATATATAAAAACAGACATTTCCATAAATGCCCTTGCCGCAGATGGCAACAAGCACGGTCAAATGGACTCAAATCAACACTCTGGTATGCCGGTAGAGGAGTGTGCCAAGCGTATATATAAAGCGTTAGATAAAAATAAACCAGAAGTCTATATAGGAGGAAAGGAAGTACTTGGTATTTATTTGAAAAGGTTTTTACCCGGTCTTCTAAATAAAATAATAATAAAACAAGCCCCTAAATAAATACAGCCATTTAGAATCCCTTATCATCCCAATAACCGTAATTTTAAATTTTTTCTTGAATTAATATATCTTTTTAAAAATCCTTCAATTTTTGAAACCAAATGCATTTTGACAAATCTGCCAAATTATAAATGGTTCAAAAATATATTGCTCAAATTAAAACTTGCTATTCTGGTTATCCGCTCAAATTATAATCAGTCTGATATTCTACAAATGTCGTTTTGACACCATCCGGAAAACACCCATGTTTAATTCAAAGATAGAAGTGTTATGCATGCATACATTTTGTTTTTTTCATAAAACATATAACTATTCCGTGTTTTCTAGGATTTTTTTAACAAACTTTTAACTTCAATTACAAAAAGGTTAATATCTTGTGGCTTCAAAAACAATTAAAAACCTTAAAAACAAACTGTATGAAGAAATTTTTCTTAACCATGCTAATGGTTGGCTTGAGTATCTTCACTTATGCCCAATCAATGGAAGTTTCGGGGAAAGTGTCGTCTTCTGAGGATGGATTAGAACTCCCTGGAGTTTCTGTCACAATTCAGGGAACTACTCGTGGTACAACTACAGACGCTAGTGGTATGTACAAAATTGAAGTAACAAAAGGTGCTACTTTAGTTTACTCTTTTGTTGGTATGAATAGCCAATCTCTGGTTGTTGGCAATTCAAATGTAATTAATGTGTCTTTAACTTCTGATGCTAACCAACTTTCTGAAGTTGTTGTTACTGCCTTAGGTGTAAGTCGCGAGAAAAAATCTTTGGGGTATGCTGTTCAGGAAATCGGCGGCGATGCCATAACCACAGTAAAATCTCAAAACTTTGTTAACTCATTATCAGGTAAAGTTGCCGGCCTTCAAATCCGTCAAAACCAAACAATGGGTGGCTCTTCAAACATCCTTATTAGAGGAAACAACTCATTGGCTGGTAATAACCAACCTCTTTTTGTGGTAGATGGTGTACCGGTTTCTAACTATCAGGGTAACGATCCATTTCAAGCAGCAGGC
>JAHEBN010000024.1:11742-33851 GCA_024645245.1 Jiulongibacter sp. | reverse complement strand
CGGTATGAATGATGGCATTTATTTGCCCTTTGATGATGGCCGTTTTCAGAAATACCACGATGGTATTATTTGGCTGCAGGATCAGGTGGCGAAATCCGGAGCACAAATTATTTTTCTTACCCCGCCTGTATACGATCAACAAAAAGGTGCCGCCTATGCCAATGTATTGGATATGTATTCCGATTGGCTGATTAGTCAGCGATATACGGCAAACTGGCAGGTGATCGACGTTCATGGGCCGATGCGAAAATACCAGGAAGATAAACGGGAGCTGGATAGTACTTTTGCTTTGGCCGCAGATGGTGTGCACCCAAACGCCGAGGGGCATTGGGTTATGGCCAAAGCCTTACTTTTGGGTCTCGGTGAAAAGGAGGTCTTAAAAACGAATAGTATACAGGAGTTTATGTCTGCCTACCGGAATGGGAAGGAAATTTTGACTCTGACAGAGCAAAAACACCAAATGATGAAAGATGCCTGGCTTACGGCCACCGGTCACACCCGCCCGGGAATGAAACAAGGATTACCTTTGAAAGAAGCTTTGCTTAAGTCTGCACAACTGGAAAAAGAGATTGAGGAATTGATGAAATAAGAATATTTAATTGACTGTAATTCATAATTAGTTTTCGAGCAAAAGAAATCTTTATAGTTTCCAATGGAGAACTTATTTAATTGATAAATATTTACTTCGATTTTTTCGATTTTTATTTCAATCTGGTTCTATTAAATTTAAAGGAATTGCCTGTCAAAAATTTATAAGAAGAGTAGCGAAATTGGCCTAAATGATGCTTTTTTGTGGTAGTTGTTTTAAACTCTCACCGTTTTCTAAACACTCCGTCAAAATTGTCACATTTGACTTAGCAGTCATTCGCTGATGAAAATCTTTTTTTTGCAACAGAGAAATTTGTTTGATTTGTGTTATGAAAATCTTTGTTCGAATAGCATTTGGAGTTTTTGTTATTTTATTTTTTAACCAATGTTCAGTATATAAAAAGATTTCGGATTCCTGGGAATATCAATTTATTGGTCAAAGCAAAGATCTTGTATTTTTTCCTGACTGGAATGCTAATTACTGGACATATACAATAAAGAATAAGCTTAATCTGGGATATAAAATTACCGGACAATGGCCTCAAACCAGGTATTTTGGCTTTAATCTGTACGATGATCGCACCCGCTCGTCCATCGGAAGTCTATCAGATTCGGAACTATGGCATGGAAAAAATGAATACGAAATGTTTATTGTTCCGGAAAATTATGTAGGCACTGAAAAAAACCAAAGTTTATATTATAACACCGATGCCAGAGAAACCAGCTCTGTTTTTCTGAGAAATTACCTGCCAGAGAATAATCTAAGCGGCGGAGTCTCTCTACCTCAAATTGAAGCCTTTGAATTAGACAGCCATCAGAAAGTGGCTTTGCCTCATAAGAAATTTAATAAATTGGGTGCTAAAAACTTACACAACATCTATGCATGGAGGCTAAGTAAAAAAATTAATAGAAATTTATTCCAAAAAGAGACTAAAAAGTTAATTGCGTATAAAAATTCGGGAAAAGGTTTTTATGAAAATTTCGATAATACATATCTGGTAATTCCTATTAAGAAGAATAATAATGAAGTGGCAATTTTAAGGTTTAAACCTCCCGTAATTTCAGCTAGTAATCCTGAGTCAGTGCAGATGCGATATTGGTCGTTCAGTGAATGCAACTTAAAAACAGTAAATTATTATACCTTGCGGGATGAGCAATTTAAAGTAAACCATGATGGTTATATCTATATCCTGATCGGTGGAAATTTAAAAACCAATGTAGAAATTACCTACAATCAGATGGATTGGAAGGTAAATGATGATAAGATGATTTTAATTTACAGAAATCTATTGCCTGTAAATGCCTTTCCATATGCAATCGGAAAAGTACCAGAAAAAGCGGAGGCCAAAGATTATATTGGAGATTATGCACCTGTTGGTTTTGTAATTCCAGCCAATGAATTTAAAAAAAATGGCTTTAATAGTTTGAAATAATTTAAAAGAGTAAGCGTTTGCTTTCATATTTGAAATTATTTCATAAAAAATTAATAGCCAATTACGGAATTCAGGGTAATAATTTAGCCGTAATTGAATATGAACGATAAGCGGGTTCTATATTTGTGTGAATTAAAAACCAAAGAAAAACATGAAAAACAAAAACATTTTTATCCTGACGGTCCTTTTTATCGGCATTTTGTCGGGATGTAAAAAATCAACGAATGATGTAACTCCAGCCGGAAAACTGGAAGGAACCTGGAAAATTCAGAGTGCAGTAATTAAAGATTCCGATGGTACAGAAACTCAGTTTTGGACCTTATACGTTGCTTTGTTCCCTTGTGCCGCTAATATAACCTATACTTTTAGTAATGGTAATTATACTACAACTGTTCCTTCGGGCTGTGTAGATGGAGATGGTCAGTCTTTAGCTTTATTGTCGGGTACGGGTGGTACTTATACTTTGGTAGACGATGTAGTATCAGTAGATATTGATGGTCAGACATTACCAGGCAAAATTTCATTCTCAGGAAATACCGCCACGGTTGTAACCGTAGATCCCACTGATATTACAGCTTCACTTACCATTGTTTTTGTAAAAGTTTAAGAAGGAGAAAATCGAATTAAGGAGAATTCTTTACATTTGTTTTAATCAATAAAAAGCAAATGATGAGAGTTCTCTTTTTTTTATGCCTGATTTCGATCTCGACGACTAATGCTCAGTCCACATATGCCGAAAAACTGGGCTTTCCGGCTGGTTCCAAAGTACTAATTCTGCATGTGGATGATGTAGGCATGAGTTATAATTCTAATCTGGGAGCAATAAATGCCATAGATAATGGCGTGGCCAATTCCTTGAGTATGATGATGCCCTGCCCTTGGATACCCGAATTTGCCAAATACCTGAAGACCCACCCCGAAGCGGATGCTGGCCTTCATTTAACATTAACTTCCGAATGGGATAATTACCGCTGGGGGCCGCTTGCCGGAAAACCCGCCGTACCGGGTTTAGTAGATGAGCAAGGAGCCCTGTGGCCCAGTGTAAGTGCTACAGCCACGCATGCCTCACCTGATGAAATAGAAAAAGAAATCAGAGCTCAGCTCGATCGCAGCCGTACCTTGGGTTGGGAGCCCACACATTTAGACTCGCACATGGGCACCCTCTTTGCCACCAAAGAATACCTGCAACGCTACCTGAAAGTAGGTATGGAAGAGCACATACCGGTGATGTTTCCGGGAGGACACAATACCATGATCATGCAATCGGAGAGTAGCTCGGGCCTTACCCTCGAAATTACCAATGCACTTGGCAAGCAGTTATGGGATGCGGGCCTTCCGGTGCTTGATGATTTGCACAATATATCCTACGGTTGGAAACCCGACGATCTGGATGTTATGGATATTGATTTACAAGCATTTAAAACCAAATTGTACGAGGAGTCCATACTTAGCCTAAAACCCGGGTTAACAATGGTGATCATGCACTGCACCTGGCCAACGGAGGTTTTCGAACATATTTCCGGCTCTGGTCTTACCCGTAAAGGTGATATGCTGGCTATGATAGATCCCAACTTTAAGGATTTCCTTCAGGAGCATCACATCGTATTGACCACTTGGCGGGAGTTGAAGAAAAGAAGAGATGCGATTAAATAAAATGGCTTAAATTTGAATATGGAAAAACCAGAATTGGCCAGGCGATTTTTTGGGATGTGGACTTTGATCAGATTGATTACGAGAAAAATGCCGCATTTGTGATTACCCGGGTATTTGAAAGGGGCGATGTGCCGGATATTCGGAATTGCTATTCTTTTTATGGAATGGAGAAAATCACTCAAGCTCTTTTAAATGCTAAATTTCTACCCTTAAACACGCTTTATCTGGCTAGTGCCGTAATTGACAGACCATTAAATGAATTTAGATGTTACGCATTGAGACAGTCGAGCCCGGAACTTTTTCCTTATTAAAAAAATTGATGGAATTGCCAGTTTTGAGTGAACACGCCTTGGTTGGTGGTACGGCCTTGTCTTTAAAATATGGACATAGAAAGTCAATTGATCTGGACATTTTTTGCAGTAAGCCTTTCTCAATTTCCCAAAATAATGAAGAGCTAAAGAATACTTTTGGAAAAAGTTATGAAAATAGAAACCCAAATCTTCCTTTCGGAATCTTCTGTTTTATTGATGATATCAAAGTAGACTTGGTAAAACATCCCCACCCTTTAATTGGCAAAATCGAGGAAAAAGAGGGGATTCGCTTTTTTTCGGATCGGGATATTATGGCCATGAAGATTCAGGCTGTATTAGGTAGGGCAGACTTTTACGATATTGCCGAACTACTTCAACATTACCCGGTTTCAGACTTTATACATGCATACAAAGAAAAATACAGCACGCAAAATTTACTTATTTCCATACCACAAGCAATGACTTTTTTTCAAGATGCCGAAGATGACATGGAGCCTGTGTCTAAAACAAATAAGGATTGGGGAAAAGTAAAAAAGCTTATTCAGGAAAAAGTGCGTGATTATTTAATTTCAAATTCTTAATATTTCAAACTCTAAAACAAATAAAAATGAAGCGTTTAATTGTACTGTTTTTTCTTCTTTCTGCTCAGGTTTTTGCCCAAAAAGAATTTTATGAAATTCGTACCTATGAAATGAAATTTGGCACCCCGGCATCGGGTTTACACAATTACCTGGAGAAAGCTTTGCTGCCTGCTTTAAATCGCCAAGGCGTTAATAATATTGGTGTTTTCGAGGAAAACGGACTTTCCCAGCCCACCAAAATTTACCTGATTATACCCTATACCAACATGCAGGTTTACGAAAGAGCAAATACTAGTCTGAAAAAAGACGCAGCTTATAATGCAGCCAGTGCCGAATACAATGCGATATCACTGGAAAAAGCACCTTATAACAGGTATGTGACTTCTTTTTACAACGCATTTTCGGGTATTCCCAGAATGGTAAAACCGGCGTCGGGCTCCATGTTATTTGAGCTGCGTACTTACGAAGGCTACATTGAAGATGCATTTAACCGCAAAGTGAAAATGTTTAACGAAGGAGAGTTGAAAATTTTTGAAGAAACCGGACTGCATTCTGTATTGTTTGGAGAAAAAATAGCCGGACCTGATATGCCTTGCCTGACTTACATGTTGGCTTTTAAAGACATGGCCGAGCGTGACGAAAACTGGAAAAAATTTAGTGCCAATCCGGAGTGGAAGAGAATATCGGTATTGCCGGAATATGCAAATACCGTTTCCAATATCACCCGCATTTTCTTAAAACCTCTCGCTTATTCACAGCTTTGAGAAAGGTATTGACATTTATTTTTTCCTGTCTGATCGGTTGGGTTATGGCCAGTGAGCCACAACCCGACTCGGTACAGGTATTGGAACAGAATAATAAGTACCTCGATTTGTCGTCGCCGTATTCGCTCTATCAGATCAGAGATCGGGACCAAGAGCCCATTACAGATAATTGGATTCACACCCCAGACTCGATCTATTTTACCCAAAACCAAACAGTCTGGATTAGCTACCGCATTTACAATCCGCAGAAAGTTCCCGCTCTTTATTTTTTCAATGGAAAAAATCTGGATTATTTTAGTCTGGAACTTCGCTCGAAAGGAATAATTACAAAAGCAGAAAATGGTCTTTATGCATTTAATAGCAGGTTTAATACCCTGCAATTTCTTCAGCTGGAAAAATTTACCGTACCAGCCAAAGACACAGTAGATGTATTGTTAAAAGTAAATTTTTACAAACCTTTTTTTGCGGATAAAAAACCAAATCTGCTCAAAATGAGCCGGATTTTTACAGGTAGCTCCGCACAATTTGCCGATTTTCAGCAAAGGTATTGGGAAAAAAACATTTACGAATTGCAAGTACGAAGTATGGTGCAGGGTGCTTTATTGCTTATCACTTTACTGAGTATTTTTTTATTGGTAAGAAATAAAAATGAAAAGCTGTTTCTCTTTTATTTTGGCTATGTAATTACTGCCTTCTTTTTCACGATTTTTGCCAGTCGCTCATTTACCTATGCGGGTCAGTTTTTGTCTCGTTTTCCCTTGATTAGAAACTATGGAAATGAACTTTGTCTGTGGATTGGATTGGCAGCCTATTTTCGGTTCATTCCGGAATTGCTTTCGTTAAAAAAGCTTCACAATTCACTTTATAAGCTCGCACTTAAGGTTAGTTGGGTTTCCATTTTTATAGGTTTAGTCATATTTATCTTTCTGATATTAACCAACGATATGGCTTTTTACAATCGGTTTGATATTTTCAGCCGTATACCTTTGGTATTTGTATACCTGTATTTTTTGTACCGCATCCGAAAGGAGATCAAAGGCCCTTTAGTTAGATTTGTCATCATTGCCAATCTGGTATTGCTCATCCTCGGTTTGATTGCCTGGCTAAAAAAAGTGGCATTCAATGATATTCCCTGGCCGGGTATATTAAATCATATATTTACTATGCCAGCAGCTGTACTGGCAGAAATTGTGGTGTTTTCGCTGGCAATAGCTTACAAAATAGGAGAAGATCAGCGGCAAAAAAGCCTGCTAACTCAAAAGCTTGTTGAAACGGAAATGCAGGCCCTTCGCAGCCAGATGAACCCCCATTTTTTGTACAATTGCATTAATTCTATCAAGTATTATGTGATCAAAAACGATGCGGCACAAGCTTCTTTGTATTTGAATAAATTTGCCAAACTTATCCGGAAGTTTTTGAGCAGCTCTCAAATGGAATTTATCAGTCTGGAGTCGGAACTGGAGACACTTTCGCTTTACCTCGAAATGGAGAAACTTCGTTTTGGTGATAGAATGAATTTTATGATTGATGTAGATGAAAACCTGGAGACATCATTTATACGAATACCGGCAATGCTTATTCAACCTTTCCTGGAAAACGCCATTTGGCATGGTCTTATGCATAAAACCAACGGCACGGGCGAATTAATTCTAAAAATAAAGGAAGAAAAAGACCAGCTCCATATAGAAATTACCGATAACGGCGTGGGCAGGATAAAAGCGGCAGAATACAAATCGAAATCTTTGAATGAAAATAAGTCTTTGGGAATGAAAATGACCGAAAACCGAATTGAACATCTGAATGAAATTCACGATACTGGAATAGAGATTAATGTAGTGGATTTAATTGATGGAATTACGAATGTGGCAAGCGGTACACAAATACATCTCCGAATGAAAACATTGCCTGTTAATGAATAAGTTACGTACCGTTATTTTAGACGACGAACATTTCAGTACCGAGACTCTCGGTTATTTTTTATCGAATAATTGCTCGCAGGTGGAGCTGGTAGGAAGTTTCAATGAACCGCTTTTGGCATTGGATTTTCTAATGAACAATGAAATCGATTTGTTGATTCTGGATATTGAAATGCCACACCTTAATGGCTTTGAATTGCTACAGAAACTGAGACCATTTTCTTTCGAGCTCATTTTTTTTACTGCTTACAACGATTTCGCTTTGAAAGCCTTTCGGTATAGTGCCTTTGATTATTTTTTGAAACCGCTGGATGAAGAGGAGCTTTTAGCTTCGATTGAAAGACTGGCATCCAAACATAAAATTATTCAAAACGATGAGCGGCTTGATTTTTTGCTGGAAATGATGAGGCCTGCAAGCCATCAGGTGGAAAAAATTGCTTTGCCTACACTGGAAGGTTATGAGTTTATACAACTCAAGACCATTATCCGTTTTGAAGCCGATAGCAATTATGTGAAGATTTTTATGAAGGATAAAAAGCCCATGGTGGTGTGTAAAACATTGAAAGAAATGGAGGAGTCATTAAAAGAAAACGCCTTTATCCGGGTGCATAACTCGCATTTGGTCAATGTAAATTTTGTGGAAAAATACTTAAAAAAAGAAGGAGGAGTTTTACTGACTGCCGATGGTGCTGAATTACCCGTATCGCGTATGCGAAAAGATTATACCCTTTCCCGCCTGAATATTTCCTGATGTAAAATGTCAATTACTCAGTGAACTAAACCATCCATCCCTCAGAAGAGGTAATTCTCTCAGTTGACAAATTTGCTTTCGAAAAGGTAATTAAGTTTGCTTGGAACAATTTATCTTTTTATGAAAAAATCATTATTTATCTTACTGTTTTTAGCGATAGCTGATCAGGTTTCAGCTCAAATTATAGACCCGAAAGAAACGGCAAAAAGAAAAGCTACTGACCGAACCAATAGTGCCATCGACCGCAGTTTAGATAAAGGATTCGATGCGGTAGAAGATGGAATAAGTAACATTTTTAAGAAGAAGGAAAAACCAGCCAAAAGTGAAAAAGAAGATGAGGGGGATTCATCCTCTAAGGAATCAACGAAAAGAGAGGAGAACGAAAATAACAGCGAAACGCAGGAAGAAAATACAAGAGCCAAATCAGAAAAACAGGTAAACAAAGGGGAAAATACCGCTACTAAAACAACTTTTTCTGCCAATTCAAAATTTGACTTTATACCTGGTGAAAAAGTAATCGGGTATGATGATTTTTCAGAAACCTCAGTTGGAGATTTTCCATTGGGCTGGAATACCAATTCGGCAGCCGAAATAATCACCTTCAATGATAGTCCGGAGAAATGGCTCTTTATGTCTCAGGATGGCTACTTTCAGCCCGATTTTGTGAGTGATATGCCAGACAATTTCACGCTGGAATATGATATTTTTACCCGATACGCCAGCAACAATATTCTCAATTATAATTTCAATATCTACGCAAGTGACAATCCAAGAAGCGATTTTTCAGAGGCTTATTACCAAAATGGAATTTATTTCAACTGGACCGGTGGTACCTCCAATGCGGGCTTTATCATTTATGAAAATGGACAAGAAATCAATAAAAATGAAAACCTAACTGTCAAAAGCCTGGATTGCGTGGGCGATAATAATGAGGAACCCAGCAAGGTACATTTCGCGATTTGGCGTCAAAAAAACAGATTGAGAGTGTACATAGACGAGCTTAAAGTCCTGGATTTGCCACAGGCCTTCAGTCCGAAATTAAAGTACAATGCTTTTAAATTGGGCTCAAAATACATGAACTTTTCAAGTGCCGACAACAAAGACGAGTACATGGTTTCCAATGTTCGTTACGCCGTAGGTGCACCCGATACCCGCTCCAAACTCATCACCGAAGGCCGATTTTCTACTACTGGTATTTTGTTTGATGTCAACTCTGACCAAATAAAAGCCAGCTCTGAAGGCACGCTAAAAGAAATTGCCAAAGTGCTCAAAGAAAACCCTTCTGTCAAAATCAAAATCATCGGTCATACCGACGCTGATGGGGCGGAATCAGCCAACCTTGCCCTCTCAGAAAAACGTGCTCTAAGTGTAAAAAATGCTCTTTCGAGTGATTTTGAAGTATCCTCAGACCGCATGCTTACCGAAGGCAAAGGCGAAAGCCAGCCAGTAGATAAGAACGATACACCTCAAGGTAAAGCTAATAACAGGAGAGTTGAATTTGTGAAACTTTAAATTTTGATGCAATGAATTATTATTTTAGATCGATATTAACGCTGGTTTTTATAACCTGCTTTACCTCTTTGATAGCCCAGAAATCAGTTGTTTTAAGTCCATCTGGTTTGATGGTGCCCAAATATAGTAATGTAAACCAAATGATAAGTGAAAACGCAAATGCCCAAATTGGTCAAATCGTTTTTAATGAATCAGATAATTCATTTTATTATTTTATGGGTTTTTGGCAAAAAATAACAAATCAAGATGACAATATTTGGGGTAAGAACAACAATTCCAATTATTTAAAGAACAATAATAAAATTGGTATTGGCACTTATAATCCAGCGGCTTTGTTTCATTTAAATAAAGTACACACTGACACTACACCTTTACTACTTTATACCAGAAATTTAAACGATAGTGTTGCGTTCATTGATTATCGGGGAGTTACTTTTTTTAAATATAATGTTATTTTTCAATCAGCTATTGGTTTTAGATCAAATAATCAAAGCACCACAGGATTTTTAAAAGCAACAGACACTAGTCTGGTATTAAATACGAATTTTAACAATATCCCTTTGCAATTGCAAACTGGTTTAGGAGGCGTTACTTTGGGCAGCCCATCTAAGTATAATGCAGCGAAATTAAATGTGGGTGGCTATATAAGAAGTGAGCCACTTAAATTCACACCAGGTAATTTTAATACTGAAAAGATACCTGTTTTTACGAACGCTAATGGAGTCTTGGTAAAAGGGTATTATGAAAATCAATACTATTCCGTAAATTTTTCGATGGCACAAGCACAAAATTATTCCGATCAACTTATGAAAGGTAGTGGATATGCATGGCTTAATACAACCAATACTCCAGGAACTATATATGTGCCGATCAGTTTTCAACAAGGAGCACTTTTATTGGGTATGCGGGTTTACTACTACGATAATTCTAATTCTGACTTCACTTTTACTTTCTATAAGAATGACCATGATACTAACAATTTTAGCGTTTGGGGCAGTGCCAGTAGTTCAGGAGCTTCGGGTATGCTCAGATACAGCGACGTATATCTTAATCAAGTAGTTGATCCCGGCGAAGCTTCATTTTATCTTAATGTTTCCTCATCTGGTAACTGGACAGGAAATAGCTTGAAGTTTCATAGTGTTGTATTCAAATACAACTATTACTGAAATACCTCATACCCTTATTATAGTCATGAATATATTTTTAATCATGAGGGCTTTTGTAATTTTTAAATAGAAAGGCCAATCTGATGAAAATGAAACTCAGTACGGAAGCTACACCCCATGCCGTGCAATGTTTAGTTCTTAAAAAAGAAGATATAATTAAATAAAACAAATAAATGAAAACTAAAACAAACGTAATTCTGGTGGCCTTTTTAACTCTTTTTCTAAGCTCTTGTAGTAAGTCTGAAGTATCTCCTGATGACGATAATAATGGCTCCAACTCTTCCGACCCACAAATAAGTGGCAGCATGAAAGCCACACTTGATGGCAAAGCTTGGGAAGCTAAGAAACTAAATTTTGGTGGAGCCTTCGCTTTGATACAAATAAACGGGACGATCGATGACGATAATCTTATCTCGATTGAGTTGGATGATTCAAAATTAAAACTGAATAACACCTATGAATTAAACACGGAAGTTTCGAAGCAAGAGTTTCAATCGCTCGTGGTCAAATATAAAGGAAATATTTATTTCGGAAATTCGGGCACGCTGAAAATCACCAAATACAATAGAGGTAAATCGGTAGAAGGGGAAATAAACGCCATGCTTTGGGATGGAATAAATCCGGAAATAGCACTCGATAAGTGCACATTTACAATGACTTATAAATAACACTTTAAATAAACCAAACATGATTCTTTTAAGATATTCCATTGTACTACTTACTATATTACTGAATGGGTGTAGCGGTAGTTCGAATGCCAAAGAAGAGACCACAGATGCGGCTATGCCAGAATCTTCCAATTGGGATTGTATTTTCTCCTATATGGATAAATACGATCAACTTTTGCCCCTGGAGGTAATCCAAAAGCATTATAAAGGTGATATGAGCTCTGCCAAAATGAAATACAACAAGAGCCCGGAGGCTAAAGGCCAAAAACAAGATACCTACGTTTATCATTGGAAAGGCGATCGAACTAAAACCATGCAAATAGGAGGGCAAAAAATGGTAATACCTCTGGATAATGAAATTGGCATCAAATGGCTGGGAGATGATTTGTACAAAATCATGAATAGAGAAAACCCGGTGGCCTCTTTCAAAGCATTTTATCACACACCTACAAAAGAAGAACTGGATGCCGCATTTACTAAAGCTGAAGCAAAAATTTCGGAAGATAAAAATGTAAAGGAAGAGAACAAAAGTACTGCCATGGATATGGCAAAAGGTATGGCAGCCGGAGTTAAATATGAAGATGTAAATGGGCTGGGAGATGCCGCTTCCTGGGATGTGAGAGACAATGCATTGATTATATTAATCGGAACAAAGACTTTTAAAATTGTGGCGAGTGTAAGTGCTGATAGTGAAGCCAATAAGGAGCTGGCTATAGAATTGGCGAAGGAGGTTTTGGTTGTTTGTAATTAATGATTTTTATCATAAAGATAAACTGGTTCAAGTAGTACTGGTTAACCAATTGAAGTTAGAATATTTAAAACACGTGATTATGAATACAATAAGAGACTAAAGGGCTATTAGTAGCAAAACACTCCATGAAATTTGAACACTCTGAGGGTTTAATTTTATCGAATTCGTAAAAAAATAATTCATTCTTCGAACTAAAGAGAATTAACAATGTTTAAGCATTATATGTAAATACATATATAATTTAAAAAATTAAAATTCTTAAAACAATGAAGAAATTAATGAAAGTGGCTGTTATAGCTGCAATTACAATTGCTACTTACTCTTGTACTTCCAAAACAGAAACTAATGAAAACGTTCCGGAAATGACTGGCTTGCCAGATGGGGTAGTTGCAGTAAATTCTGCAGATAGTAAAGTGGAGTGGAAAGGCGAGATTTTGGGCATGAAATCTCACACTGGTACTGTAAACCTTACAGAAGGTACTTTGACAGTTGCCGATGGTGCTATCACCGGTGGAAAATTTGCTGTAGACCTAAGTACAATTGTTCCATTAGACAGTACGTATGACGAAGAGAATACCAAAGAAAAACTCGTGGGACACCTTTCTTCGCCCGATTTCTTCAATGTAGCTGAGTTTCCTATTGCTACTTTTGAGATCACCAGTGTAGAGGGCTCTGACTTAAAAGGTAATCTTACTGTAAGAGGAATTACTAACGAAGAAACTGTTAAAAATGTAAGCATTGATGCCGAAAGTGGTAAAGTTTCGGGTACTTTAACTTTTGACAGAAGCAAATACGATGTGAGTTTTAAAATGCCGGTTGCCGATTTAGTATTGAGCAACGATATTCCTTTGAATGTTACTTTGGCAATTGCTAAATAAATTGAATCCCCAATAAAATATAGCCTCAAACTTGTAAAAGTTTGAGGCTTCTTTTTATTATCTAACTATTCACTTGCCTCCTGGCGGGCAATGCTCTTTCAGGTAATTGGTAAATAGGGTTCTCATGTGTTCGGTAGTGCCTTCACCTTCGCGTGCCGAGTGGGTGCGGTTGGGGTAGGGCATGAATTGAAACTGCTTATTGTATTTTATCATTTCATTTAAAAGCATTTCGCCATTCTGATAATGCACATTATCATCGCCGGTGCCATGAATATAAAGCAAATTGCCCTTAAAGTTTTTCACGTGATTGATCGGCGAGCCTTCAATAAACCCGGCTAAATCTTCCGGTGGAACACCCATATAACGCTCCTGATAAATATTATCATAAGTAAGTTGGTTGGCCACTGCTGCACCTGCAATCCCGGTTTGATACAAATCCGGATATTTAAACAGTAGATTTAAAGTAGAACTTCCACCTCCACTCCAGCCATGTACAGCAATTCTTTCTTTGTCGATAAAGGGATATTTGGCTTGTAAAGCCATGCAAGCTTCTGCCTGGTCTTTAATGTTTATAATTCCAATGTTTTTATAAATTGATTTTCTCCAGGCAACGCCTTTCGGAGCAGGCGATCCACGACCATCAACCGAAATGTAAATGTATCCGTCATCTGCCATACTGCCATTATAAAACCTGTTTTTTCCCACAGCCCAGGTATCTGCACTAGTCATACCGGCTGGTTCTCCGTACACATAAAAAACAGTTGCGTATTTTTTATTTGGGTCAAAATTAGTTGGTTTGGCCATCCAGCCATCTATTTCAACCCCGCTTGCAGTAGTTAATTTTACAAATTCTACATTCGAAGCTGCCTTTTTTGCCGGGTCAATTTTACTTTCTACAGAATTGGCCATGTCCAGGCTTTTATGATCGGGCAGGCTTATCCATTCTACTGAATAGGGAGTGTAATAGTTTGAAAATACATGTTGTGCATAATTGGCATTGGCAGAAATGTTGTACTCGTGTGTACCTGCCTGCGAGTAGGGGCTTATTCTTTCCGCCTGTGCTTCTCCATTCACCTGGATGCGATACAGGTATTTTTGTGTTGAATTTTCAGGGGATGCGGTAAAATAAACATAGCCACTTTTTTGATCGTATCTCAGCGGATCAATAATATCGTATTCGCCTTTTGTGATCAGATTCTCCGTTTTTCCATCCCGTGATACGCGGTAAAGGTGTGTCCAGCCGTCTTTATCACTTACCCATAAAAATTCCTTTCCGCCATTTATCCATTCCCATCCTGCCGGATTATCTTCGTGCCAAATGGTGCGTACATCCACCCAGGCTTTTTTGTCGGTTTCTTCGAAAAAATTATTTGCTGCTCCGGTTTTTGCGTTAGCATAAAATAATCTGGAAACCTGCTGTTTTCTGTCTAATTGCTGAATCAAAAGTTGATCGGCATTACCTGCCCATTCCATTCTTGGAATATAGTGTTGCTTATTATCACCTGGCACATTCATCCAGGTGGTTTTTCCTTTTTTTATGTCTACCACTCCGATTCGGCAGGCAGATGGATCTTCGCCCACCTTGGGATATTCAATGGGTACTACCCGGGAATAGATGGCATCTGTATTGTTTATCAAATTAAAATATTTGATATCCGTAGCGTCAATCTGCCAATAAGCAATCCTTTTACTATCCGGACTCCAGCGAAAACCATCGTAAATACTGAATTCCTCCTCATAGGCCCAGTCAAAAGTCCCATTAATTAGCTTGGGTTTCCCTTCTGATGTTGTCAAGGGTTTTATTTTACCTGTCGATAAGTCTTCCAGGTAAATATTTCGGTTGCTTACATAGGCGGCATATTTGCCATCGGGTGAAATTTTGGCAAACATCAGGGAGGATTCCGGCAAAGATTTTCCCAGTTGACCCAATTTTCCTGATTTTCTATCCAAAATCCAATAATCTCCACGGGTTTCGTATCTCCACACTTTTCTAGAATTAGTGTAAATCAAAACTTTTTCTTCATCCGGTGTAAACCCGAAATTTTTTATTTCTAATGAAGTATTTGATTCCGGGGATTTTAGCAAGTTAGCAGGAATAATCACCTCATATTTCTGAGTTTCAAGTGAAAATTTTACTATTGCATTGTCTTTTTCTTCATAATATCCTTTGCCATCAGGTGTCCACTTAGTTCCTGAACCGGGTTGTGAAAATACACTTAAATGGCAGAAAATGAGCAGGGTAAGTAAATTGAAAATGTTTTTCTTCATAAATGTTTATTGACGATATATTGACAAAACTAATAAAATAAGACTCAATTTCTGATTAAATATTGCATGCCTTGTAGAACAGGATACTTCGATTGAAAAAGAATACCTAATTTTGTCGCATCTGAACAAAACCATTTTAATCATTTTGCAGGATGCAAGTTGCAGTTTTAAAAGAAACTAAAGAATACGAAAAACGGGTCGCACTCACTCCCGATATTGTTAAATCACTCATTAAAAAGGGTTTTTCAGTCAAAATTGAGTCTGGAGCAGGTTTGGGTTCATCCATTTCTGATGAGGATTATGTAAACGCCGGTGCGGAAATTGCTAAAGATACCCAATCTGCGGCTGTTTCAGATGTAGTGCTAAAGGTGAATTCTTTTACGGCCGATGAGGTAAAACTCATGAAAGAAGGATGCGTTTGTATTTCATTTTTGTATGCCTATACCATTCCGGAAGTGCTGGCAGAGTTGAATAAAAAGAAAATTTCTGCCTTCTCCATGGATGCTGTTCCACGAATTTCACGTGCTCAGAAAATGGATGCCTTGAGCTCACAAGCCAACCTGGCAGGATACAAAACCGTGCTTTTGGGTGCCAATGCATTGGGTAAAATATTTCCTTTAATGATGACCGCCGCAGGTACCATTACTCCTTCTAAAGTATTAATTTTTGGTGCAGGTGTGGCCGGATTACAAGCTATCGCTACGGCGAAAAGACTTGGAGCTGTGGTGGAAGTAACCGATGTGCGTCCGGAAACCAAAGAACAAGTAGAATCTCTTGGTGGGCGTTTTCTTACGGTAGAAGGTGCTGAAGGAGTTACCGTAGAAGGTGGCTACGCCAAAGAGGTATCGGCTGATTTTCTGGCTAAACAAAAAGCACTTGTGCAAGAAAGAATCAAAGAGGCAGATATCGTAATTACTACCGCTTTGGTAATCGGGAAGAAAGCCCCCGTTTTAGTTTCGGAGGAAATGGTGAAATCCATGAAAACAGGTTCGGTAATCGTTGACATGGCCGTAGAATCGGGCGGAAACTGTGAATTGGCCGAAATTAATAAAACAGTGGTCAAACACGGCGTTACCATAATTGGCGAGTCTAATTTGCCAAGTTTACTACCCGTGAATGCAAGTCAGCTTTATGCGACCAACATCAGTACTTTACTGTTACATTTAGCTGATAAAGAATGTTTCAAGTGGGAAATGGACGAAGATATTACCAAGGGTTCACTTATCACTCACAAGGGTGATACAGTACATGAGTTTACCAAAACTATTTTGGCGAAAGCCTGATTTTTTTAAAGAATAAATTATCCTGAAAATATGCATACTATATCATTAGAATCGCTTATTATCCTGCTATATGTGCTGGTTTTGGCCAGCTATCTGGGATTTGAATTAATAAATAAAGTACCTCCAACCCTGCACACCCCACTTATGTCGGGTTCCAATGCCATCTCAGGTATCACCATAGTGGGTGGTATTCTGGCATGTAATGAATTGGGTTATACTTCGCTGAGTAAATGGCTGGGAATAATCGGTTTAATATTGGCTACCATCAATGTGGTAGGTGGCTACGCGGTTACCGACAGAATGCTTAAAATGTTTAAAAAGAAGAAATAAAGATGAATATATTAATACAAGTAGCTTATTTAATTGCCTCTGTTTTATTCATCATAGGCATAAAAATGCTGGGCCGTACCAAAGATGCCCGCAATGGTAATCTGGTTTCGGCGGCAGGTATGTTAGTTGCTATTCTGGCCACTGTTGCTCAGGTAGATGCCATTAGCCTGACCGATATTTTGATTTGTGTAGTAATAGGATCGGCCATAGGTTTATATACTGCCGGTAAAGTAGAAATGACTCAAATGCCGGAAATGGTGGCACTTTTTAATGGTTTTGGTGGTATGGCTTCGTTGACTGTGGCTATGTCAGATTTTTGGTTGAATACCCAGGTAAATGGATTTCAGGTAGGCCCCATCATTGGCACATCTGCCATTTTGAGTATTTTCATTGGGGGCTTAACTTTCACCGGCTCCATGATTGCCTTTTTGAAGTTAAACGGAAAGATTTCCGGCGGCTCGGTCATGTTCAAAGGTCAGCATATGATCAATTTACTACTTCTGATTGCCGCTATTGTAGTTGGGGTATTTGGCATGATGAATCAGGATCAACCCTTGTACTTTTTCATTTTGATAGGCATAGCACTTTTGTTAGGAATTTTAACCGTTATACCAATTGGGGGTGCCGATATGCCCGTAGTGATTTCATTACTGAATTCGTATTCAGGAATGGCTGCATGTACAACTGGTTTTGTGCTTAACAATAACGTTTTGATCGTTTCCGGAGCCTTAGTGGGTGCATCCGGCATTATTCTTACGCAGATTATGTGTAAAGCCATGAACCGTTCTTTGATGAACGTATTACTGGGTGGCTTTGGTCAGACCGCAAGTGTTGCAGGTGGCGATGGACCTGAAATAACCGTTAAAGAAGTGGGCGTGGAAGAAGCTGCCATGCTTTTTGATTCTGCATCTTCGGTAATTGTGGTGCCTGGTTATGGAATGGCGGTGGCTCAGGCTCAGCACGTAATTCGTGAGTTGAGCGAACAATGCGAAAAACGGGGTATTGATTTCCGGTTTGCTATTCACCCTGTAGCGGGTCGTATGCCCGGCCACATGAATGTACTTTTAGCCGAAGCCAATATTTCGTATGATAAATTGATTGAAATGGATGAAATCAACGACGATTTCGCCAATACCGATCTGGTATTTGTGGTAGGTGCCAATGATGTGGTAAATCCTGCTGCCCGTACCAATCCGCAAAGCCCGATTTTTGGTATGCCGATTCTGAATGCCGATAAAGCCAGAACGGTAATCGTAAGCAAACGAAGCATGGGTAAAGGTTATGCAGGTATCGAAAACGAGCTTTTTGGATACGATAATTGCCTGATGCTTTTCGGCGATGCGAAGCAGACAATCACTAAAGTGGTGAGTGAGTTGAAAGAGATGTAAGAAAGCTTTAAATATGAATATTTGAGGCAGGGGCATTTTAGCCTGCCTTTTTTATATGCCAAAATACATTCATTGCGGTTAAATCTTTTTCTTAATGATTGAGTAGTGAAAAGTAGATGGCTGTAGTCCCGTATTCTAAAAATTGTTTATAATTTAAAAAGGAAGTCAAATGACCCTTTTTATCAAAAAATAACCTAAGCTAATCAACTGTCCTGATTTCCGATATACAATCATTTATGCCTTTAGGTATATTGAGGTATTTATTGGTTTTAATTAAAGTGGATAGGCCTTTGCTCTGCTTAAGAAACTGAATCTCATATTTACCAGATGGCGAAGTAAGGCCATTTACCATAAAAGTTGACTTGCCAAAGCCATTAAGACTGTTATAAATTACTGGAAAGTTGTTTATTTCAATTTTTTCGGAAAAATAAAAAGTTCTGTCACCCTTTAAAACGAGTACATTCATATCTGAATAACTTAAGCTTGATTTGAGATTAGCACTAATTTGGTATACCGAGCAACTGTCTGTTTGGTTGTATTCAGCACAGCGGTTACTAACTAATGGGGACATATTAGTTACTTCAAAAATCTTTTTGATTGTAAAGTCATTATAAAATGAAATTATACTATCCGGCGAATTATATGCATCCGTGATTTTATTAGACTCATATTTGGGAAGCCAATTTTTTGAGGTATTTAATATGCTTTTCAAAGGTATACCACCATCGTTATAATTTTCGGTAACAAGGTTTTCATTTCTTACATTCTCCTGAACTACTTGTAGGCTATCAGAAAGTGAACGAAGCGAGGGCAAGAAAAACAAATAAGACAGGCAGATTGTAATAAAAAGGACAGGTATAAAAATCCTGTATATCTGCTCTTGCTTTTTTTGAAATAAATGAAGTAGATTGATTATTAAAATGATAATGCAATATGCCGAAAATACCTTATAACGATGCACCATTAGCTGATTAAATCCTTGCCAACCACGACCAATTACAATCAAAACTTCACTACCTAAAATATAAAGAATTGCTGCGGCCAGACTATTACTGATTACCGGAGAATTTTTCATAACGAATTTTCGAATAAGAGCAAAACCGAGTATTGAAACTGCAACAAAACCTATGGAAATAACAAGGTAGTGGTAGAAACTATCGAAATCACGAAAAGCAAAAAGTGCACCCGTGATACCAGAAAAATAAGAGATTTATAGGATAGGGTTTAAAGGGAGTTTTCCAATGTCGGTTTGCCCACCAATTCTAAAATTATTAAAATAAAAAAAGAGAGTAATGGCAAGAACAACTGTATTTATCAAAGCTTTTTTCCAGCTTTTGTTGAAAATAAAAACAATTATGGGAGCAAAAATACAGAGAAAGCCATTTCCATTTGAAAAAGTGATAAAAACCGCTAATATCAATCCCAAATAGAAATATTTATTTCTAAATATAAGTTGAAAAGAAACAATAGCGATTAAAGTAGTTAGATGCAATTCATAAATCGTGGTAGTCCACATCAATGTCTTGTAATTGAGTGGATTATAGACTAAAAGTAGCAAAGGAAAGAGTAGCCCGGTCATTTTAATTTTATTGAGCTTAAACTCATTTTTTATAAAAAGTGCCAAAAGCATGAGTCCAAAAAAGTTTAACAGGAGAATAGATATTTTTAAGTTGATCATACCGGTACTTAAAAACAAAAGGTAATTAAAACCTAACATTAATATTACACGATGGTCATTTACCTGAGAAAAAAGCACTTTCCATACATTCATATTTAAGTCTTCAATGCTGCGAACGCTTTCAAAAAGCATCCAATCTTCATTTATAGGCACATAAGAAGAGAAATAGCTTAAAGTGAAGAGAAAAGCAAGAAGTTGTAAAATTGATAAGAATGTTATTGATTTCTTCAAAAGTTGTTTTGGACGCCCAATTTATAAATACTTAAAAAATGTAAACGAAAGATAACTTAGTTTATAACGAAAGGAAAATCAATTGAATGGATTAAAAGTTTTAACCAAATTAAGACAAATGGAAACTGAAACCTAATTTAAAGGTGAATTGTATGGGGTTTTCTGGTGAAGTCAAGAAAACAATATCACAATTTCAGAAATATTTTTTTGTAAAAATTGAAACAAAGACATGAATATATTTGTCATATCAAAAACAATAAGTGAATGAAAGTAATATTGGTCGTTATAGTAATGGCTGTTTTAGGAGCAGTTTTGATGAATTTCACAACCATAAAAAACATGCTTTCGGATAAAAAAGCGAAGGCCTCAATTCCAGAAAATATGAGCAGTAAAGGATCTTTTTTCGACTACAAAATGAATGCCTTGAATGGTGAAAGTATTGATCTTTCGAAATTCAAAGGCCACAAATTAGTGGTGCTTAATGTAGCTTCTAAATGCGGGTTTACACCGCAATATGCTGACTGGCAGAAATTTCACGAAGAACACGGGAAAGACATTATTGTTTTAGGCTTTCCAGCAAATAACTTTGGAGGTCAGGAGCCAGGTAGCAGCGGTGAGATTGCCGAGTTTTGCCAGTTGAATTACGGGGTAACTTTCCAGATGTTTGAGAAAATTGATGTTATTGGTGCCAATCAGGCTCCGCTTTTTCAATGGTTAAGCAAGAAAGAACTAAATGGCTGGAACGACAAAGCACCTACCTGGAATTTCTGCAAATACGTAATCAACGAAGACGGTCAGGTTACTAATTTCTTCGCTTCAGGCATTAAGCCTGATGACGCTGAGTTTATGGCGGCTGTTGGATTGTAATAATTTTTCAATCAAAAGAATTTAAAGGTCGGGATTTTTATTCCGACCTTTTATATTTGCAAAAGTCTAAACAGTACTAAATGAACCCCTGGATATCTGCAGCACGCCCTCGTACCCTGCCTTTGGCACTTTCCTGTATTTTTATGGGTAGTTTTTTAGCTGCTTATGCCGGCAAGTTTGATTGGGGCATTTTCGGAATGGCATGCTTTACCACCATTCTTTTGCAGGTTCTTTCCAATTTTGCCAACGATTACGGGGATACACAAAACGGAGCCGATACCCATGAGCGTATTGGCCCGCAGCGAGCGGTTCAAAGTGGTGAAATAAGCCCGCAACAAATGTGGAAAGCCATTTTACTGTTTGGTGTTTTATCACTTCTTTCAGGTGTTATTTTACTTTACCTGTCTTTTAAGGATCAGCCGGCATCCATTTTTTTAGGATTTTTAGGCCTTGGCTTAGTCTGTATTTTGGCTGCTTATTTTTATACAGCGGGCAAAAAGCCATACGGGTATGCCGGTTTAGGAGATATATCAGTGCTTATATTTTTTGGACTGGTAGGTGTTTTAGGTTCCAATTTTTTATTTACCAAAACCTTCGAACCGCTGTTAATCTTGCCCGCCTTAAGTTGTGGTTTTCTGGCTACAGGAGTGTTGAATCTCAATAATACGCGTGATATTGAAACAGATAAAAAAGCAGGTAAAATGACCATTCCTGTCCGAATTGGTCGCAAGGGTGCAGAAAAATACCAATGGTTTTTGCTTGTCGGTAGTCTGGTATTTATGATTCTGTATGTTTATAAATCAGAAGATATCTCCTGGTGGTTTTTATTGGCATCGCCACTAATTATAATAAATGGAGTCCGCTTACATAAATTGCCTAATCCCGACCCACTTCTTAAACAATTGGCCTTAACTACTCTCTTTTTTGTGGTTTTGTCTGGAATTTCTATGCTGTTTTGATTTTAAAAAAGCTCCAATGATTTATTAATTTGGCCTTAAAGTGTAAATTTGGGAATAATCCTTATACTATAATTAAAATGAATAAATCATTACTGTCCCTTCTTATTAGTTTATTTCTACTTAATTCTGCCCA
>JAHEBN010000024.1:0-11703 GCA_024645245.1 Jiulongibacter sp. | reverse complement strand
TCAGGGGGTTGTAAAAAGTAAAGCGGGGGATTTCATTGGTGCTCTTGGAGCTTTCAGCACTTCAATTGCTATGAATCCGGAAAATGCCCAAAGTTATTTTAACCGTGGCCTTGCCAAGCAAGCTCTGAAAGACCATCGCGGGGCTATTTTAGATTTTGGTAAAACCATCGAATTGAATCCAAGAGATGCTGCGGCTTATCTGTATAGGGCGATTAGCCACGGACAACAGGATGACAGCCAGTCGGCTATCCAGGATTTTGGTAGAGCCATTGAAATTGATAATGAAGATGCCTACGCCTATTTGCAAAGGGGATTCATACATGCTAAATTAGCAGATTACAAAAAGGCCATCGCTGATTTCAACAGGGTGGTGGAGTTACGCTCCGACGAATCAAGTAAGTACCAGGCATTTTACTCAAGAGGTTTTTGCAAAAGTAAATTAGGGGATTTTCGTGGCAGTATAAACGATTACTCTAAGTCTATTGAAATCAATCCAAAACGTTCTCAAACTTTTGCCGAAAGAGGCTTTAGCCGTATTCAAATGAACGAATATGACGATGCTATCAAAGATTTTGATGAGGCCATTAAGCTTGATCCTCAGGATGCGGGTTCTTATTATAACAGAGGGTTTTGCCGGGCAAGTAAAAAAGATTACAACGGAGCAAAAGCCGATTTCGATAAGGCTTTAAGTATTAATCCACAGGATATAAAAGCCTATTATGGCCGTGGTTTCAGTAATTCAAAATTGAATAACCAAAGGGCAGCCATTCAGGATCTGGATAAGGCGATAGAGATAGGAAATGCAAACCTGGATTCTAAAGTGTACTATGCAGCAAGTATGCCACAGAAAACCCTCGATGGATTCAGAAATGTGGTGAATGAGGATTTGGCAATAGCTTCTTTTTCTGAAAACCGTTCAGAAGCCTATTACAGCAGAGGAATAGCCAATTTTAAAAGCGGGAATTCCAAAGGTGCTTTGGCAGATCTCAATATGGCCATTGATTTAAATCCAACTATGGCAGCTGCACATTTTGGCAGGGGATTAGTACGATCGGCCGATGGGGCTCAAAAAGAAGCCATGATTGACATGACCAACGCCATTTCTTTAAATCCTGTATATAAGGAAGCGTATTATGTACGTGGTCTTATAAAGCATGCCTTAGGTGATGCCAATGGAGGATGCTTTGACCTGAGCAAAGCCGGTGAGTTGGGTTATGTAGGTGCTTATAATGTAATAAAGGACTATTGTAATTGATACTAGATGCAATAAATGAAAAGCCCGAAATTGGTAAAATCTGATTTCGGGCTTTTTTCTGTCTTTAATTTCTTGATTTTTCGATATAAGTCGATACCTCACCCACCGGAGCCACCCAAATATCGGTACCAGATTCTTTGAAATACCGGAGCAGTTGCTCCAGCATCGCTGTTTGGGTGGTTTGTGGGCCACCTTCGCCAATATCGTGCCCGGCAAGCACTAGCCAGGAATGTGATTTACGGGCATTTTCTATTAATGAGAAGATGCTTTCGAAATTTTTACCATCCATTTCCATACCGGTAATCTGCGATAGGTCGCAGTAGGAGGGGTCGTTAGGTGCTTCGTCGAGCCAGGTTCGGCCCGACTTGAAATTTTTGGCGATAAGCGGAACATAACTTTGGGTGTTTGTTCCTCTTCCCACAAAAGATTGACCGCAGGGGTAGGCAAATTCCGTCATTTTCACACCCAATGATTTTTCAATACGGGTATTGGCCTCCAGTAGCTGATTTTCCAGGCTTGCCAGTGTATAGTCTTCCAGTGCATTGCTTCTGGTCCAGGGGAAATTTCCCGAGCAGGGGTGAGTAAGGCTGTGGTTGGCTATTTCATGTCCTGAGCTTACGGTTTTTTTCCAGTCAATGAGGTGCTTTTCAACCGGATCGGGTAATACATAAAAGGTAGCTTTATAACCGTATTTATCCAGAATCGGAGTTCCGGTTTTTACCTGACTTTCGCGGCCGTCGTCCCAGGTAAGGCTTATGGCCATGGTTTTCCCTTCCGGCCATTTGAAAGTGTCTTGTTGGGCCTTAGTCTTAAATCCCAACAAGCAGACAAGTACGATAAGTGTAAAAAAAGGATTTTTTTTCATTTTGAAATGAGTTTATGGAGTCAATTTATTTGCTCCTTTTACTTAATTCAAATATAGCCAATTTTTGCACTTGTTGTTTTATGCATACAGGATGTGATATTTTTCGTTTTCCGGTTGAGATCAACTGTTTTAATTCACCTGCAGGCGTAGTCCGGCAATGCTGGTTTGTATATCCTGAATAGCGGTATATACCAGATCGGAAATCTCGCGATCAGATGGATTTATGCTACACACAAAAGCCCACACCTCGCATATATCTTCAGCAAGAATCTGGTAGGGCAGGTAGGCTTTATTGTCTGAATGAAACTGAATATAGCCATTGGTTTCCATGGTATTGTAGAGGCGTTTATATACCAGGCCATCCTGCTTGGTAAGTACCACGTAGGTTTGTCCATCTTTTATGTCTTTGAGGTCTTCCACGTATTTACCGATTACAAAGGCACCCGTTTCGAGTGGTGGCATGGAGTCGCCTTTGATCGGGAAACCCCGGTATTTACCATGTACGGCGTAAGGCAATGAGATACGAGGCAGGTTTTCGATAAATTCTTCGTCTGCATAGCCGGTCAGGTATCCTGCAGATGCCTTCAGAGGTACCAATTCTACCAGATCATTTCCTTCCTTATCTACCATCACAGGAAACAATATACGATTGCCGCCCAGCTTGAGCAGGTCACGCAGATCCTGTACTTTGGTGAGGTCAATTTTTACCAGAGAGTCGATAGAGATATTGAAATATCCCGAAAGCTCAATCAGCATTTCGATGGGTGGTGCTGCACGGTGCTCTTCCCAGGAGCTCAGGCGGGAGCGTGTAATGTTTAGCTGTTCAGCCATAAACTCCTGCGAGATGCCTTTCAGGTGCCTTAAGTGGGCGATATTCTTACATACCTTTTTCATAATTGTATCTGCTAAAATATTTAGTACAAATTAGCTAAGGATACTGCCAATTATCAAATATTTAGCAAGAAAGATAAAATATGTAGCAATCGACTAATTTCTTAGTTTTCGTAAGTGGTATAATATTAATGGCTTAGCTCATGTATTTAACTTCCACCCAAAGGTACCTAAGCACTATTTTGGTTTAGCTATAATCAAAATCCTAATTTCTTCTTCTCTTTCAGGGCGTAATCTACTGCCCTGGCCGTAAATGCCATATAGCTGATAGAAGGATTCACGCAATTACTCGAAACCATAAATGAGCCATCGGTTACAAACAAATTTTTTACCGCATGCACCTGATTCCATTTGTTAAGTACCGAGGTTTTCGGATCATGGCCCATTCTGGCGGTACCCATTTCGTGAACACCATTGCCCAAGCCACCAATATTGTCGAATGTAGTTACATTTTTAAATCCGGCTCTTTCCAGCATTTCGGCGGCGTCGGCTTTTATTTGTTTCCGCATTTTCATTTCATTTTCGCCATGGGAGGCGTCAAATTCAATCAGTGGAATACCCCATTTATCTTTTTTATCTTTACTGAGCGTCATCTTATTTTCGTGCTTAGGCAGTACTTCGCCAAAACCCATCAGACTCATGTTCCAGCCGGCTGGCTTGGCCAGGCTATCTTTAAAATCTCCGCCTACTTCGGGTATACCATTTCCTCTACCCCAATTGCTTCTGCCGCTATCTCCCTGGTAATCAAAGCCCCTCAGGAAATCCGGATTTTTAGTTTCTTCGCTGATATTCACGTATTTAGGGATAAAAATACCCGTTGGCCGGCGGCCTTTGTAGTAATCATCTTCCAGGCCATCGTAGCTGCCCATAGCTCCCACGTGATAATGGTGATCCATAACATTGTGTCCCAGCTCCCCACTGTCATTGCCCAATCCATTCGGAAAACGATCCGACGTGGAATTCAATAAGATCTGTGCCGAAGCAGGTGCCGAAGCACACAAAAACACCACATCTGCAAAATATTCGATAGCCTGCATGCTTTCCCTGTCAATCACCCGCACCCCTTTTACTTTCTGTGTGGTATCGTCATAAATCAGGGAATCCACCACAGAGTTCGGTCGGATCACCATATTTCCGGTGCGGTCGGCAGCAGGTAAAGTGGCCGAATTGGAACTGAAATAGGCACCGTAAGGACAACCCCTTGAGCAGCGGTTTCGGGTCTGGCATTGCCCGCGACCCAGCTCCAGGTGCACGGGCTGCGGCTCGGTAAGGTGAGCCACCCGGCCTATGGTCACATGTCGGCCTTTGAATTCTTTTTCTACCGATTTACGGAATTCTTTTTCCAGGCAATTCAACTCAAAAGGTGGCAAAAACTCACCATCCGGCAAGTGTGGCAATCCCAACTTTTCGCCGCTTATACCCACAAACTTCTCTACGTAACTATACCAGGGAGCTATTTCGGCATAACGCACCGGCCAGTCGATAGCTATACCCTCGCGGGCATTGGCCTCAAAATCATGGTCGCTCCAGCGGTAGGTATGCTTGCCCCAGGTAAGCGATCGCCCACCTACCTGATTTCCCCGAATCCAGTCGAATCGTCGCTTTTCGAGATACGGGTTATCGATATCATCTGTAAAAAAATGCTTTGCTCCTTCGCCTACAAATCCACTACGTATCTGCACATGTTGCCGCTCGGCATCAGCAGCCGGTAAAGCACCGCGGTGCTCCATATCCCAGGCGTCTTGCATCATGGTAGGGTAATCTTCTATGTGATTTACCATCCTGCCTTTCTCCAGCACCAGGGTTTTTAGTCCTTTTTCGCACAGCTCTTTGGCTGCCCAGCCACCGCTCATGCCAGATCCGATTACAATGGCATCGTAGGTATTGGTATTATTAAGATTGATATTAAACTGCGGCATTTTTCAAATTAAGGTTGAGCCGGTAATTTAAGAAATTAATCTGTTTTTTAAGGCGGGCTGCCGGCTGTGGCCGTAAATTTTAATCTGGAAAGTAACAAAAAACCCTCCGCCACAGCCCTCACCGGGCTGTACAGGGCTACGCTTTCGCTCCGGTCTTGTCAGGTATTTTTAAATAAATTTTTTGAAAATTCAATAAAAAAATACCTGATAAGACTAAACCCTTCCCATACCTGCCCGTACGCATGGTGCTTGAAAAGAATTATGGTTACTTAAAGCCGAGGTAATATTTAAGATACAGGCGGTTCGAAAGAATAGCATTTGAAATGCCAAGAAGAGTAATTGCAAAAATCCGTTAAACTTACCCGTGTATATACAGCAGGCTACCATTCGCCAATACCGGCACTACTTGCGGTATCAGGCTGTTTGGCAATGCCGGGCAGCCAAAACTACGGCCCAGGCGACCATGTTGGTGTACAAACTCTTCACTTACATAATCAGCACCGTGAATGATGATTTCCCGGCGGCGGGCATTGTCGTTTATACCTTTTTCCAGTCCATTCAATATCAAAGCTTTGCCGTGTTTCGGACTAGTAATTTGCTCGCCGACCAGGTAAAAACCCAGGCTGCTCTGGTGCGATTCCATTTTGTTGGAAAAATATTGTGCCATATTATCCCCTGAATTTTTGCCGTGTGCCACCAGAGAGGA
The DNA here is from genome assembly GCA_024645245.1 of Jiulongibacter sp. GTDB lineage: Bacteria > Bacteroidota > Bacteroidia > Cytophagales > Spirosomataceae > JAHEBN01. The sequence continues at coordinate 6,067 of JAHEBN010000024.1, read as the reverse complement.
ATACAAAAGTTTTTCCTTCTCCAGATCGATTACAAAAAATCGTTTAACCGTAGACGGCAGCTTAAAGTCGATGATGGTTAAAATTTTACGGTTCGGCTTGTACTGTTCGATTCCGGCCATGGCTGAATCAAAGGCCTCAAAATCCAAAACTCCTGCGAGCTTAAGATTCGAATATAAAGTTTCAGATTTTGTGTGTGTAATGTTAGTTACTGGTGTGTTGTTTGATAATACCGGCGAACTGATATATAACACTGCCCAATATAATATGTTGATCATAAATATGTTCTAAGTTTATTTTTTTGTACAACAGGGTATATTGCTAAAAAAGTGCCCATGGAAAAGAATTAATTAAAATGGAATGCTTTTGACACGATTATGACAAACTAATTCTCAAAATTGTACCATTTCCTGAAAATGCTGCTGTTTCTTTCCAGGAATCTAATAATGCCCAGATCTTTATTTTCCACATCTAAACCTACCTTTTTCTTCAAGTCCCCATTTAAGGGCGGTAGCAGGCTATTGTCAAAAACTTTTGCCCATTCCTGAATTTCTTCAAAGTTATAATCCAATGGCTCCCCATCACCATAGCTAAAATAGTTACCTTTTTGTTTTTCCAGATCAGTTTTTATCACCGCATTGCCTACCAGTACATAGAGATCATTATTGTCAATTAAAGTTTGATTTGGTATTTTATTAAACCAAACCGTCTGCAAAGTATCTCCACTTTTAGCTTCGATCGTAATTACTTTATGACCAACTATTTTGGTTTTCCATTTGGAGTTTGTCTCCATTTTGGCTCTTGAATTACTGAATTTTAGATTTATTTTGGAGTCGTCCATTTTGCCATCTTCCAGATTTATTATATGTTCTTCATAGGATTCAAAGGTTTTAACCCATTTATTATCAACAGAAAAACTAACTGAATCTAAATAAGCAACTCTACTTAATGAAGGAGAAAATCCCCCCTTTTTTAAATTATATATTCTAAAAATATCGCTCGCGGATGTGGAGCCGTTTAACTCCTGCCAAACTAACCATTCTTTATTTGGCGAAATGCCGTAAGTCAAAGCGGGAAGATTGCTTATTGGTACAGAATTTCCTGTTTCCGGATCCAGTAGAGACAATCCCCTGTAACAATCCGAACAATCTCTGTTGCTTTTGTCTTTATAGTATTTTAAGAGGCGTATCCCTTTTGCAGTGTTAATTATTCCTAGTATTAATTTGTCGGCAGAAATTGAATTATTTATTCTTTCGGAAGATGATATATTCCATATCTTTCTTTCATTTTTTTCCGAAACGGTCCAAAGGTAATTTTTATCAAGAGAAAATGCAGCAAAAACAATATGTTGCTCCTCGTCGAGAAAGTGTTGTGCATTCGTAAAAGGATATTCCCAATATTTGGAATTAGATTTATTTAGAATTCGGTTTTCCTGAATGGTTACCAATTTTTTGTGATCATTGGATGGATATATTTCCGAATGCAGGTTCACTATGTTTGCAGGATACTGATTAGCAGAATTTGAATTCTTAATGGTCGTAATTTCGTTTACTTCAGTATAATTTTTGGTTAAATTTTGCCCAAATAGTATATTAGGTTTCAGGTGTTCTTGCAGCTCTTTTTTTTCAAGATCCAAATTTTTAATAAGCAAAGCATTTTTTAAGGAATCAAAATAACTAAACTGTAAATACTTGCTATCCATAGAAAAACTAATGGATTCTAAATTAACTAGTGGTTGGGGTGTATTTACTCTGATTAGGTGTGGTAATTCCCAAATTTCATAATTTTTTGGCGATTTATCCTTGTCGTCATTTAACCTTGTCAAAATCCATTTACTATCCGGTGAAAAGAAAACCTGGTAATAAAGACCAAAGTCCGGATTATTTAAGGTTTCTATTGTTTTCAGATTTATAATTTTTGTCTTGTTTTTTTCTTCCATTACTATCCATTTACTATCCGGCGAAAAAGCGACAAATTTATCCGGTGAAGAAATGCTATCCTCTTCGGGCCACTTCGCTATTTCTCTTAATTGGTGAATATTAGCCGTATTAAAAGCGGCAAGAACTCGATTTTCAATAATCATACTTTGAGAGATGTCCTTATTAATTTGATACGCATTTAAGAGTAACCTTAATTTTTGAGTCGGGCTTTCATGATCTGATTCTGCAATATGGAGTGATACTTTCGAACTCATGATCGTTTTGTTGAAATTTCGGGAAGAATTTAAAGCCCAATAAATGGAAAATAAACCCAAAACTCCGGCCATGATTAGCAAGAATATTGCAACCTTGTTTAAAAAACTAAGCCTCCTGTTTTTCTTTTCCAATTCTTGCCTTTTCTCTGTATTCGTTTCTCGGCTTTTATCTAAATAATTTAAAAGTGGGGCAACATCGGTATTTATATTAAGTTCATCTTTAATGGGCTCCAAATACTTATCCATCAAGCTTACATTTTCTTCATTTAGATAACCACCATTTTGATTTACATAAAGGTCATAATTGGTACGCAGATTAAAACTCAGGTTTTTTATCAGGCGTTGTTCACCCGTTCTTTTGCTATTGAGTATCCCGGCTAAGGCATCGTGCGAAAGCTCGTAATATTTTTCGCCTTTATAAACCAACCTGGCCGCCTGAAGTTTTTCGAGACATTCTATGGCAAAGCTTGTAGACAATCGCTCTGCGTTTATCAGAATGGGCTGTTTGGTGCCATTATCAGTAACGAATAAGTCCAAAATCTCTCTCACTTTGGCAACTTCTGAATGGAGAGAATTTGCAATCTTTTTTTCCTGTTCTTCGAGGTATTGCTCAAGCACATCGCTTATGTTTTTTACCTCATCTATTATAGCCGGTGTGATGCTTATTTCCGGGAATTCCTTACCTTCTGTTTTTGGTTTTTGTTCGGCATAGGCCGTCTTCCATAATCTATCCAGATACACCTGTAAATAAGCCAGTTGTCCTGTGGCTCCCCCCTCCATCAATTTCCCCGAAATGGTATTTAGCTGTTCACATTTGACATTAAAATAATTAAATGTACCGTGAATAGTTTCATTCAGCTTCGAAGCATTCATGGGCTCAACTCTCAGCCGAAAGTCGAAAAGGTCGGGTAAATCTTCTTCGTATTTGTATAATTGCCCCAAAAACTCCTCCCGCATGAGCAGTATTATTTTACAAGGCAAAGCCTTTTTCCTCAATCTTTTAAATAATTGGAAAAGTTGACTTATTTCTTCCGATTTATTTTTTTCGTTCAGTATTACTTTTCCTTTTTCATCTTTTTTGGCCAGGGTAAAAACCTCCTCAAATTGATCAAATATCAAATAAACCGTTCGGTAATAGGTATTATATATTTGAATAATATGGTCTTCTGTACTTATATTCGGATCAACTTTTAATATCTTATTCAGTTCATTGGTAAGGCTCTCGTTGAAATTTTCACCACGCCGGATCAATAGCGGAATCCAGTCCGGACTACTGAATTTTTTCCAGAGGCCGCACTGCACCAGGCTTGTTTTACCCGTACCGGATGGGCCATAAATGAATATCGAGTTACTGGCGAAAAGCATATCATAAAGTGACTCTATTTCTTCTTCTCTGCCCCAATAAGAATCTTTATCCTTCGACTCATAAGGTGCTAAAAATTTAAATGGGCTATCAACCTGCTGCATGGCTTTTGGAGTTAGGTATTAAGGAAAAGAAATGATCAAATTGAAGTTTCAAATTATCGTAAAAGCGATTTTTTGAAGGGTCATCCAGGTCTTCTTTGATTCTGAGTTTTGTTTGATCGGGTACATAAAAAGTTTTATAAGTAATGCTGTCATTTTCTATGGATTCCCAAAAACTGATATTCGGAATTTTAGCCTTATCAAAAAGTGTATTATTGTCAATTAAAAAGGGAGAAAGATTCAGGTATTTTCCCGTTGATAAGCTTTCTGTCATGTCGGGATCAATTTTTCGGATTAACAAAATAGAAAAAGTGTCAGGAGCCATTAACTTAATTTCTTCTTCAATAAATTCTTTAGGATCATTTCTATTAAAATCGGTGGCTTCGTAAGAAAATAAAGAGAAACCAAAGACTACTTCTTCGTATGCCCTGTTTTTATAAACAGTCATCTGTTTAATGGTGACCAACTTATAATTCTTAATAAAAATTACTTCTTTTAACAATTCCACAAGATGAAATTCTGCTTTTTCACAATAGGCCTGCAATTGTTTGGGACTCAACTTTTCATTACCGGGAGTATCAGGCTTTTCGGATAGTGCAACTTGCTTTTTGGTTTCTTCAAAATACTGAGCCGATTCCAGAAATATTTTCAAGTCTAAAGAAATCAGCTCTTGCGTAAATACCGTTTGTTTTCCTGCAGATCTAAGCCAGTTAATTCCAAAAATTACATTTTCTACATCGTCTGTGAGCCATGAATCGGAGAAGGCAAAATCAGCGGTTTCCTGACTTATCAGATTTTCCCGAATTTCGGCAAGGGTTAGAGCTTTCGTTATTTCTTTAATTACCAAATAGAAATCAATGATTTTTTTCAGTCGTTTTAGATTTGGGTAGGAATAACTATCATCTTCATTAGACATGGTACTTTGCGGAGGTGGCGGGGCACACAAGTCATGTATGTATTTCGAGAAAAACTGTGGAAATTTTGCGTAAATTTCACCTCGGGCTGAATCAAAATCCTTAATTCCACGGATATCTCTTTCCGTTTTAGAAAGTTCAGCATGAAGCGTTCTTTTCAGCAGTTTATTTACCTCAAATGCCGGTTTCTCATTGAATGCATTGATTTCGTCTCTTAATGACCATTCTTCGTTTTCATTTTGACTTAGTATCCATTTATTCAAATCATCACCTTTAGGCTCAAATTCATCCAAAAATCGGGATTTTTGGGATTTAATATTTCCATTAAAGGCCTGAGCATTTCTAAACGCAATTTCGAAGGCTTCGTCAATGGTATTCTCAAGAGCCATTCTTTTCCAAAAAGTAGTGGCAAAATCGGAGGCTGCCTGATCCTCAATCGGAGATTCCGTGAAAATGTAATTGGAAGCTCTGGTTTGTTTGAAATGTTCTATTTGGCCGGCAGATGAGCAGCCATTGATAAAAATCAGTTTAAGGGCCGGGCATGCTGCCAAACAATTGGCTAAACCTATTGCCGACATGGCGTGTCCGGTAGTTTTTATAGCTAACTGGCCCGAATGCCCGCTAAACATAAAGGCTACAATGCTTTCTTTGTATTCATCAATTTTGGTTCTGATTTTCTCGATATCGGCATCATAAATGGTGATGATTTTTACTTCATAATCTATTTTTAATAATTCATCACCTGTATCAGTCATTTCTTTCACCAGATGAGCTAGCCTTGATTCCTGATTGTTGGCATAAGCCAGAACGATTGCGGGTCTCTTGTCCATTTTTTTAATTTTTAGGTTCGTTATCAGGAATTTCTGTTAACCAAGATCTCATAATTTCGGTACTATCCTCTTCTTGATAATAAATCATGTGGGTGCAACCAATTTCTTTTTTTACCGCTTTGGAATATCAGAAGTATAAACCGCAATATCGTGTTGAAGCCCTTTTTGGAAAAGATTTCCTGCCATTAAGGTGAGTTTGTTTGCCAGTTTACCCAATCCGGTGCTGGTTTTATCTTCATACCAATCAATTCTGCCGGCAAGTATATAATAGGGTATATGTGGGTCTTCCATTTTATACAGATTTTGGATAAAATCAGATTTCTGATTCATTTCGGCCAGAGTAACCAATATTTTATCACTTCGTTTCAAAACGGCTATAAGACCCGCAGCCCAGGCCAAATGGGGAGCAAAAATGGCCGAACTCATCCCTAATGAAAGAACATTGGTAGCCAAAGAAATATAGGAGGGTATTTTACCAAAATTTGAACCGCCATTTGGGGTACCAGCCATAATCAGTTTTTCCACAAAATTCACCTTGTATTTTTCGATTAAAACTCTGGAAACCAACCCTCCCATGGAATGGGCTATGATGCTGACACGTTTATCCGATAAATTATGAATTCCAAGGCCGGCCAATTCTATCATCAGGTTTTCAGCGATTTTATCA
>JAHEBN010000175.1 GCA_024645245.1 Jiulongibacter sp. | reverse complement strand
TGCTGATAACCTGGACAAGCAAAAAGACTTCAAGCTTTCACAGAGCATGAGTTTCAATGAATACAACAGCCTGCAAAATGCGGCTGTTCGTCAGAGTATTGCCCGTGACTATGAACGCCTGATGGATGGAAACTCCAGCACAAGTGGACGTGGACTTAGCCCAAAAATTCAGAAAAACCCGATTGTGGATCGGATTTTCGGAGGTAAACCTCCTGAATTTAAGCCAAACGGTTTTGTTAGTGTGGATTTAAGAGCCGGAAGCCAATATATCAATAACCCCTTCTTACCGCTTTATCAAAGAAAGAGACCCATATTTGATTTTGATCAACAGATTAGTATCAACTTCAACAACCTTTTCAACGGTGCCGGCGGGCAAGACAATGGATACAATGGTAATACAGGTAATCCAAATCAAAACAAAGACCAACCTAATATTGGCCAGATTGGCAAAACCGTAGGAGGTCTTTTAGGAAAAGGTAATCAGGCTCGTCAGAAAATGAATATTCTGGGGAATATGGATACCAAATCGGCCTTTAATTTCGAAAACCAATTCAAGCTTAATTTCAAGAATGAACCGGAAGATATTTTACAAACTTTAGAATTGGGAAATGTGAGTTTTCCGGTGAGAAGCCAGTTGGTGCCGGGAGTAGAAAATCTGTTTGGTGTAAAAGCCGGCTTGCGATTTGGGCGTTTGGATGTAACATCAGTAGTTGCTCAACAACGCTCCCGTACCGAATCCATTATCATAAATGGCGGTGCCCAAAACCGACCTTTCGAGATAAGATGCGACGAATACGATGAAAACAGGCACTTTTTCTTATCTCATTTTTTCCGGGATAAATACGAAAGCAGCCTGAAAAACCTTCCCATGATTACTTCCGGTGTTTTAATTACCCGTGTGGAAGTTTACGTAACCAATCGTACAAATACCGTAAACACTATGCGTAACCTGGTAGGGATTACCGATTTAGGTGAAGTTAACCCTTCTAATCCAAGTTCAGTAACAGCGAACGGTTTGGATGCCGCAGCCAATGAAACCAATAGTTTAGGAAAAGATATTCTACAAAATCCTGATCCGAATTATCGACAGATAGATAACATAAATTCAGCCTTCGAAGCTTTACAATTACAAAAAGGAATTGATTTCGAAATTCTAAGAGGAGCAAAAAGACTTACAGACAGAGAATTTAGCTTCCATCCACAATTAGGCTACATTTCTCTATTAACTCCACTACGCAACGACGAAATTCTGGCTGTTTCATACGAATATACATACAATGGCCGTCACTATAAAGTGGGTGAACTTACCGAGGATTACGCCATAAGAAAGGAAGACGATGTGATCATGCTTAAAATGTTGAAATCGTCAACCATCAGAAACCGCCTGACACATCCTATGTGGGATCTGATGATGAAAAACATTTATTCCTTGGGCCAAACCCAAATCGAACGACAAGGCTTTCAACTTCGTGTAATTTATAAAGATGATAAAACCGGTATTGATACGCCTACCTTACACGAAGGAGAAAAATTGAAAGACAAAAACCTGCTGGACGTTTATAAACTCGATAAACTGAATTTCAATAATGATCCCCAACCAGACGGAAACTTTGATTTCATTGAAAATGTGACAATTAACGAGTTACAGGGTAAAGTGATTTTCCCAGTATTAGAGCCTTTTGGCTCGTATTTAGACAAACAATTTGTTTCGGGCGAAGAGATTTTGCAACAAAAATATGTTTTCAACGAACTCTATCGTAAAACGCTAACAGATGCCCAGCAAATTAACGGTAAAAACAAATTTTTCCTCAAAGGCTCCGTGCAATCAAGCAGTACGGAAATCCCGCTACCACTGGGAGCTTCAGGAGCATCTGTAAAGGTTTATGCAGGTGGAACGCAATTGCAGGAAGGAGTGGATTTTAATGTCGATAGCCAATTAGGAAGAATAAAGCTTACGAATCCAAGTATATTGGCATCTGCCAGACAAATCCGGATTGATTACGAAAGACCCGATCTTTTTCAGGCACAAATACGCCGCCTTTTTGGAACCCGATTAGATTATACGGTCAATCGGAATATACGTTTGGGTGCAACTGTGATGGACCTCCGCGAAAATACCCCGGGTTTTCTCACAAGAGCTGCCATAGGTAACGAGCCGGTAAACAACACGCTTTGGGGCCTTGACCTCAACATGAAAAAAGAAGGAATTGGTCTTACCCGTCTTTTAGACAAACTACCGTTGATCCAAACTAAGGAACCTTCCAGTATTTTGCTTAATGCTGAATTTGCCCAGCTTATTCCCGGGGTTAACAACAAAAGAGTGAATGGCAATGCCATGATTGATGATTTTGAAGCAGCCAGAAACATTAACGATTTGACCAGACAACCTACCAGATGGCGATTAGGATCTACACCTGCCCCTTATCAAGTTCCTGGTGATGTGTATGGATATAACTACAAAAGAGCCAAAATTTCGGTTTATACCATCGACCCTTCTACATTCTTTACTAATGGATTCGGTTCTGGTGGAAGTTCAGTAGTTCCGGAAGAGTTGCAGCGTGTAGCTCAAAGTAACCTTTATGAGCGTTCTTTTCAGATTCAAAACATTTTTCCTGGTAGATCGAGACCCGTTTTAGGCCAGAATTTACCAACCAATATTCTCGACATTTCCTATTTCCCGAGCGAAAGAGGTATGTACAATTACAATACGGATCTGGACAACAAAGGATTACTGAAAACTCCAGAAGAAAATTTTGGTGCCCTAATGAGAGGGATCACTTTCGATGCCGATTTCGATAATTCGAATATTGAATACCTGGAATTCTGGTTGCTCGACCCTTTCAAAGATGTGGTAAAAGATGGAAACTTTAATTTAACGAATTCTACCGGCGGGAAACTGCTTTTCCAGTTGGGGGATATTTCGGAAGATGTAATTCCGGATAGTCGGTTTAACTTTGAGAATGGTATATTGCCAATTGAGAATGCAACTTCACCACCTACAGTTACAGCATGGGGCAAAGCACCTACAATCCAATACATTACTGATGCTTTCGATAATTCAGAAGACTCACGTGCTAAACAAGATATTGGATTTGATGGATTGAGCAATGCCGAGGAAAAAACGACAGAACACATCAAGAACTTTTTGGATAAAATAAAACCTAAAGTATCTGCAGAAGCATACAATGCCATTGAACAAGATCCATCCGGTGACGATTTCCGTTTTTTCCTGGATAACTCCTTTGGCGAAAGCGATTATATTGTAAAACGTTTTAAAAACTACCTGGGGATTGAAAACAATGCCCCACCAATACGCCAAAGTGATTTGGTAACCCCGGCTTCTACCGCCACCGCCGATAAAGAAGATATAAATCAGGACAATTCCATAAACGATGCTGAAGGTTACCATGAATACGAAATAAAACTGGATAACAGTGGAAACGGCGAATTATCAAACAATTACATTATTGATAAAGTACAAGTAGAAGGAAAACCCGGCACCTACTGGTATTTATTCCGTGTGCCAATTCGGAAGCCAACGCGTAGTGTGGATATTACCGGTTTTAAGTCAATAAGATTTATGCGGATGATGCTTACGGGTTGGAAACAACCTGTGGTTCTGCGTTTTGCAGCCCTGCAATTAGTTGCAAATCAATACAGAACCTATACGCAGGACCTTAACGATCACAGCTATCTGGATGTTCCTGAAACTTACAATGCCGACTTTAAAGTCTCCACAGTATCTGTTGAAGAAAACGGTTGTGATTTGCAAGGAAACTGTAACATTAAAGAAGGACAAATTCCTTACCTGGTTCCTCCGGGCTTTCGTCGTGACCGCGATTTTTCGCAACAAACCCTAATGCAATTTAATGAACAATCGGCCAGCTTGAGTGTGGGTCAATTACGCGACGGCGATAAAAGAGCAATTTTTAAAAATACCCGTATTGACCTGAACATGTATAAAAAAATGCAAATGTTTGTTCATATGCATAGTAATCAGGATGGTATTGATCAGGAGGCAGGTGCTTTTATGCGTTTTGGTACCGATCTGAAAAATAATTATTACGAAATCGAAATTCCAAAACTTACTCAATCCAGGTTAAAATCATCTGGTTCTAATACCGACATTCAATACCAGCAAGAAGATATCTGGCCTTATGAAAACGATTTTGATATCCCCCTCGATTCCCTCCGAAATTTAAAAGTAAGTCGAAACAGAAGCAGTTCAAGATTAGATTCCGTGTTTAGCCGGGTCATGACTTTTCAGGGAGAAAATGCTTTAGGCGAAATTACGGAAAGAACCTACACCATGCGGGTAATTGGTAATCCGGACATGAGCAGTATTCAAACATTTATGGTGGGTGTAGTGAATCCCGAGGGTGGAAATACGAGCGATGGCAACTTCACCGTGTGGTTTGATGAATTACGTGCCAATGGTTTTGATCAAACCAAAGGCGAAGCCGGCGTATTAAATGCGGATATCAAACTGGCTGATATAGCTATAGTTTCGATTAGCGGCAATATGAATACATACGGGTTTGGTGGGGTTCAGTCCCGTATTTCGGCCAGATCCCGTTCTACAGCTCAAGGATTTGGAATAGCATCTGCTGTGCAGTTTGATAAGCTACTTCCGGAAAAATGGGGACTGAGTATACCTTTCTTTGTGAATTACGATAAGCAGCAGGTTATCCCGCATTTTGATCCCTTAGATCCGGATATTGTTTTGGAAAACTCACTGAACCAATTCACCAATCCAGCTGACAGATCCCGATATCGTCAATCTGTAATCGAAAGTAGTACCAATAAAGGCTTTAATTTTTCGAACGTAAGAAAAGTAAAAACCAATACTGCGGCAAAAAGCAACATTTACGACATTGAAAATTTCACATTCTCCTATTCCCACACTAATATTGAGCGGCATAATGCCATCATGAAGGAATACCTGGCCGATCAGAAACGCGGCGGGCTAACTTATCAATATGCTCCGAAAGGCTTTCTTTGGGAGCCCTTTAAAGACAATAAAAAGCTGGAAAAACCCATGTTTACCTGGTTAAAGGATTTTAACCTATCCCCTATTCCCAATTTACTGGCTTTCCGAACCGATTTCGACAGGAGTTACATCAAAACCCAATATGTGAGCGGAAAGCTGGATAGCATTGGCATTGACCCCTATTATCAACAATATTTTTTATTGAACCGCTTTTACGATTTACAATGGAATCTTACCAAATCGGTAGATATCACTTATTCCTCACACATGAACGCCATTGTGGATCATGCAAACGGTGAATTGGATAATAAAGTAATTAAGGATGAAATATGGAACAACCTGAAAAAACTAGGCAGACCAAAGAATTATGTTCAAAGCGTACAAACAACTTATAAATTACCACTCGATAAATTCTTTTTACTCGATTGGCTACGTGCCGATGCCCGCTTCAATGCCGATTTTAATTACCGGGCCAATTCCTACGAATACCTAAATAAGAGTATTATTTCAGATGCCAACGGTGCCAATTTCGGCAATTATGCAGAAAACAATCGGGAAATTGCTTTTCAAGGCTCCTTTGATCTGGTAAAATTATACAACAAGCTTAAATACCTGAAGTTTGCCAATTCGCCAAATGCTCCAAGAGATCGCTTCACCCGTAGTTTTGGTGCCGAGGAAGATTTGGTTTTACCATCTTCTGAATTGCTCAAGAAATTCACTAGACTACTCATGACAGTCCGGGGAATTAACTTTACTTATTCCTTGCAACAAGGTACAATTTTACCTGGAATCATCGCACAGCCCAAAATCTTCGGAAATCTAAGCCCGATGGAAGCCAATGGGGGAAACATGAACTGGCTCCCCTTTACGCTTTTTGGTAGTCAGGGCTATTACGAAAACGGACTAACCAACAGCTGGCTCGCCAGGGCGAATCGAAACAACCTTATGAGCCCCAGTGTGGAACGTAACGATCCGTTTACCCAAACCAAACAAAAACGTTTTGATTTCAGCACCAATCTGGAGCCTTTTACCGGATTTCGTATGCAGATCAAAGGAAACTATTCCAGGGGTGATAGTTATCAGGAAATATTCCGTCCAGATGATGTAGGATCGGGGCAGTTTCAATCTTATAATCCATTCCGAAACGGTACTTTCAGTATGTCGTTCTGGTCTTTTAAAACCGGATTTAAGAAAATGAATAAGGATCCCCAGAGTAATTACGACTACGAGATTTTTAACAATATGGTATCCAACAGGCAATTGGTGTTAGATAAATTGACCCAAAGAGTAGGAAACGGAGAAAAAGGAATTTACGATATCAACTCACAGGATGTACTTATTCCTGCATTTTTTGCTGCATATAGCGGTAACTCCGTTGATAAACTTTATGCAAAAGCCGATAAAAAAGGAAGAGACACTTTTAATCCTTTCTTACAGTTCCCATTACCAAACTGGCGGGTTGATTACAACGGACTGGAAAAATTACCCGTTTTCAACAAACTTTTCAATTCCCTTACTTTAAGCCATAGCTACAGCTCAACTTATTCAGTGGGCAATTTTACCAGTTCGCTTGAATACGGTGCCAACATGGTAAACTTAATGGTGAGTGATTACCAATTGGGTAACCTCACCCAGACATTAGGTATTGACCCCTACTACCTGCCAGTATTTATTATGAGTACCATCACCATGGAAGAGAAATTCTCTCCTATGATTGGGGTTCAGTTTACTACCAAAGGGAAATTGAGCGGGCAGTTTTCATACAACAAAGAAAGACGAGCCGGTCTTAACCTGTCAAATTCGCAGGTAGCTGAATACAATTCGAATGACCTTGTTTTTGGGGTGGGTTTTCGCAAAAAAGACGTAAAATTACCATTTAAAGGGAAAGATGGAAATCTTATTGTTTTGAAAAATGACCTTAATTTTCGATTCGATGTTACTTTGCGTGACATTACGGCTTTGCAACGCAGGCTGGATGGCGACGCCGTGCCAATTCAGGGAAATTACAATTTCCAGCTTCGCCCGCAGGTGCAATACCAATTCAACAAAAGATTGAGTATGAGCTTCTACATAGAGCATTTCAATAACTCACCATTTACATCTTTATCGTATCAAACAAAGCGAACAGTTGGTGGATTAAACATGAAATTCAACCTGGCAGAGTAAGTTATATTCAAAAGTTTTTTTATTCGCTAAAGCAAGTTTTGAAACAATTCAGAATTGAATTAACTTGCGGCACTATTTCAGAAAACAAGCACCCAATGAATTTTCCAGAGGAATTAAAATATACCGAAGAACACGAATGGATCAGACTGGAATCTGATAATATTGCCGTGGTAGGAATCACTGAATTTGCCCAGGGCGAACTGGGAGATATCGTTTTTATAGAAATAGAAACAGAAGGAGAAAGCCTCGAAGCCAATGATATTTTCGGAACAATAGAAGCCGTTAAAACAGTTTCTGATTTATTTTTGCCTGTATCTGGAAAAATCCTGGAAGTAAACAGCCAGATTACAGATGAACCGGAATTAGTCAACTCCGATCCATACGGAAACGGTTGGTTGATAAAAATGGAAATAAACGATCCGGCAGATCTCGACAAGTTGATGAATGCCCAAACTTACAAAGAGAGTACTGGTCATTAATTGCAAGCCCGAAAGGGCTTTTTTTTTGAAAAAATCAACCTGCAATAAAACATATGCGTACGCTTATCAAGCAAGCAAAACTGATAAATAAAGACTCTGCCCATCATGGCAAAGTGCAGGATATTTTAATTGTAGACGGTATTATTTCCGAAATAGGAAAAATCAATGCCGATTCCGACGAAGTAATTGAAGGCAAAAACCTGCATGTTTCCCCTGGTTTTTTTGATATGCGATGTAGCTCAGCAGACCCTGGACACGAATCTATGGATACCCTGCAAAGCCTGAGCGATGCAGCAAGTGCCGGAGGTTTTACGGAGTTATTAATCATGCCTAATACGGTTCCGGTGATTCAAAACAAAGAGTCGCTCAGCTATTTCCGAAATTTTTCAGAAAAACATCTGGTGAACCTGATTCCAGCTGGTGCAGTAACCAAAAATTGCGAAGGTAAAGATTTCACCGAAATGTGGGATATGCTTAACGCAGGAGCTGCGGCTTTTACCGATGGTAGCAACGCCATCTGGAATGCAGATATTTTCTTAAAAACATTGCAGTACCTTTTTCCAAAAAAAGCTCTTTTGATCAATAAGCCCATGGAGCCTACCCTGGCACTTTTCGGACAGATGCATGAAGGAATTTCGAGTACAAGGCTGGGTATGAAGGGTATTCCGGATGCGGCGGAGGAAATAATGATCCAGCGGGATTTAAAATTACTGGAATATTCCGGCTTGAATTACGAACTTCCTTTGCTTCATTTTTCCACTGTTTCTTCCTCCAAAAGTGTTGAATTGATCCGAAAAGCCAAGAAAAACGGATTGCCGGTAAGTTGCGATATTGCAGCACATCAACTGGCATTTACAGATGATGATTTATCAGGTTTTGATACCAATCTGAAAGTTAATCCTCCATTCCGATCTAAAAATGATGTAAAAGCTTTGCAAAAAGGCCTGGCCGATGGCACCATAGACGCCATTGTGAGTGACCACCACGCTTTAGATGAAGAGCAGAAAAACCTGGAATTTGATTTGGCTGAATTTGGGATAATAAGCCTTCAA
>JAHEBN010000309.1 GCA_024645245.1 Jiulongibacter sp. | reverse complement strand
GCTTTTCTCTAGTGCATTTGTAGTATCAGAAGGGGTAGCCTCTTCAATAGTATTTTTATTATCCTTACCACAATTAATTAAAAAAATGGTAACTAGTAATAGGAGTACTTTTTTCATTTTCGAAAAAATTTTATAATTCGAATCAAATATATCAAAAATATCACATAAGGTCTTATATCAAAGATGTCAGATTGCCGATGATCTATTTTTAAAATAATTGTACACTTCTGCTTTATAACTTCTCGATATGGGGATATGCCATTTTGAGGAAATTATAATTTCATTACCTTTTAGAATGGCTGAGCTTGGATTAATTAAAAATGATCGATGAGTTCTAATAAAATTTGGCAGTTTATCTACCCAATTTGATATGGTTATTTTGTTGATTATTTCTTGATCATTTGCCAACCTTACCAGCGTGAATTCATTTCGACTTTCAATAAAAACAATATCATCTATGAGTAGTGTGGTATTTTTTCTATTGCTGAAAATTGTAATCGATTTTTTTGAAATTGGATCATGAATGGGAAAAAAATAGGATTCAATTCCAGCAAAAAATCCCAATATGATCCATACCAAAACAGGATTTAAAAAAACTTGTTCCATTTGTCCGCCTCGCAATTCTAAAAAATACCAATAGGCCAAGGTAATGGCCAGGTAGCAAATGTATAATGAGGCAACTGCCACATAAAAAAGTCTTAAGATCTTTTTGGTTTTTGGTAGTGTCTTGATTTTGGGCCATGAGAATTTGATCAATAAAGCCGCAGGAATAAATAACAGAGAGACTAACCAAGCTTCCCAAAATGTCCCAAATGAGGTCCTTAATAAAAGTGCAATTAATATTGATACGCAAAACCAATATACGATATGACCGATCGGTTTAAATTTCATATGGTAAAAATATAAATTGTTAGAGCAATTATCGCTAAAGATTAAGATGAACTAAGTTAAAACGGGGTTTTAACCGTTCTAGAAAGGGTTATTGCATAGGTGATTTTGACAGAATAGATATAATTTTAAAGTATTAATTTTAAAACAAAAAAGATGTTAGAACTATTTTATCAAGGAGGTACTTTATTTATGAGTTTATTAACCATTTTGCTTATTGCGCTTATTGTTGCAGCATTCAAATTCCCGGAATGGATAAATGAAATTGGTTTATTGGCATTGGCTATCGGGGTTTTGGGTCAGATCATTGGTCTGTATGGTGCATTTAAAGGGATAGAAGAAATGGGACAAGTAAGTCAGCAAATGATGGCTGGAGGACTTAAAGTGAGTTCTATTACGACCATGTATGGATTGATCATCTATATCATTTCATTAGTGATAAGAATCATACATAAACCCAGATTAAATTGATTATATCAAAGATATGTAAAGGGAGAGCCTTTATTGGCTTTCCCTTTTTAATCAGATAAATATCTACAATACCAAAAGATTTGGTCTATTCAAAGGGTAGTTTCTTAAAGTAGTAAAGTTTATCCTCTTCCGTAATTTCTCTGTATATTTTACATGGATTTCCCATCGCAATTACATTCGCAGGTATGTCTTTTGTTACTACACTTCCCGAAGCGATAACTGTGTTATCTCCGATAGTAATATCCGGATTGATTACCACATGTCCTCCGATCCACACATTATTTCCAATAGTGATGGGGAAGGCATGTTCGTAACCTTCATTTCTTTTCTCTGGATGAATCGGATGCCCAGCAGTGTAAATACCTACATTCGGACCAATAAATACGTTATCGCCAATAGTCACTTTGGCACAATCTAGAACGACCAAATTAAAGTTTGCATAAAAATTATCACCAATTTCAATCTGATAGCCATAGTCGCAATGAAAAGGAGGTTCAATAAAAAAATTCTTTTTGGTATTGCCAAAAAGCCTCTTTAGAATTTGTTTTCTTTTTTTATTTTCTCACGGTCCAAGCGTATTAAATTCAAACACGAGATCTCTGGCAAATTGTCTTTCGCTGACCAATTCTTTTTCGAAGGCCAAATACGGCTTTCCGGTAATCATTTTGGTTTTTTCACTAGCCATTCATCAAATTTTGAAATTTATCCACAAATATACCTACTTCATAACCATCCATTAAAGCATGGTGCACATGGATCGAAACGGGCATTAATTTATCACCGTCTTTCTCGTACATTTGACCAAAAGAAATTTTAGGACAACTATCTGGAAAAGAGAAGCTTCTGGCATGTGAAAATGACTTAAAGTTTAACCATGGGAGCGAAGAATAGTGTATCAGATTTTCACTAATAACAGCTGGCATTAATCCTGTTGTACTTCTAACACGCTCGATTTCCTTTTTTGCACCAATAGCAAAATCTTCAAAATTCTCTTCAAAATTCATATACGAAAAACCGAAGGGACCAT
>JAHEBN010000174.1 GCA_024645245.1 Jiulongibacter sp. | reverse complement strand
TTAAAACATTAAGAAGTTAAGGTTCTTTAAGATTTTTTAAAACATTAAGAAGTTAAGGTTCATTAAGATTTTTTAAAACATTAAGGAGTTAAGGGGCATTAAAGTATGAACCTGAAATGATCCCTGTTAGCTTAATTTTAAAATCTCGCTAATGGCAGCTTTAGCCGAGCGGGAAGCCGTATGTACCGAAACCCAATCTTCGCCATCGGTATAGGCACCTCCGGCAAAATATATTTTATCCCTCAGGCTTTCGCTTAGCTTCTTAACTGTTTTCCAGTCGGCATAGTCAGACATGTATCCACCGCGGATAAATGGCTCCTTGTTCCAGTTTTGGGTAATGTGCTTTTTGTAATTTGGAGTAGCTTTATTAGAAAACATGCCGTCTAGTTCTTTAAGGATGATCTCTTTTAATGAACTTTCGGAATGGGAAATAAAATCGCCTGCCGGCTTGCCAACAGTAAACAATCCTATTATATTTTGGCTACTTTGCTGGCCTAAAGTAGCATCGTAATAAATTTTTTGACCATCGTTTGCATCGTAAATATTCGTTTCAAATTCATCCTCATAGAACTGCTCAGAAAACTCAAAAAAGGCTTTAAATCCATCCCAGATTTCGGAGGATTTGATGGCATCCAGTTTGTCTTTCGGAAAAGCCGGAATAAAATTGATATCGCCGGCCTTAAGAATCTTAAGCGGTACGGAAACAACAACTTTATCAGCTTTGTATTCCTTGTTAATGGTTTTTATCGAAATCTGCTCTCCGGTATAATCCACTGATTTTACCTGAGAATTGTAGGTGATTTTGTCGGCGACGGATGGGATTATGTAATCATCGAAAAAATTATACCAGGAATAGTTTACAAATTTATAATCAGGTGAATCGGATACTGTTTTGATGTCGGATTTAACGGATGAATCGTTTACAATTTCGCTAAAAATGCTTGTTTTTGTTTCTATCCACTCGGCACCCAAAGGAATGGGGAAATCGGCAAAATCGGTATTGATTCGTATTCGCCCACCGGGAATTATAGAAGCCTCCAGGATTTCAAAATCTATTCCTTGTTGTTTAAGAAAATATCCGGCAGAAAGCCCGCCTGCACCGGCTCCGATTATTACTACTTTTCCTTTGAAGTTGCCTGGGATTAATTCTTCGGTTTTACATGCCGAAAGTATCTCTTGAGCTGGAATACCAATTCCGAGTATTCCACAGATTTTTAAAAATTCTTTTCTGGTCATTTATTTAAAAATCATGAAAAAAAGTTAGGCTTAAAAGAATCAACTAACTGATTAATGCAATTTTTCGTGTGCTTAATTAACATTAATTACAAACAACGCAAAACGGTAGATATTTCTTGTTCTTGGTTGGCCTGCCGGCCAGGCCTTCATTTTTCCGTTACGACGGACCGTTCGAAAAAAACGAAGCAAAAAAAACAGCAAATGAAAAATGATGCTCTTGTAAAATTTGATATTAGATGAATTTGAAAATTTTATGCTTATTCCAATGAAATTTTCCAAACGGACGTTTCATTTGTTTTAAGGAATAAATAGTATTTCTTAATTAACAATTTCTTTAAATCTAAATATGCCAATTTTAATTCGAGTAAACTATTAATCGAAAAAGCCTTTGCCTTCCAGGATTTTGCTGAAGTTTTTATTTATCCGGTCTTCGCGGGTTTTGGATTGTTTAGGTTGGGAGAAATGCAACAAATAGCCTCGCTGCCTGCCGGGAGTCAAGGATTCAAAAGCTTTTTTTAATTCGGGTGATTCTGCCAGTTTTTTCTGAAACTCTTCCGGTATTTCAAACTCATCGGGCTTTTTAAAATCTACTTTCAGGCCTGTTTTTTCAATTTCAATGGCCTCGTAAATGTAAGCTTTCAGGATGGACATTTGTTTTACAATATCTTTTACATCGGTAAACTTTATCAGTCGGGCCGATTGGGTGTTTTCGCCGGGTAGGCTGAGTATTCCGTTTGGGTCTTGTAAAAGGGCACCTTTGAAAAAACTTAGAGCGGCGTATTCTTTGAATGCGGCAACGATGGCCACATTATTTTTTTGAAACGTATAGCAGGGTACTCCCCATTTTAACTCTTCTGTCAAGCCGCAGTCCAAAGCTATCTTTCTCAATAATTTCAATTCTTCCGGCCAGTTGTGTACTTTACAATCTGGCGTGCCGCCTAGCGGACAGCGGCCGCAGCCATCGCTTAAGTACTGATCAACTATTGGATTTTCATTCATGCTTTTTGCCTAATTAATCATTCAATCCTTTTCCATCGAAAATTGCCGGAATCGCATTTTCTACGCGGGATTCTCTGGTTTTGGATTGCTTCGGTTGCGAAAAATGAAGTAAATAGGCTCTCTGCCTGCCCGGTGTGAGGCCTTCGAAAGCAGCCTTTAAACTTGGGTTTTCATCCAGTTTGGCTTTAAATTCATCTGCCATGGCAAACTCCTTCGGCTTTTTCATCTCTACTTTTAAGCCTGCTTTTTCCACTTCAATTGCCTCGTAAACATAGGATTTTATTGTTGCTTCCTGATCGATTATATCCTGAATGGTAGTAAAGCGTAGTTGACGTGCGGACTGCACATTCTCTGTTTGCTGTATCAGAATTTTGGCCGAATCATGCAGCAATGCCCCTTTCATAAACAAGAGGGCACAATATTCTTTGAAATCGTGAATTAGTACTATGTTACTTTTCTGAAACGTATAGCAGGGGCAGCCCCATTTCAGTTCTTCCGTTAGGCCGCAATCCAATATGATATGCCTCAGTTTGACGGTTTCGGCCTGCCATTTTTTGTTTTTGGAGAAATAGAAATCGACTTTAGGATTCATCGGGTGTGCTGTTAATTCAGAGATATAATTTTACGACTCGCTGGTCTGAAATACCAAGATACAACAGTAAGCACCAAAAGCAAAGCCGGACCAAAAAGACTTATCGCTGCATCGCCAACAGCGATATGCGAGATACTAGCACCTGACATGGCAAAGAAAAAGCCGGCATATGCCCATTCTTTTACAAGTGGAAATTTAGGAATTAACACCGTGATTACTCCTAATATTTTCCAAACGCCGATAAGGGTCATCAGGTAAAGCGGGTAACCCAGATTTGTAAGGTTTTTGACTTCTTCCTCCATTTTTATAATTTGTACAATGCCCGTGGAGCACATTCCCAATGCTAGCCAAAGGGTAGCTACCCAATAGATGATTTTGTTTCTTTTTGACATATTTGTTCAGATTAAATGGTTAGCTATTTCTTGCAGGCGGTTATGAGCCATATTTAGGCCTTTTGCAAATGGCAGAGCCAGCATCCGATCTCTGTCTTCTACGGATTTGTAGACGATTTGCATGCTGAGTTTGCTGGTATCGTTGGTGAGTTTTTCAAATTCCAAGAACTCAAGTTGTACCGGAAAAGGAGTATTTTCCATTTCAAATGTGCGGGTGATTTTTTGATTGGGGGCAAATTCGTGAATTACCCCATGGAAGCCATGAACGTTTCCTGCCGGATCGGTGGTGGCGAATTGCCAGCTGCCGTGGTTTTTATTCTCGAGTTTGATCACTTTAGTACCCATCCATTGTTCCACAATTGCGGCTTCGGAATAGGCCCTGAAAAGCAATTCCAGTGGAAGGTCAAATTCCCGGGAGATTCGTATTTCCTGCTTGCCATCTTCGGCACTTATTTTTGTTTTCAGTTCCATTTAATCGACTTTGTATTGTTTCATGATGGCTTCCAGTTTGTTAAACCTATTATCCCACATCTGGCGGAAAGGTTCGATAAAATCGGCTACTTCTTTCATTTTCTGAGCATTGATGTGGTAGTGAAGCTCCCGGCCGCTTTGTTCCTGTTTCAATAGTTCGCATTCGGCAAGAATCTGTAAATGTTTGGAAACAGTAGGACGGGCTGTGTCGAAATTGGATGCAATGGCTCCGGCCGACATGGACTGCGTAGCCAATAAAAGTAAAATTGCCCTGCGGGTGGGATCGGCAAGGGCCTGAAATACGTCACGTCTTAAATTCATTATGTAGCTATTTGGCTACAAATATATATGAAGTCATTTGGCTACGCAAATTATTTGTACAAATTTGCAATTGGGTTCGTAAAATTGTCAAACGTCAAATTTTTAGAAACGCAGATACCTTATTAATAAGTCATTAACCCCCAAATGCTTTATTCTCTGCAAAATATGCATTGATTGTAGGTGTTAATCTCTGCATTGAGGTTTAGGGTTTTCTTTGTTATTGATGCTTGAATATTCTGGCCAAATTGACCCACTGATAAATACAGAACCCCCTTCATCGGAAGCCATGGAAATGATCTAAGATCTCAATGAAAAATTTGCAATTATGTTTTTGTATAAAATCTGGTTTTGATGATTTGGAAGTTTTGATATAGCTAAATGGGAAATATCTTAAATACTTAGAAACTGGTCATTTTCTATAATTCTTTCTAATCCAAATTGCTGGTTTTTAGTTCAGAAAGATTATTCGGCTTAAAAGCTTTCAATTATTTTTAAACTTTACATTTTGCAAATTTTTAATATCATTTTTTCTGAAAGGTCTGGTATATGCATTCCCAAATTCAGGATTCTATTTTCAGGGAAATTGGTACTTTAGAAATTCAAATTTTACAAATATTTTTGATTGAAATGCCTTGTAAATGTTTATAAAATATTGCTGTTAAGCTTAATGTGCGTTTTATTTAAACCCAACGCCTTACCCGCATTTTGTATTCTGTATAATCATTTCCAAATTTTCGATTTAAATATTTTTCCTCTTTTAAGATTACAAAATAGCTAACTACCAAAATCACAATAGGTATTAATATAAAAGTCCAAATATTGCCTTTAATGAATGCCATGCCGCTGTAAATTGTCAACAAACCAAGGTACATTGGGTTTCTGCTAAAAGAATATATGCCTGATGTTTGCAATGAATTGGCTGGTCGTATTGTTATGAGTGTATTTTTTGTTTTATAAAATCTTATAATTGCAGGAAGAACAATTGAAAAACCTATCGCTATTAGAAGTAAACCTAGGGAAAACGCCCTTTTTGACTCGAAAAACAATACTTTTATGGGGTATATTTTTTGAATTAAAATGGATATCACAAAAATTATTACATAGAAAAGTGGAGGGGCTATATATACACCCGGATTATCTGCTTTTGATTTCATTTTATTAATTGTTTGAAATTATTAGTAATTAATCATGTCTTATTTTTTATTAAATACACGTAGCTGAGCCATTGCTGCGAATCGATCCGGTATTCCCCAGTGTTCTTTTAATTTGCCATTTTCGAAACGGAAAATATCCATAACATCTATGCAGATTTGTTTTTCTGATGGTGGCATTTTCATAAATGTGCCTGATTGAATCGCTGTTGCTTTGTAGTGAGTCCAAATAGTATCTCCATTTTCTATACTATTTTGTAAATCATATTTAAGATTGGAAAGGCTGCTGTGTAATTGACTAATTGTTTTTTTTAAGCCTTCTTTTCCAGGATTTACACCAAACTGATTTTCGATAAAATTATCGCGTACACATTCGTCAATTAGTTGAAAGTTGGCTTTGCCAAAACCATCTTCCATAATTTTTCTAACAATATATAATTGATTGTTTTGCATGATTTAAACCATTTAAATAAAAAAATGTAAAACGGGAGAGCATTCGCTAAATCCGTTTTGCAATATTCGGCTTATATCATGAATCGCATTTAGGAAAAAAACGACATATTTATCCTGAAGGAAAGTCGCCGTATCCGCTGGTTTGTTTTTCCATCAGAGTGCCAGGAGCAAATTCTGCAAACTGTCTGAATTCACGTAATAAATGAGAGGAGTCGTTGTATTCACATTCCAGGGCAATTTCAGACCAGCTTTTTTGCGGATAGGCATTTTTAATTTTCATGGCATTTTCAAATCGCACTATTCTAAGATACATTTTAGGAGACATACCGACACGTGTGGTAAAACTACGTTCAAATTGACGCAGACTCAGGCAGGCTAAAGATGCCCATTCCGGTAAACTTAATCTGATAAATGGATTCAACATTCTGATTGCTACTTTATCTATAGGTTCTTCCGGGCTAAAACCCTTTTCAATTAGGCTATCAATAAAACCTGATACTATTTCAATCATGTTCTCATAAGAGTTTGTTTGAATCAATTGGTCATTAATTTTGGTTATTTCCTGTGGAAAAAAAATGGAAGCGTCTAAGCCAATATTAACCAATTTTTGCATAGGGATTTGCAACAAGCGATAAAGCCCGGTAGGGTGGAATGATACTTTAATCATTAGGTAGTTCTTTCCAAATTTTAATCCTACAGGTTTGTTTTTAGGGCCGGTTATGGTAGGTGATATGGCTATTATTCCTTTGGAATCTATAGTAGGCAGTGATTTTACTTCATCTCTGGGATAGAAATACAAACACTGTTCATTATTTGCCAGACACGTGATAAAAGGTGGAGGGAGAGTCTCCGATGCATCCCATTGCATATGTAGAATTTGGTATTCCCTTATGATGCATTTTTGTGAAGCGGGAGGTTCATAGGTCTGAAAGAATTTCATAGCAAAAATTATTTTTCTAATATAAATTCTGATAAGATTTTACCCTATAAATTTATTTAAAGTTTCTTTATTTAAATTTAAAAGTTTTTGAAACAAAATGGTATCCGGTTTCTTAGGAATGCAATTGGTTCCAGATTAATTTTTGTTGTTTTTCCAGATAAGCCCGGGGTGTTTCGCCAAAACCCGACTGAAATTCGTGAATAAAATGTGCCTGGTCAAAATAGCCTGCACTCAGAGCTACTTCGGTCAGGTTTAAATTACCATTTCTTAATAATTTTCGCACATATTCCAGGCGTACCAGTCTGGAAAAAAACTTATAATTAATGCCAATCGAATTGTGAATTAACCTTTGAGCGGTACGCTCGGAAATAAAAAGCTCGCTGGATAGTTGATTGAGGCGTAAGGTGCCGTTTGTATTGAAAATGTACTGAGCAATATTTTTAGCCCGCTTATCCACTGCATTAGCTTTGCGAAATTTGTTTTTTAAAAAGATATCCAAAACATCCTTTATTTTATCTGCGTCAATGTTTTGCAACGAATGGCACAACAATTCCAAATCTTCTTTGAAAATAAAATTTAAATCTGCCCGGGTGTCCGTGATTTCGGCCAGCGGAAAATCGAGTAAGGTCTGCACACCCCAGGGCGTGAATTGAATCATGATTTGTTTTAAGGCATGCTTAGGTACAAATAATTGCGGCCGTGAGTAAAGACCGGTAAGAGAATAAGGTTGTACGGCTTCTAACTCGTCTTTTTTGACCTGGAAAGAGGTCTTTCCGATAAACAGAATCATACGGGTTTGGCAAGAAGGTAAAACGGAGAAGTCCATGTTTTTTGCCAGGTCATAAGGGATATCAATAAGCGTATACGAAGTGATGTGCTCTCGCAAACTGTAATCCGGTAAAAATTTCTTGACAAGCACCTTATTCATTTTGTCAGGTTTTTACAATTTAATCGAATATAGTCAGAATAATTTTACAGGCAGATAAAACCAGTAATAAATTTATAATCAAACACTTAATTAATTCTATACATGAAAGAAGACCTTATTTCCCCTTCAAATCTTCGACTTGCCGGAATATGCGGGATACTTGCCGGTCTTTTTGTAGTGGCTTTTGCAGGAATTGCCGATAGTCATAAAATTCTTTTTATGCCAGAAATTTATTCCGGAGGGTCTTCCTTGCCCTGGATTCATAATGTACTATCCAGCCCGGCTTTATCCAGGATAGCGATGATTTTGCCCCTTTTGGGATTTAGTTGTTTTTTAGTGGTTGGACTAATTTTTTATCCGTTTATTTGCCAATACTCCTGGCAAAAAAATCTCGGTCTGGCCGGATATCTCATCGGAGTTCCTTTTACTTCGGTGCTGTGGATTAGTCAATTAAGCTTAATGAATTTTGTATTACTTTATTTTGGAAAATCTCCGGAAATGGATCTGCAAATACAGGCAATTGCCACCTATGTGTTTTTCTTTTTCCAAATTTCTAATGATGTATTCGGGCCCTTATTTATTATTGTAATTGGTACCGGTATGATGGCCTGGGCAGCATTAAAAGCCGGTGCCTTGCCGAAGTGGATGTGCTATTGGCCGATGATATGCGGTGTACTTATGCTAATCTCTTTTCTGTCATTTTTAAATCCAGTTTTGGGTATACTTGGTTTTGCGGCACCTGCTCATATGATTTGGTTTATTGTACTTGGTGTATATTTGTTAAGAAGATCTAAAACTTATACAGCGGAATAGAAATGCATTGAAAACTAAAATTATGGAAAATAACATGCAAGCTTTTTTAAGCCATTTCGATCAATCAAAATCCCGTATGCTTCTAAGTGGTGGGGCAATATTTACCTACCTGGCCACAGGCAAAGAAACAGGCGGACGGTTTACCATGTTTGAAGCCCGGGGCATTCCCGGTATGGAGCCGCCCCGGCATGTGCACGAGTATCAAGACGAATCATTTTATATACTGGAAGGGCAGTTATTGTTTATTATCGGCAAAAAAGAATTTTTGGCCGGGCCCGGAGATTTTGTTTTTTTGCCCCGGAACATACCGCATCAATTCCAAGTACGAAGCTCTGAGTTTCGCCTGATTTCCAGTATTTTTCCCGCCGGAATTGAGGATTATTTTGAGCCTTTGTCTATTCCTTATAGTTCAACTGAAATACCTCCGGTA
>JAHEBN010000308.1 GCA_024645245.1 Jiulongibacter sp. | reverse complement strand
CTAATGCCAGTGATAATCCTCGGAAAATCTTTAATTAAAGAAAAAATCTCTTGTTAATATTTCCATATCTTCGAAACCTGCACGGGTTTTTCTTTTTCGTGTATAAGCAGTAGATACGCTCCGGTTTGAAGCTTAGAAGTCCTCACTGTTTCACCCGACTTAAAACCTTTTTTAGAGTATACTTTCGAACCCATAGCATTAAAAATTTCAATATCCACTTCTTCTGCACTAAAGTCAATTTTGATGGCGTCTTGAAAAGGATTTGGGTAGGCGATATAAGTTTTATCGTATTCCTTTCTGGTAGCGGTTATTACGTAATTAAAACCCTCACTGGCCAGGCTCAGGCAACCGTTTTCCAAAGCTACAGCGGTATATAATCCAAATAGATTGGGCTTGAATTTCTGTGCTGTTTCGTTGATGAGTGTTCCGTTGAAATACCACTGATTTTTAGCAGCAGTCGATACCAAATTCAGTTCATTGTCCACACTTAAGCTTGGAGCAGCGGGTTTAGGATTCACCAATACCGCAATTCTGCTTCGGGTGCTTTCACAGTTTTCATTGATTTTTTGACTTACATAATAATAAGAAGTGCCAGCCACTGCTGTGGACGGTACAGGTGCTGTACCGCTGCCTACACCCCCTGTTTGATTAGCCCCATACCAGGCAATCTGGTTTCCGGGGCTGGCGGTTGCAGTTAGCGAAGTGGCGGGTTCATCTAAACAAAAACTAAGATCACTTACCACCGGTGCGGTTGGTTTAGGATGGACCGACACCTCAATTCTGCTTCTGGTGCTTTCACAGTTTTCATTGATTTTTTGACTTACATAATAATAAGTGGTACCGACTACTGCAGTAGATGGAATCGGTGCCAGGCTACTTGCTTCTCCACCCGAGGCATTAGTACCGTACCAGGCAATCTGGTTGCCGGGGCTTCCCGAAGCAGTAAGAGGAATAGAAGGTTCATTGAGACAATAAGTGAGATTACTCACTACATTTACGTCAGGAGCCCGAGTACATTCCACTTTCACATTGACAGGCTTGATGCTCAAAGTTCCTATAGGATTAGAAATGGTAACTTCATATTTTCCTGCATCGGCATAGCTCACCTTTTCAATAAACAAATTGTTTGAAGGGCCATTCTGTATTACCTGCCCGTCTTTTTTCCAGCTGTAGCCATAGTTTTGTTCCCCGTCATTGTAGATGGAAAAAGTGCTTTTTTGTCCTTCTTTAATGGTTTCAGGAATAATAGCAAGGTAGTTTTCGGGTAATGTATGTGCATTGTTTATTTCGCTTGTAAAAGTCAAAGTGCCCCCTGCATCTATTTGATAGGTATACCATTTGCCTCTGAACAGTTCCCGATAAATACCTCCTCTTCCTTTTTCATCTCCTGCTTTTACTTCCAAAATAAATTTTTCTGTAGTATCGCCGGGGCTTACACGGCCGTACAAATCCCTCACCTGGATGGAGTCTTTGGTAATAGTATTTTTATTGAGCCAATAAGTCCAATAGTACCTGTTCCAGGCAGGTAGTGTATTGATCGTATTCAAGCTGGATCTATTCATTACCGAATATTCATTTGTTAAGTTGTTTGGATCTTGATCATGCGTGCCCATGCCATAGTTATGAATAGCCTCGTGCACGGAAGTGGTATATAAAGTTTTTTGGTATGCAGGGTCTTCACTATTTTTTTGAACAACATAGGCTATTGAATTTCTATTGCCATCAAATTTTGATGGATAGGGCACGCCATTGGAGTTTAACATACCAAAGGAATTCAAGGTGTTGGATGCACCGCTACCCGAAGTGTTGGTACTCTGAGAATTGAGAATGAGCAGCGTGGTGCCGTAGTTTTGAGGGTCGTAGTTGGCAGGCATTTTCATACCTAAGAGGTAATCTGCAGCGGCAGAAGAGCCCATTCGCTGAACATTAGTTTGAATTGTCCAATAGCTTGTTTTTCCTTCGTCGGTCAGCTTTCCCCAGCTTTCGAAAGAGTCTTTGTTGTTTTTCATCCAATTGATCGCGTTGGTGATAATAGGGCGGTATTCTTGAGGCACTACATACCAAAAATCTGTTCGGTTTCTTAGCCAATCCCATTTTGTGCCGGGCCAGCCATCGAGCGAGGCTTGCAAAACATCAATATCCCTAAGGCTTTGGAGGTATACAGGCGAGCGTTCATCATTATCCATCACTAGAATATCGTAGCTTGAAATTTTACCAAAACTCAATTCCTTAAGCTGATTGGTGATAATTTTAGCATGAATATCGAAAGAGGCTGAATCGCAATACAGGCAGGAATTCTCATATCCCCGAAGCACAAAAACAAGGTCTGCTTTATTTCTGCTGCTTGTTTGAGCATTGACTATCAGACTATTGGCCAAAAACAAAATCAGG
>JAHEBN010000173.1 GCA_024645245.1 Jiulongibacter sp. | reverse complement strand
AAAACTGAATTTGCTTCGTATAGCAGTCAATGAAGACTACGCGGATGATTCCACCTTGCTTACAGAAAAAGATGAGGTGGTACTTATCCCTCCGGTAAGTGGTGGTTGATAAAATGGGATTTTTCGACAAAAAGGCATAGATATTAATTCCTTTCCATAATATTTAGTAGGCAAATTACGTCTAAAGTCGAAAATCCTGTATTTATGAAGAAGCTGATATTTATGACATTGATTTCCTTGTCATGTCAAAAGGATAAAATCATTGCCAATATTGATTATTTTCCTGAAACTGATACCTGGGAAACCTTAAGCCTGAGCCAAGCGGGCTTTGATGATTCTAAAGTAGAAAACCTGAAAAAGGTATTGCAAAACAACAATACAAGGGCCTTTTTGCTTTTGAAAGATGGCAAAATAGTTATTGAAGAATATTTCAATAAAGATTTGCTGGGTAAAGACTTCAATCAAAATTCGACCTGGTATTGGGCTTCGGCAGGAAAAACACTTACAGCCACCACAGTAGGAATTGCTCAAGAAAATGGGAAACTGGATATTAATGAAACCACCCAAAAATACCTGGGAAAAGACTTCACTTCCCTCACAAATGAGAAAGAATCCTTAATAACAATTCGCCACCAACTGACTATGACTTCGGGTCTGGATATGGAAGTGCATGATTCTCATTGTTTCGAACCACAATGTTTACAATACAAAGCAGATGCAGGCACCCGCTGGGACTATCACAATGGGTCTTATACGCTTCTTCATGAGGTGATCACCAATGCCACCGGAACCAAATTCGAGGATTATTTCAACCAAAATTTAAGAGACAAAATAGGAATGGATGGCTTTTGGCAATTTGTGCAAAATGACCACGTTTATTTTTCCAAACCACGCAGCATGGCTCGGTTTGGCCAGTTAATACTCAATAAGGGGGAATGGAATGGTGAAACCATAATTAAAGATAAAAAATACCTTAACGACATGTTGAATACCTCACAAAACCTCAATCAGGCTTATGGATATTTGTGGTGGCTCAATGGGAAAAGTAGTGGTATGGTGCCGGGTGTGCAGGTAGTTTTTAAGCAATCCATAACCCCATCCGCTCCCGCAGAAATGGTAGCTGCAATGGGTAAAAATGGGCAATTAATAAACATTATCCCTTCAAAAAAGATAGTTATGATTCGCATGGGAGAAACCGCGGAAACAGGGCAAATCGGATTTGAAGTGCAGCGGGAAATCTGGGATGTTTTAAGTCAGGTTGTAAAATAGTTTACAAAAAAATCCGGTTTCTTTTAAGTAAACATGCCTTTCTGGGCAATTAATCGTAATTTCGGCAGCAAGAATAATTTTTGAATTGAATAGCAAAGTAATCCTTACCGACTCCCTGATCTTTGAAACCGAAGTGGAAGATTTCGTGTTATCGCCCGAGTGTGGCGGTATAGTAACTTTTATTGGTACGGTAAGAAACCATTCGAAAGGTCGCTCGGTGGTTCGATTGGAATTTGAAGCCTACGAACGCATGGCGGTATCAGAAATGCAAAAAATTGCCGATCGGGCTCTGGATAAGTTTGACATACAAAAAGTTGCCATTTTCCACCGGGTCGGGGTGTTAGAAATCGGTGAAGTACCTGTGATAATATCGGTATCTGCTCATCACAGAAAGGCCGCTTTTCAGGCTTGTGAGTTTGCTATAGATACCTTGAAAGAAACCGTACCCATCTGGAAAAAAGAGGTGCTTGATGATGGAGAAGTCTGGATAAGTGCCACCCCATAAAATAGGATTTGCTTTTGAGGGCTGTGAATTTGATTCAAATTGGTTTAATTGCAAAAAATTTGAACCAATCTTTATAAAAAATATGCATTCCACACGGCCTAATTGCAGCTTTAAAGGTTTCAGCCTGCTCTTTGGTCTCTTTTTTTTACTTGCCCTTACTTCTTGTTTTGATGTCATTGAAAAAATTAAAACCACTACCAACGGCAGCGGAGACTACACCCTTATTTTCAATGCAAGCAAGAGTAAAATCAGGTTAAATTCCATTATGCAGATGTCGGCCGTAAATGGCCACAAGGTGCCTTCAAAAAAAGAGGTTGCCGATGGAATAAGCGAGGTGGAAGATGTTTTCAGGAAAACCCCGGGTATAACGGGAGTAAAAAGCTCACTCGATTGGCAGAATTATATTTTTAAATACGAATGTCATTTTGATAAAATCGAAAGCATTAATAAGGTTTTGGCCGAAATGAAAAAGAAGTACCCGGATATCTCCTTTTTACCGGGTCAAATGTATAGTTTCGACCTCACAAATAAAGTTTTTCTTGCCAATAAAAAGAGTGTTAACCAATTAAATTACAGCGATTTAAGTCTATCCGATCGGGAGATGTTTTCAAAGGCTCAATTTACCTCTGTTTTGCAATTTGAACATACCATTAAAAGCCATGAAAATAAACAGTACATTAGTTCAGAAAATAGCAAGTCACTTTTGATCAGGGGTACTATTTCAGAGTTTATAAAAAAGCAAAAAAGCCTCTACGAAAAGGTGGTTTTAAATTAAATACCAAAAACTATGATAAGAAATCTACTTTGTGTTTTGATGGCGATACTAGCCTTGCAAAGTACAGCCCAACAGGTATCTTCTGATCTTTCAGAAGACATCATGCTTTATGCCGAAATCAACATGGAGAACATACGGCAAAAAGCCAATCTGGAAACCATTAAAGAGAATATAATCTGGAACAAACTAGCCAAATTTGCTTTTGGCAGAGATTCAATCGATGTAGATATTACGGGCCTGGATATTTCGAAAAATCACCGTTTTTTTCTTACCAATTCAGATAATGTATTTTCAACCAATGTATCTCTGGTAATTAAGGATGTTGTGGCTTTCGAAAGCTTTATTCAGTCGTGCAATATTACAGGTCGGCACAATGAGATTGAAAATACCGGAAGTTATTCCAGCTTTAGTATTGATCAAAACACCTTTGTGGCCTGGAACAATGCGATTGCCTATGTAATGAAAGGAAGCTACCGTCCTTCGGCAGTTACAGATTTTACAAATATGCCATATGATGATGAAGAAAGCTATGAAGAAGAGGAAATATACGACGAGGGGGAAGTTGAAGATGTTCAGGCGGATGTAGAAGAAGCGATTATAGATTCTGCCGCATATATATTTGATTACGAAGCCGAGATTACCTATCTGGAGTCGATTATTGTAGAAAACGAAGAGTATATAAAATCTTTGGAATTGGATATAAAGCAATCTGTTGAAAACATAGGAACCTACCGAAATGACATTGAATACCTGAAAAAATACCACGAATATCCACCTCAAGCCCCCATTGCCGAAACCGAAGAAGTAACTGAAGAAACAACAGAAGAAGATGATATGCCATTAACTTTTCAGGAAGAGGCCCAAAATGAATATGTGGAAGAAATTACAACAGAAGTCTATTTCGATGAAGAGACCTTTCAGATTTTAAAGACCTATTCCGATCTGAAGTTTGAACAGTTATTTTCGGCTGCAAGTCCAACTGTATTTTTCAGCAATTTTCAAACCAAAAAAGACCCTTTGGCCGATGTATACATACAGGCTGATTACAATGAATTTTTTACTAACCTGAAAAAACTTTCCGGGGGTAATCCCGCATTAAATAACCCGGGATTGGCGTATTTAAATATGTTTTCCGATCTGATGAAAACAAATTATGCGGCAAATATATATTTCCGGGAGAAATCCATTGAGTCGAAAATGTACACTTTGGTAGCTAATCAAGAGCTTAAAAACGACCTGATAAAAATGTATGACCCCAAGTTTGACAAAAGCCTGGCCAAATACAATCGTTCGTCTGATCTGGCCATGTATTCCTTCAGCCTCGATTCTAAGGCGTACCTTGACTTTTTCCTCAATATCGATAAGTATGGAGTAGATGAAGAAGGATCGTCTGTGAAAGGCATAATGGGCTTTGTGTTTGAAACCATGCGTGTGGCCTTCGATGAGAAGGCTTTGAGCGATCTTATGACCGGCAAAGGCATGTTTATTTTGCACGAACTGGAGTCGCGTGAGGTGTCTTATATCGACTATCAATACAATGCCGATGACACCATGACCGAGGTGGAAAAAACACGCAGTACAGTAAATCCGGGGTTTACATTTGTGGTAAAAACCCGAAACGATGGATACTGGGCCCGCTATTTTGACATGATGGGCCGGTCGATGATGGGAAACCTGGAAATCAATCGCGTAAAAGACTTTTACATGTTGAATTTAGGAGAAAATTCACCAGTGGAAAGCCTGTTTTTTGGTGTTCACAAAGGTGAAGTGGTGCTTTCGACCAACCAACAAGACATCGATATTTTATTTGGTTATGAAAAAGGGGGTAGTTCGGCACAGCTTAAAAAGTACCTGAAAAAGCATCCAAATAGCGGCGAAATGAAAGTTAGTGAACTTGCTCATGCGGTTTACAATGAACTTAAGTTTAACGACAGCGGCGATAATCAACTGAAAAATTACCTGTTGAATAATTTAGGAAATGTAAAATACCGGAATGATGTGGTAAACAATGAATTTGTTTCTCAGCTCGATTATGAGATAAAAGAAGGCTGGCCAAATAGCCTTCAATATCTTTTTGATATGCTAGAGACACTTATTACCATGGAAAAGAAAAATGAATAGCCGATTTTGAAGAAAAAGATTCTCCTATTTATCGCTCTTATTGCCTTGCTTGGCGGCGGTGTATATTTCCGTTTTTATTCGAAAAATACACTACTGACCAATGTACCCACCTTGGCCGACAAGATGCTGGTTTTAGACCGAAAAGCTTTTGAGCTCGAAGTGGTGAGCAGGGGCTTAAGCGAGTGGATTAAAAATCCTTCATTTTCAACGAAGAATCTACTTAAAAATACAAAGCCTGAATTTCAACCGGGTGATTTTATTACTGCCTTTCATATCCCGGCAAAAGGATGGTTTTTTAAAATAAATATAAGTGACTCTGCCCGGTTCGAGAATTTTTTGTTGGAGAAAAAGGCAGAAAAAAGAAGTGATTACTGGGTAAAAAATAATTTACAAATTTATCTGTTTGACAAAAGTCTTGTTGCCTGTTTCCCTGAAAAAAACACGGATTTTCAGGCAGAAAGAGAATCCATCTCAGGAATATTTAGTCAAACAAAAAGCCTGGATTTACAAGATTTTAAAAGCCTGAATTTACTTACATTTTTGGATTTAAATCAAAATAAAAACGTACTCGGTTTGGACCTGAATAAAAACCGGATAGAGGTAAATGGATATTGGAATTTTAAGGCAATTTCTGATGATAGAGTTAAAGTTTTTAAAAATAACGGTTTGCTCGACTTTGGTATAAACGCCATACTGGCCCAGGAGATTTTTCCTAAATTATTTCAGGAAAAAAATTCATTAGGTATTTCTACCTTATCCGGAAGTATACGTGAATTGGAAGTAAAAAAAGACTCGGTTTTGACGTATGAATTTGATGAAGATTTTAATGAAATTAGCATAAATAAGGTGCAAATAAGGCTGGAGCCGGTTTATCAGATTAGTTTTTTTAGTAAGGATATAGATGCATTGGAAAAACAATTTCTGGAAAACAAATGGATCGATGAGCGATTGCAGTTTGTCAAAATTCCGTTTTTGCCTAATGCGGTTTCGAAAACAAACGGCCAATTAAATGTTTTATCTAAAGGCTTAAATGAAAGTGTTTTAGAGACAAGTGAATTTCTTGGTTTTTTACATTATTCGGATGGATTTTTAAATAAATCATCCTTGGATCAGCTCACATCCTTGACGGAAAAAGAGAGAAAGCTGGCCGGGGATTTGGAGGAGATCAGGATGGAAATAAGAGCGGATTCGAAAACATCTTTACAGGTAAATGGATTTGTAAATATGCGTACTGATCCTGTTCAATCTCTATTATCAATATGGCATTAGTACAGGTTTGCTGTTCGTCTGAATCGATAGTAGGTCTTTATGAGTATTCCATTCTGGAAAAGTAAAAAATGGAAATGTTTAAAATGCAAGCAGATTTTATTTAGATTTAAGCTTTGTTTCAAATAAAAAATATAAAGATTTGTCGACAACCGATTCATTAAACTGGTCAAAAGTTTTTTCACTGAGATCCGTTTTATTCAATTTATTAGGTTCTTTTTTTGCCGTAGTAGCCATAAAGGGATTCATGCTTCCAAATCATTTTCTGGATGGTGGCGTAACAGGTATTTCGATTCTTATCCATGAGTTTTTTCATGTGGAGGTAAGTGTACCTCTCGTACTGATAAATCTCCCCTTCATCTATTTAGGATATAAAAAAATTGGGAAAAACTTTGCCTTGCATTCCCTTATTGCAATTCTTTTTCTGGCCATTTTCCTGCATTTTATTCAAGTACCAACAATCACTAATGATCGTATTTTAATTGCTGTATTTGGAGGTGTATTTATTGGCTTGGGCATTGGTTTTGTAATTCGTGGAGGCGGAATTCTCGATGGTCTGGAAGTAATAGCCGAATTTACGAATAAGCGTTTCGGAATAACCACCGCAGAAATTATCATGACCATAAATACCCTGATTTTTCTTATTGCAGCCTATAAATTTGGTATAGAAAAAGCCATGTATTCCATTCTTACCTATTTTACCGCCATGCGGGTTTCTGATTACGTGGTTGATGGATTTGAAGAATACACCGCCCTCACTGTAATTTCGTCTGAATTCGACGAAGTTAAGGCACTTATCGTAAATGATTACAACAAGGCCATTTCTGTTTATAAAGGCGAACGCGGTTATTTACCAGGGAATTTTGATGTAAGTCATGAATGTGACATTATTCTGACTATTGTAACCCGGCTCGAAATTCACAAAATTAAACAAGCTATTACAGCTCTTGACCCTGCCGCATTTATATATATTCAAAGCATTAAAGAAGTGGACGGCGGTCAGATAAAGAAAATAAGATCACATTGAGATTTCACAAATAAATTTTGCTAAATCTCTAATGTTCAAGAGTATGAGAACTTTTAAGATGATCTTGGTTTATATGCATTTTAAAAAAAATAACATTTGCTAACTTTTAGTGTATCGATTGCCCTGAACACCCTTTTTTAATGTGTATTTCATCGCAAAAATGTGGAAAATCTGAAAAGAATAAATTAAATTTGGAAAATACCGACATTTAACACGCAATGGAACGTTTTTTGAAAACAAGCTAAATAGCTGAAGCTTTGGTATTTATTTTAAACTTAGGAACACATATCTATTATAATGACACCTTCTTTTTCCAAAATATCTGAAAATGTATTAAAACGATTAGAATTTGATGTGCCGGAACATTATACCTACCACAGCGTAGTACACACCAAATACGTATTAAAAATGGCTGAATACCTGGCTCAAAGGCAAGGGGTTAAGGGTCATAATATGTTATTGCTGAAAGTGGCAGCCCTGTATCATGATATCGGCTTTACCATTAATCATGTAGAGCATGAAACCATAGGTTGTGGCATAGCCAGAAAAGAATTGCCCGGTTATGGATTTACTGACGATGATATCGAAAAGATTTGTGGAATGATAATGGCCACCCGGATACCTCAAAAACCAAAGAATTTTCTGGAAGAAATATTAGCCGATGCCGATTTGGAATACCTAAGTACTGAAAGTTTTCAGCCGGTGGGAAACATGCTTTTTAATGAATTGAAACATTTTAATCCAAATCTTACACAAGAAGGTTTCGATAAAATCCAAATTGGTTTTCTGGAGAAGCACCAGTATTTCACCCCATTTTGTAAATTGTATAAAGAAAATTTTAAGCAACAACATTTGATGAAACTGAAAGCTCAACAAATGGTAGCTTAACGGCCTGATAAAACTACAAACTACGGCTACTTTAAAATTTCAACAACTTCAAAACATTTTTGTTGATTTGTACCAAGTGATATTTCCACTAATTCATTGCAACGAAAGTTATTCTTTACCATCTCAAAATCATTTTCATTGATTAAAACCTGATTTTTGGTAGAAATTGCAGGAAGTCTTAACGCGTAATTTACCACATCACCTATTACCGAGTAATCTATTCTATTAAAATCAGAAGAACCCAAATTACCTGCATGCATAGAACCTGAAGCTACACCAATAGCCACGTTCGGGAAAATTTCGCTTAGCTCATCAGCAGGGTCTTTTAAATTCTCAATTTTTGATAAAATGGCTAGTGAAGCTTTGAGGGAATTCTCCAGGTGCTTATCATTTTCAAATACCGCCATAAAAGTGTCACCCATAAATTTGTCAACCTTGCCCTGGTTATTTTTAACTTCTTTGGCCATAATATCGAAATATTTATTGATCAATTTCACCACATAATCTGCCGGTTTTTTTTCAGAAATAAGGGCAAATCCATGAATATTGGCAATCAATACGGACCCTTCAATTGTTTCGCTGGTAATTATAGATTTTTCGAATTCATTTCTGGTCAAAAAGTTTACTACCGAGTCGTCATAGCTTTTGAAAATATGATTTTGCTTTAAAGTTTCAA
The DNA here is from genome assembly GCA_024645245.1 of Jiulongibacter sp. Taxonomy (GTDB): domain Bacteria; phylum Bacteroidota; class Bacteroidia; order Cytophagales; family Spirosomataceae; genus JAHEBN01. The sequence goes on along the minus strand of JAHEBN010000173.1, from coordinate 226 downwards.
TGGAGTTGCGAATGTGCCCGATATATTCAATGGTTTTTTCCATCGTAGCCTCTAAATCATCAAACCGAATAGGTTTACAAATAAAGTCATAGGCCCGCTGATTCATTGCATTCCGAATATTGTTCATATCGCCATAAGCCGAAACCATTACAACTTTTACCAATGGATTGGTTTCATTTAATTTGACTAACAAAGAGAGGCCATCCATTTCCGGCATATTAATATC
>JAHEBN010000023.1 GCA_024645245.1 Jiulongibacter sp. | reverse complement strand
CAAACGATGTTAAATCCTTGATTTTTAAATGCTTTCAAATCTTTTGGCTTGTATTCCTTTACGGATACAATTGAATAAGTTCTTCCAGGGAAATTTTCCGGTATTATTTCTCCAGAAAATAAATGCGAATTTGCTGCCAACTTGAGGATACCGAAATATGTAGCAATATATCCAAATGCTCCCGATTTCATCAGATTCACATCGGGCTCGAAAAGAAATTTTTCTATTAATCCGTATTCTGTATTTTTCAGATTTTCTGCCTTTGAAGGAATATGAAATTCGGTGAAGTTTTCTTCATTTTGATAATTATAGCAGACAACTTCCGGTAAAATAGAGGTATCCTTTTTAATCCAGACCAATAATTCTTTTAACTCATTTTTAACAGCTACCAATTCCATTTTCTCAATACCCACTATTTGTTTTTTTAATAAACTGATGTCAAACAGCGGCGAAAGTTTTACTAAAACCCTTTCAGTCTTTCTTAATAAATTTGGAAGTATTTCAATTAGATTGGGTGAACAATCGGCTAATCCTACCAGCTTTTGATTCTTGTCATTTCGGCGGTCCGGATCCAGATATATCAGATCAAAGCTATTCTTAGTTTCTTTTAAAAAATCCTCGGCATTTTGATTGAGGAATTCCGTATTTTTAATACCCAGTTTATCAAAATTATAAACCACGATCTCCTGAAGGTTTTTCCTTGATTCTATATGGAAATGTTTACTGACTTTTTTGCTCAGGAAATAAGAATCAACACCAAACCCACCTGTGAGATCGGCAGAAATTTCTCCTTTGAAATTACGAAACTTGTGATTTCCGGTAATGCCAGAGGATGCTTGTTCAACGGAAAGCCTGTCATATCCAATAATCTCCGGATTTTCCGCCCATTTTGGCATTTTGTCCTGTAGTTTTTTACGGAAAATATATTGTTCAACTACTTGAATTAAAACCTCTTTATCCAGTTTTATAGGGTTATTTAGTAAAAATTTGTCTAAATCAGGATTCTTCAGGTTATTGGCATGCAAATTTGCCTTTAAACGGATTTTGAGTTCATTCATAATGCGATAAAGTTCTTTTATGAACTTTTTCTAATAACTTTGTCTTATTGGTTTACGACTTACCCTCTTACAGTAATTGAAGAAACTAATTAAAAATACCGTTTTAATTTTTTGGATGAGCAGCTTTTTGCTCATGACAACAGGTGTTTTTCAATTGATTACCGACAAAATTACTAATATACTTTTGGTTGAAGAAGAAAATGAAGTAGACGATTCGGATCTTGATTTTTCAGATTTTATTTTTTTGAATTCAACCGACGTCTTTTTATCTTTAATTGTTTCCGGTTTTACTTTTGCTTTGAACTATTTTTCTATCAATCATCAACACGTAAAATCTGCTTTTCTCGTACTTTTTTCTCCTCCTCCGGAAGTTTAGTTATTGACTAATCTTTTTTATTGATTTTCAATTTTTCTAAACTATTCCTGATTTTTATGCTTAATAAAAATGGATTAAAATTTTCTGTTGGCGACTTGTCAGCAGGACTAGTGGTTTTTCTGGTTGCTTTACCTCTTTGTTTGGGTATTGCCTTGGCATCCGGAGCACCATTATTTGCGGGTTTAATTGCCGGGGTTTGTGGTGGTATTATTGTTGGTTTATTAAGTGGATCCGCTTTGGGTGTTAGTGGTCCGGCGGCAGGGTTAACTGTTATTGTATTTAATGCAATACAGGATTTAGGTACTTATGAATCCTTTCTGTTGGCGGTATTTATCGGAGGAGCTATACAGTTGATTTTCGGAGCAATTGGTGCAGGTAAAATAGCTTTTTTCTTTCCATCGTCTGTCATTAAAGGAATGCTATCTGCAATTGGAATATTAATAATTCTGAAACAAATACCTCACTTATTCGGAGTAGATCAGGATCCGGAAGGAGAAGATAACTTTTTTCAACCCGACGGAGAAAATACTATAAGTGAATTGTTTAATGTGGGCGGTTTTTTTGAGCCTGCAGCTGTAATTATAGGTTTGACTTGCATGGCAATCTTAATTTTTTGGGATGGTAAATGGATTAAAGGAAATAAAATACTCTCCTTAATACCCGGCCCATTACTAGTTGTTTTTATAGCTATTTTTGTTAACCAATTATTCTCTTCCGACTTTAGTCTAAAAGGGGATCACCTGGTAAAAATTCCTGTATCCCAATCATTTAAAGAATTTGCTGGTTTTTTTACATTTCCCGATTGGCAAAAAATTACCAATCCGGCGATCTGGAAAACTGGATTAATCATTGCCATAATCGCAAGCCTGGAGACCTTACTTTGTGTAGAGGCAACGGATAAACTTGACCCCGAAATCCGGATAACGCCTCCTAACCGGGAGCTTTTTGCTCAGGGAGCCGGTAATATGTTTTCCGGATTAATCGGTGGAATCCCTCTTACTCAAGTCGTGGTTCGAAGTTCTGCTAATATTCAGGCAGGTGGAAAATCTAAGTTTTCGGCTATATTTCATGGAGTTTTGTTGTTGATTTCCGTTTATTTTATTCCCGATTTATTGAATCGTATTCCACTTTCAGCCTTGGCAGCTATTTTAATTTTAGTGGGGTACAAACTTGCCAAACCATCACTTTTTAAACAAATGCGGAGTGAAGGTCAGGATCAGCTCATACCGTTTTTGGTAACTATAATTGCAATTCTTTTAACCAACCTTTTGACCGGAATTTTTATTGGATTAGGTGTTGGCCTTGCTTATGTTATTTACACCAATTTTCGTTCTTCAATTTCGGTTAATAGGGATGGCAAAGCGATGATGATGCGATTTAATAAGGATGTATTTTTCTACAATCGGGCAGAATTAATGAATTGGCTTGCTAAATTATCAAAAGGTGATACATTATATGTAGACGGTAGTAAGGCCAAATTTATTGACCATGATATTTTCCTGACGCTTGAAGAATTTCTGGAAGAAGCTCCAAAAAGAGGAGTGGAAGTGTTTTTAAAGGATGTAACACGTAAAAAGATTAACTTTTTAAAAGATAATGAAGTCATATCAAAAACTCTTGTTGGCAAATAAAAGTTGGGCGGCTGAACAAGCTGAAGAAGATCCAACATTTTTTACCAAAATGGCCGAAGGTCAAAGTCCTGAATTTCTATGGATTGGTTGTGCCGATAGTAGGGCACCGGCAGATAAAATTACGGGTACTGATCCAGGTCAGATATTTGTGCACCGTAATGTGGCAAATCTGGTAATTAATACCGACTTGAACATGCTTAGTGTGCTTCAGTATGCAGTCGAAGTTTTAAAGGTGAAACATGTTATGGTGGTTGGACATTATGGCTGTGGTGGAGTAAAAGCTTCACTCACTAATTCAAATTTGGGACTAATAAATAAATGGATCAGAAATATTAAAGATGTCTATGTAAAATATCAGGATGAGCTTGATTCTATTGATGATATGGCAGAAAAAACGGACAGACTTTGTGAGCTAAATGTTGTTGAGCAAGTAAAAAACCTGATAAAAACTTCTATAATTCAAAAAGCCTGGAAGAGTGAAAATTCACCATATGTTCATGGCTTAATTCTGGATTTAAAAAGTGGTCATATTAATCAAATTATGGAAGTTGAACCAGGTGATTATTCAGTAATAAATCCGATTTTTAAATTTGATTTATAAGCAATTTTGTATTTCAAAAAAACTTTCAAAGCCCGGAATTATTTCCGGGTTTTGTGTTTGAATACTTATTTGCTCCACTTTTCTCTCTTTTTATATACCGAATTTTTACTTTTTTTAACCAAGTGTTTATTTTTTGCTGACAACAATAAAATTATATCTATTTTTCAGCATATCTATATGAAATGATAAAAGTTGTATTAATTGATGACGAGCCAAAGGCTTTACAAAGTCTGAAATGGGAAATTGAAAATTTTTGCCCGGAAGCGGAGATTCTGGCTATGTTTGATGACCCAAAACTTGCATTAAGTTACTTGAAGAATACCGAAAACATTCATTGTATTTTTCTGGATATAGAAATGCCCGGAATGGATGGTTTTCAATTGCTTGATCAGGTGCCGGATCGGAACTTTGCCGTTATAATTACCACAGCTTACGATCAATATGGAATAAATGCAATAAAAGAAAGAGCCCTTGATTATTTACTTAAGCCAATTGATAGCGATGATTTGGTAAAATCGATGGAAAAAGTAAAGGAATATTTAAAAACAACCTCTCTTAAAGATCATTTTGAAGAAACACTCATGAAAATGATTGTGGAGTCAAACCCTTCTACCAAACGGATAGGTATAAATTGCGATGGAAAAATTGTTTTTCTGAGTCCGAATGAAATTATTTATTGTGAGGGTGATGGAAATTATACCAGTATTTTTCTGGAAGATGGTCAAAAGCTTTTTATTACTCAAACTTTAAAGAAATTAGAAGAAAAACTGGATGGGCCTGAGTTTTTCAGGGTTCATAATTCCTATATTATTAATTTAACTAAAGTGAGAGAATATTTTAAAACGGATAGTTACGTAGTGCTCAGCAACGATAAACAAATACCGGTTGCGAGGCAAAAAAAGTCGATATTTTTGAATCAATTCTAACCAGAATGATAAGGCACTTAAAGGTGTTTTTTAGAAGAAACTATTTATTTAGCCAGTTATTTCTAATAATCTGGTTGTTTGCTAATACCCTTACTTTTGCTCAGAAACAAACCCGTAATGCAACTACTGATGAATTAATTAGCCGGAAAGATACCAGTTATGTTTTGTTAAATACAGCATTAAGTCCGATAAAGAATGACACCACGGCATTACTTAAATTTATAGCGAAGTCCAAATCCGTTAACTACCACGAAGGCACTTCCATAGGTCTCAATCAATTGGCCATTTATTTCAGGAATACTTCTTTATATGATAGGTCTATCCAAATTTATGAGGAGGCAATAAAAGAAGCTGAATTATGTACGAATATCGATTTCAAAGTTTCTTGTCTAAACATGCTGGGTGTAGTATATCGCCGTACAGAGAAAATTAGAGAAGCACTTGACAATCACAAATTGGCTCTGGAATTGGTAGAAAAAAGTGAGAGAACAGATGAAAATGCCCAAAGAAACCGGGCTATTTCCAGAAATAGTATCGGTAATATATACCTGACATTAAACCAACCTGATTTAGCTGAATCTGAATTTTCTCAGTCAATGGAAATTGAGAAAAAGATTGGCAATAAATTGGGAATGGCTATTAATTACCAAAATTTGGGTGGAATAGCTTCAACAAAAGGAGAATTAAACAAGGCTCTTAATTTTTTCAAGAATTCATTGGCTCTTAATGAAGAGATTAATTCCGATTTGGGCAGGGTAATCTGTAAAAATAGTATTGGCGAAATCTATCTTAAACAAGGTCTCGCCACAAAAGCATTAGCCTTAATAGAACCAACTATTAAACAAGCAGAAGAATTAGGTGATATGTATTACCTCGCGGCCACCAAAACCAATATGGGATGGGCTCTATTGGAACTAAAAAAATACGAGCAGGCAGAGGCTTTCATACGGGAATCGCTCGGTATAGCAATAAAACATAAGCTTCAGTATTACGTGGCAGAAAACTACGGCTTACTTTCAGAAATTAATGAATCACGTGGAAACTTTAAAGAAGCACTTGAATATCAGAAACTTTATTATGACAACCAGGAAGAATACCTGAATGAAAAAAATAAGCTGTATATGTACGAATTAATTATTCGTTACGATACGGATAAAAAGAAAAATCAAATCGAATTATTAGAAAAGCAAAATGAGCTGGTAAACCTTAAATTAAATGATAACAGAAAGCTGTTTTCTGCTTCAATAATTTTACTTGGATTACTTAGTGTAATCTTTTTTATACTTTACCGACAAAACAAATTGAAGAATGAAAAAGAAATATTACATCTGGAGCAAACCATGCTCCGATCGCAAATGAACCCGCATTTTATATTCAATTCGTTGAATTCGATAAAATTGTATATCATTAATAATGAGAAAGATAAAGCAGTTTATTACCTCAATAAATTCTCTAAGTTAATTAGATCCATACTAACCCGTAGTCGCGAAAAAGACATAACTTTAAAAGACGAGTTGGAGACAATGGAGCTCTATATGAATATTGAAAATATTCGTTTCTCAAATAAAATTCATTTTGAATTAATTGTCGATCCTGATATAAGTACCAGTCAAATTAAGGTACCATCCATGATTTTACAACCCTTTTTAGAAAATGCAATCTGGCATGGTCTTTCTTCCAAGACAGGGGAAAAGAATGTTAAATTATCGGTTAAGAAAATCAACGATAAAAAGATCGAAATTCAGATTGAGGACAATGGAATTGGCAGGGAAAAATCAAGAGAAATAAAGTTGAAAAAGACCATAAATACACAATCCATAGGTATATATCTTACTGAACAGCGACTTCAGAATTATTTTAAAAACATGGCAGGGGAGCACTCCTTGAGTTTTCAGGACTTGAAAGACGAAAATGGAGAACCAACCGGTACTAATGTAATCCTGAAATTACCTGTCGAACATATATCTAAAATAGAGTCCTGATTTATTTGGTAGCTTTATCAATTAGGTTGCGGATTACTTCAGAGAAATAATCTCCGTTATTGGGTCCATACCAATTCATGGTACGTGTCTCATAATAGTTTTCATTATAATGTTCATCTGCCGTAATATACCCCACATAGCCACCGTTAAAACTTGTGATAAGTAAAGCAAGGCCTTTTGAACTGGCATAATCATCTAATGATTTCATTAGCTCTCCCGAAAAATCGCATGGCATCCCTACAAGAAGAAGATTTCCAATTTTTAAAGCTTTTACAAAAACAGCTTCCTGGCCAAAAAGCCAATAAAAAACCCAGGGTCTTAAAGCTAAATTTGCTGCAATTCTAGGGGCAGGAGCCGGCATGGGCAGCTTAATTTCTTTACAAATAAGGGTGCCGGGGTTAAGTTGTTCTTCGAAATCATTTTTTTTGATCAGGTGATTTTTTACTCCAATTCCCTGGTTTTGCACTTCGTCAAAATCGTCGATGCCTTTTTCTATTGGCCCCATGCTTCCCACAGCTCCAGCCATAAATTCCGCGAAGTTAAATTCTTTATTTTCCAGCGAGTCTACCAAAATTCCAGGGTAATCACGTGATAGTTTCATCGTAGCCGAATTAAGTACTGTAGAATGTGCGGCATAAGTTACCATCACCGCTTTTTGGCCATTATCTTTTTTAAATTCCAGCGAACGGATAATTGCATCAATTGTGTTTTCGTTATCATTCAGTCTGTTTCGAATATCCTCCCGGTCGATATCTTTTGTGAAAGTAATTTTTCCAGTTGAAGCTTTGCTTTTGGCTTCCGCTATCGAATTTAAAATAGCATTACTAATCTTTATTTCAACTTCCGGGATATAATTTCCTGCAAATACTTTACCTGCAAGTGTATTATACCAACCACCGAGGCTATTGTGACTATGGGTTGCTGACAAGTAAATTTTTGAAACATCCAAACTTGATTTGGCTTTTAAAATGTTATAAACAGTCGGGGGAATAATCAACATGTCAACCGAAACTAATGCTACTTCGTTTGTACCATTAGAAAGGTAAATGCATCTCACATATAAGGAGTCGTGAATCCCTTCAAATGGTTTACCTTTCCTGTTTCCATAGCCTGCCATTGGAGTAGGGTGGTCTGGTGTAATGTTAACTTTTGCCCAACCGATATTCCATTCCTGTAAGGAATCATCGTTTGCTTTGAATTTTAGTTTTGAAATTTCAGATTTCCAACTTTTAAAATGCTTACTTTCATCCAATTGATAAGTTGTAACCGGCTTGGTACAGAATAACAATAGCAAGAAAGTCATTATTAAAAGTACTAATAGCGTGTGGATTAGAATCTGCAGAAATTTCATTTAAGGTAACATTTTAATTAATTACAAAAGAAACTTAAAAAGTAAAAAAACAATCAGACAATTCTAATCAGATGCCTAAATCCAATAAAAATTCATGCAATAAATCTGAGTTAACATGATCCATAATTACTATTTTATACCAAGCCGGAGAATCGTGACTGTCTGGTACCAGGTAATACTTGGCAATAATATTTTCATTAAGATGTTCAGCTTTTATAGTAATTATATTTGAATAATTTTCCCTAAAACAACAAACCGACCTTTTGTTTAATTCATTTTCTAACCATTTTGCTCTGTGAAGCAAAATATTTACTTTTTCAATCCAACCGTAAGGGCCATGTTTCATTAATATCATCCATACTGCAATGGCATTGGCTCCTGAGCGACTGCCGACCAAAGTATAATCTTCTCCCTTTACGTATTTAGCACTTGAGGTATGCGTGTATTTCATAAAACCTTTTCGAATCAGGAATATACCTGTGCCATATGGTGCCTGAACCATTTTATGAGCATCAACGGTGATAGAATTGATGTTTTCATTTTCGAAATTCAGAGAATTTTCCGGATTTGAAAATGGATAAAAAAAGCCACCATAAGCACCATCGACATGAATTTTGAAATTTAACCCCGATTGCTTTAATACTTCTATAATTGCCTCTGATTCATCTACTGAGCCAAACATAGTGGTCATCATATTCAGGATATAAATAATGTTTTGCACACCATTCTTTTTAAGTTGAGCTAATTTTTCAATTAACACATCAATTCTAATTTGTCGATTTTCCATTACCGGTATTTGATGTAACGAAATTGACAGAAGATCACATCCTTTTACAATGGAATAATGGGTATCAAAGGAGCAACAAACCGAAATTTGATGATTCGTAGCATTGAATTCCTTTAAAAAGTAATTTCTGTAAACCCATAATGCTTGAATATTAGACTCCGTTCCACCTGAGGCAACATAGCCATCAATTTCTTGTTCATTGGCCTTAAAAATATCAACACTACACAGCTCAATCAGATATTTTTCTATTTCCTGGGTGCCGGAAAATATGGTTTCAGATGTGGCCAAAGTATGGCATCCTATGTGATTGGGATTATTAATCAGTGTTTGAAGATATGGAGCATCAGCCAGAATTGGACTACTCTCCGGAAAAATCAAAGGATCTAGATAAGAACAGGGCATACCGAAAATTGGCTCCTTGTAAAAACTTTGATTTTGATTTAATGCAGCTCTAATTCTTTCGGTTATTTCCGAATGAGTTTGTTTCTTCCAGAATTTCATTTGTTGATGATATAATAGGATAAAAGTAATATTTTTAACGAACTCTTATCGGGGAAAGGAGCATTATTTGATTAATTTATTTGGAATATCCGGGAGATTAAAAGCTGGAGAATTCAATAGTTATTTTAACATAGTTAAAACAATTATATTCAAAATACTACAGTTAAATAACTTAATTCAAAAGTAAATAAGTATATTAAGTTAATAGAAAAACACAGAGTTTACTCTTTTTTTATTTTCAGAATTTCCTGTTTTCGCCGGAATAAGAGTCAGGATTTATTTCAAATATTTTTCGATGCGTGCTCATTGGCCGCTTTGACAAAGTGTACAAATAATGGATGCGGCTCCATAACTGTACTTTTTAGCTCCGGGTGAAATTGAACACCAATGAAAAACGGATGATCAGGAATTTCAATTATTTCCACTAAATCATTTTCTGGATTTATCCCGGAAATTACGAGACCTTTTTCCGCAAAATCATTTCTGAATTTATTGTTAAATTCCCACCGATGGCGGTGGCGTTCACTTATTTTACTTTTCCCGTAAATCATGCGTGCTAAGGAATGATCCACAAGTGAGCAATTATAAGCTCCTAACCGCATTGTGCCGCCTTTATTTTCCACATTTTGTTGATCTGCCATCAGGTCAATTACCGGGTGGCTGGTGTTTTGTTCCATTTCGGTAGAATGGGCGTCTGTCCATCCAAGTACATTTCTGGCATATTCAATAACCGCCATTTGCATTCCGAGGCAAATACCAAAGAACGGGATTCCATTTTCGCGAACGTGTTTAACAGCGGCTATTTTTCCATTAATCCCTCTTTCACCAAAGCCAGGTGCAACGAGTATTCCATGAAGGTCTTTGAATTTATCTTTGATGTTGTTTTCATTTAGGCTTTCTGAATGAATCCAATCAATTTCCACCTTGCACTCATTTTCTGCTCCTGCGTGCAGAAATGCCTCCGCTATTGATTTATAGGCATCTTTTAGTTCTACATACTTTCCAATTAATCCAATTCTTATTGTTGATTTTGGGTTTTGCAAACGAGATAAAAATGATTCCCATTTTGCCATATCGGCATCCTTATCGTTATAAAGATCCAGCATATATAATGCACGTTGATCAAGCTTCTCTTTTTTCATCAAAAGAGGGACCTCATAGATGGTTTTAGCATCCATGGCCTCGATTACAGAACGGGTATCAACATTGCAAAACAAGGCAATTTTTCTTCTGATGTCGTCATTTATCGGGTGTTCTGTCCGACAAACAATAATGTCAGGCTGAATCCCACTTTCCTGAAGTTCTTTTACTGAATGCTGTGTAGGTTTGGTTTTTAATTCACCCGCAGAAGCCAGATATGGAATTAGTGTTAGATGTACCACCAACATATTTTTTTCTCCCAGGTCCCATTTTAGCTGTCGAACAGCCTCTAAAAAAGGAAGAGATTCTATATCGCCCACACAACCACCGATTTCGGTAATTACGATGTCATACTTACCTGTTTCACCCAGGTTCAGAATGTTTCTTTTTATTTCATCTGTAATATGTGGTATTACCTGAACCGTTTTTCCCAAAAAATCACCTTTACGTTCTTTGTTAAGTACGTTATAATAGATACGACCAGTGGTAACATTATTGATCTGAGATGTACGTACATTCAGGAAACGCTCATAATGACCTAAATCCAGATCTGTTTCAGCTCCATCATCTGTAACGTAACATTCTCCGTGCTCGTAAGGATTGAGTGTTCCAGGGTCAACATTTAAATATGGGTCAAGTTTTTGAATGGTTACAGAAAGTCCCCGGGCCTGAAGTAATTTTGCCAACGACGAGGCAATTATACCTTTACCAAGTGAGGATGTTACTCCTCCTGTTACAAAAATGTATTTGGGTGATTTCTTATGCTTGTTTGAAGACATGATTCCGTATCCTATGATTTGGTTACGGGATACAAAGGTAGCATCTTTTTTTATTGAAAGCCTGTAATTTTAGCAATTAAGAAATAAAAAAATTGAAGTGTTTGCTGCTCAGCTTTTTACTATTCACATAAATAATCAAAATACTCATTCAAGCTTTTCAATCGGTTGTTTTTGTTTTGAGAGATATCGGTTTTGATGGGATAACCATTTGCATTATACTCATACTGATAACCAAATTCAATTTTTTCATTATTGCTATAGACGGTTGATTGTGTAACATTATTTTGATTTAAGTAATAGCTTAAGTTTTCTCCGCCTTGCACCAGGGCATATATCATAAAATAGGTAAGTATAGGGCCAATTTTTTGATTTAAATAGGGACTTCTCTTGTCATCAAAACTGATATTTTCTAATAGTGGTTGTAATTCACCGTAGACCTTGGCAGATATTTTTTTTACATTACCGTTATTATCGTATTCCAGAAAGGTTGAAAGTTTATCTTCAAATACGGGTAAATCGAGTATTAATTCCTGTATCCTGTTGTCTTTATTATATACCAGTAAAGAAGTATGTTTGAAAAGACGACCCTGACTATCTCTTCCATCAAATATTATTTCGGAAATTTGATTATTGTCATTATAAGTGAAATTTACTTTATAACTTTTATCCCGTGAGTTGGATGCCGCTGAAATAAGACTTCCGTTGTATTCAAATGTATCAAAATCAGGAAAGCCGGTCAAACCTTCCAATTTCCCATCTTTATAAGAAAAGCCTATTCGTGAGCCATTTATACGTGTATTGGATGCGACCTTGCAGGAGCCTTTAGCCTGACCCTCAACATAGTCTCCAATTTGGATGATGTTATCATTTTTTGCACATGCAAAAGCAAGGAATATAAATCCTGTTAGTAATAATTTGTTCATTTTGTAAAGTCTACTCAAAATTATTTGTGCAAAAATGATGCTAAACTTCATAATACCTTGTAAAAATATAAAGGCCCTTATCTATTAAGAAAAGGGCCTTTGCTATCGAATGAACAAATATCAATTACATCATTCCTCCCATGCCTGGATGACCACCGCCACCCATTGGCATATCTGCTTTTTCTTCTGGCAATTCAGAAACCACCGCTTCGGTAGTCAATAAAAGACCAGCAATTGAAGCTGCATTTTCAAGTGCCAAACGAGTTACTTTAGTAGGATCAATGATACCTGCTTTGATCATATCTTCGTATTTATCTTCGCGGGCATTGTATCCATAAGCACCTTTTCCGGCTTTTACTTCCTGAACAACCACAGATCCTTCACCACCTGCATTAGCTACTATAGTTCTCAATGGAGATTCGATAGCATTTTTGATGATTGCAATACCTGTGTCTTCATCAGCATTTTCACCTTTTAGTCCTACAAGGGAAGCTTGTGCTCTGATAAGAGCAACACCACCACCTGCAACAATACCTTCTTCTACCGCTGCACGAGTTGCATGTAATGCATCGTCCACACGGTCTTTTTTCTCTTTCATTTCTACTTCCGTAGCTGCTCCGATATAAATAATCGCAACACCTCCGGAAAGTTTAGCCAAACGCTCCTGAAGTTTCTCTCTATCGTAATCAGAAGTAGTTGCTTCGATTTGTGATTTGATCTGACTTACTCTTCCCACAATGGCATCTTTATCTCCGGCACCATTTACGATAGTTGTATTGTCTTTATCGATCAAAACTTTCTCACACTGACCGAGCATAGAAAGGTCTGCGTTCTCAAGCTTAAATCCTCTTTCTTCAGAAATAACAGTTCCACCGGTTAAAACGGCGATATCTTCAAGCATAGCTTTTCTTCTGTCGCCAAAACCAGGGGCTTTAACTGCTGCAACTTTCAAAGCACCACGGATTTTGTTAACTACCAAGGTAGATAAGGCTTCTCCATCCACATCTTCTGAAATGATTAATAAAGGACGTGACGTTTGAGCCACTTGCTCTAATACAGGAAGCAATTCTTTCATTGAAGATACTTTCTTCTCAGAGATCAGGATAAACGGATTGTCTAAATCCACTTCCATTTTCTCTACATTCGTTACGAAATAAGCAGATAAGTAACCACGATCAAACTGCATACCCTCCACAGTTTTCACTTCCGTTTCTGTACCACGAGCTTCTTCCACAGTAATAACACCTTCTTTACCAACTTTATCCATAGCATCGGCGATCATTTTACCGATTTCGTGGTCATTGTTAGCAGAAATTGTTGCTACCTGAGTAATTTCTTTTGAAGAAGAAATAGCCTGAGATTGTTTTTTCAATTCGGCCACTACTGCACTTACAGCTTTCTCGATACCTCTTTTCAGATCCATCGGATTAGCACCTGCTGCTACATTTTTTGCACCGATTGTATATATGGATTGTGCCAGAACGGTAGCGGTAGTAGTACCATCGCCAGCCTGATCAGCTGTTTTCGATGCTACTTCTTTTACGAGTTGAGCACCCATATTTTCGATAGAATCTTTCAATTCAATCTCTTTGGCAACAGTAACACCATCCTTGGTGATTGCGGGTGAACCAAATTTTTTGTCCAAAATTACGTTACGTCCCTTTGGTCCTAAGGTTACTTTAACAGCGTTGGCTAAAGTATCAACGCCACGTTTCAGTTTATCTCTTGCTTCTGTATCGAATAAGATTTGTTTAGCCATGATTTTTAATTTTTAAAATTTTTAATTTAAATGGAGAATAAAGAAAATTAAACTATTGCGTAGATATCAGATTCACGCATGATCAGGTATTCTTTACCATCAACTACGAGTTCAGTACCGGCATATTTGCCATAAAGCACAGAATCACCAACTTTTACGGTAACCGGCTCATCTTTCTTACCTGGCCCAACTGCCACCACTATACCTTTTTGAGGCTTTTCTTTGGCTGTATCCGGAATGATAATTCCGAAAGCTGTTTTTTCTTCAGCAGGAGCTGCTTCTATTAACACTCTATCTGCTAAAGGTTTAACATTTACTGACATAGTTATATAACTGTTTTAGGTTTTTGATTAATTAAAACGTATCTGCCATAGGGTGATCAAATTATCTGCCACGGGTAATAAAAGTGAGCATTCCTGACATTTTTACAGGCATGTCAGGATAAAGTGTTAAAAATGGCGAATGTCAACCTGATTTGGCATTGTTTTGGGTGCTATTCTGTCAGTAAAATCCATAAAAACTAAATTCATTTTTAGAAAAAAAGGCTGCTTTGCTTTTTTGTTTTTTACAATTTCGGTCTCCAATTCATTGGCAAATCCTACTGAATACCCAACAGATTTAGAACAGACATTTAAAAAAGTATTTGAACTCGAATTATACCTTCTTCAAAATCCGGGTAAAACCCTTACCAGCATTACAACTAGTCGGCCGGATTTAACCGCAGGTATAGACGGCAATGCTAATTATGCTTTTTTGGCTATTTCTGAAAGTGAAAACACATTGGGTATCTCAGCTTTTTTATGGGGATTTTGTCTGGGAATTATTGGGAACTTATTTTCAGATAATGATAAAGCCCTTACCAAAAAAGCATTAACTGGTTGTATCGTGGCATATGGGTACATTAGCTTAATTTACGTATTACTTTTAATAGCAGGTATTCTTACCGTATCCAGATATTGACAGTCAGAAGCAATTGACCATAAAAAAATCCTGATTTCGAAGAAACCAGGATTTTTTTAATATCTGTTTAAAACCTTAATTAGCTGGTGCAGCTGGTAAAGTTTCAGTAGGTGTTGATTGAGCCGGTGCAGCTGGCAATGCAGAAGGTGCAGCTACCGGAGCTGCTTGTGAACGCTCTACATCGAATTCAGAATTGCTTGAGCTTTCATTTGTTTTTAGGAATATTCCCGAAACAAGGGCACCTACCACAATAAATGCAAAAAATCCCCAGGTAAGTTGTTCCAGGATATCTCCTGTTTTTTGTACACCAAACATTTGGCTTGTAGAACCTCCAAACTCACTTGAAAGGCCGCCACCTTTTGGATTTTGAACTAGAATAACGATGATCAATAATATAGCGACCACCATCATAAGAATAATAATTGCTGACATATTTTAAACTTGTATTTGTGTATTCTTGATAATTGGGATGCAAAGTAAGTACAATTTTTACTAAAAAACACAGGTCAGTTAGTAAATACTGAATATTTATAGCAAAAGTTGCCTCGGATCAGGAAGGTAAACAGGAGATTTAAGGTAATTCTCCAGAATTTCCTTTTGTTCTTCAGTTTTACAAGGTGTTGGGTTTTTATATTCAACTTTTTTTTCTTCCTTCAGTAAATGTGATAAATAATGATCAAATAATTGTTTTTGTTCTTGCCAGAAGGTGTCATTAATTTCTAATTCCTCTGAAAGTCTTAAGAATAGTTTTCGCCCCGGCCAAAATCCGGGATTATCTTTTAGCTTACTAATCAACCAGTCGTATTCATCTTGATTGTAACCGGATTTTTTACTTAAGAGTGAATTGAATGTAATTTTATCTACCATTGTGCCGCTGTATCGTTGAAAATATTAAGGACTAATTGATCCAGGATTTTAGGCACTAATGCGGCTTCCACGTCATTTAGAGATTGTTCCTGTGAGAAATCCTGATAAAATGAGAATTCTTTTTCGAAATCTTCATCTGGTGTAAGTTTGTTTTGAAATTGCACATCTACACGAATGGTAAGTCTGTTTAACGCAGCTTTATCGCCGGCAGTGGCAGATACCGGTGATTGCTCATAAGCCGTAATTGCTCCTGCCAGAAAAAGGTCTCCTTCTTGAGGTACAAGTTTTAAATTCGTGTTTCTCTGATAATATTCTTTTAATTTTTCGTTAAAATTAAGGGTGAGATTTTGAGGTCCGCCGGCAGTAGCCATTGAAAAATTCTGAATGGTAATGGACTTTAAGTCCGATGATAAAGTGGTTCCTGTAAATGAATATATTTTACACGAATAGCAGTAAAGTGTAAAGACAAAGAGACTAAAACTCCTTAAAAGAGTAATTTTAACTTTATTTTTCATCTTCTATGTCGTACTGTTTTATTTTCCGGTATAAGGTTCTCTCCGAAATTCCAAGATCCTGAGCTGCATATTTACGTTTAAAATTGTTTTTACGTAATGCTTTTACAATCATTTCTTTCTCATTCCGCTCCAGAGATAAGGATTCTTCTTCTGTTTCATGAGTGATATCTTCCACATTTTCTCTGGACTGTTGCAGATTATCTATGGTAACTATGTGTCTATCATCTTCGGGATTGTATTCTGGCACAATGACCGGATTTTCAAGAAGACTTAACTCAGATAAGTCAGTTTTTACGGGATGGCTTCCATTTATTTCACTAAAAAGAGCATTATTTTTATGCAAATATCCCGGATTTATTTCTCCGTCATTTATCAATGTGAAAACCAATTTTTTAAGTTCGGTAACGTCTTTTCTCATGTCGAACAAGACTTTATACAATATTTCTCTTTCTGAAATGTCGCTACCGCCGCCAAACTGGCTTAATAATGCAGGAAATCCACTTCGTTGATTATCAGGCAGATATTTTTGCATTAATTCACCGGTAATTATCCGGTCTTGCTCAAGCAGGCTTATTTGTTCTGCAATATTTTTAAGTTGGCGTATATTTCCCGGAAATCTGAAATTGGTTAGTAGTTTTCGAGCTCCTTCTGTTAACTGTACAGGCACTATTTTGTTTTTTTCAGCAAAATCGGTACTGAATTTTATAAAGAGGAGTTCAATATCAAATCCGCGATCTCTTAAAGGCGGTACATTAATGGGTACTGTACTCAATCTATAATACAAATCTTCTCTGAACTTGCCTTTTTCAACAGCATCCAGCAGATTAACATTGGTAGCAGCTACTACACGAACATCCGTTTTTTTTACTTTTGAAGATCCAACAGGAATAAATTCGCCATTTTCAAGTACCCTTAATAGTCTTGCCTGAGTTCCCATAGGCATTTCTCCTATTTCATCAAGAAAAATAGTGCCTTTGTCTGTGGTTTCAAAATAGCCCTTTCTATCATCTAAGGCCCCGGTAAATGATCCCTTTATATGTCCGAATAACTCCGAATCGATGGTGCCTTCAGGAATAGCCCCGCAGTTTATTGCTATAAATGGGCCGTGTTTTCTGGAGCTCAGGCCATGAATTATTTTCGAAAATGATTCTTTACCACTACCACTTTCACCGGTAATCATAACGGTAAGGTCGGTGGGGGCAACTTGGATCGCAACACTTAATGCATAGTTAAGTGAAGGGGCATTACCGATTATTTCGAATCGGTTTTTTACATTTTGTATTTCCTGATTATTCAGCATTTTACCAGTTCTTCTTCGACTACTTCACCCTTTAGTGTTGCAGAATTACATTCATTAATCTGTACCCATACATATTCTCCAATTTTAAGATTTTCTTTTGGAAAAATAACTACTTTATTCTGATCTGTTCTTCCTGCATAAAAATCCGCTGATTTTTTAGAAAAACCATCAATTAGTACTTTGTATGTTTTTCCTAATGTAAGCTGGTTTCTGTATAAGGCATGTTCCCTTTGTTTATCTATTATTTCGCTTAGCCGTCGTGCTTTTGTTTCAGGGCTAACATCATCTTTCAGTTTTTTTGCTGCCGGTGTGCCTGGCCTTTCAGAGTAGGAAAACATATAACCGTAATCAAATTTTACCAAATCCATCAGGCTTAAAGTTTCCTGATGATCTTCATCTGTTTCATTGCAGAAACCGGCAATCATATCAAATGATATTCCGCATTCTTCACCCAGAATTTCTCTGATTTTATTTATTCGGCCAATGTACCATTCGCGGTCGTAAGTTCTGTTCATTAATTCCAGAATACGGCTGCTGCCACTTTGAGCTGGCAAATGCAGATAGTTACATATGTTATCGTATTTTTTGATGGTGTAAATTACATCATCGGTAATGTCTTTCGGATGCGAAGTTGAGAATCGCACACGCATTTCAGGAGAAATTTGAGCAACCATTTCCAATAATTGAGCAAAATTGGTAAGAACTTCACCCGATTCGTTTTTCCATCTGAAAGAATCCACATTTTGCCCTAAAAGGGTAACTTCCCGGTAACCTTTTTCGAAAAGATCTATGGCTTCGGCAACTATGGTTTTCGGTTCTCGGCTTCTTTCCCTACCACGTGTGTATGGCACCACACAAAAACTGCACATATTGTCGCAACCTCTCATAATGCTTATAAAAGCCGAAACACCATTTGTGCCCAATCTTACAGGAGAAATATCAGCGTAGGTTTCTTCCCGTGATAGAAAAACATTTACGGCCTTATGACCTTCATCCACTTCAGCAACCAATTTTGGTAAATCACGATAGGCATCTGGCCCAACCACCAAATCCACCATTTTTTCTTCTTCCAGAAATTTTTGCTTTAACCTCTCTGCCATACATCCCAAAACACCGATTTTAAGTTCGGGCTTGGTTCTTTTTAATGCATTAAGTGCCTGCAGCCTTTTTCTTACTTTTTGCTCTGCATTGTCGCGAATGGCACACGTATTAATAAGGATAAGTTCTGCTTCCGATTGATCAGAGGTTGTACTAAAGCCGTCATTACGAAGTATAGATGCCACAATTTCGCTATCAGCAAAATTCATTTGACATCCATAACTCTCGATGTATAATTTCCTTTTTCCGGTTGAGTTTTCGTTTGTTGAAATTTGGGCTTCATCCAGGTTAGCCAGTTCTTCTTTCGAAAGTTCAGCTTTGTTCATTTTAATTTTATAATAAAATTCAAAAGCAAAGGTAATCAATACTGACAGAATGGCAGGTTATTTTTAACTAAATTTAAAGAAGTTTTCAAGACTTAGTTTATTTGGATTTTTCGGAAAGTGAGATTAATTCTAGGTGAATTAACTCGTTTAGTCTTGGGTAAAGCATGCTTCCATCTTTGCTGAATTGCCCCTTTCATTTCTAATAAACTTCCATTCTGCAATAAAATGTCTAATTTTTGATTTAGGTGATTGTGCTTAAATACAAAATTCCGTTCGGCTCCAAAACTTAGGGAAGCAATAGAATATCCAGCCTCTAATTCCTTCTCATTATCGCTATGCCAACCCATTCCTTCTGATCCATCGTGGTATAGGTTCAAAAGGCATGAGTTATAAACAGAGCCTGTATGTAATTCAACTAACTCTTTTATATTCAATAGGTTAATTGTCCATTGTAAGGGAGTATGAACAACACCTGAATACTTGTAAATAGCATTCGGCTCACCATACCAGGCAGTTTTTCTTTTAGTTATTATTCTTTTTCCTAATAGGATAATTTCGTCGTTTTTCCAGGCAATTTCCTCCAATAAGGTTTCGTAATAATTGTCGGCCAATTCGCTGAAATAAGTAGGGTGGTAGTACAATTCACCATCAAGTGGTAATATATTTTTGCAAAAATCAGGTGGAAATAAATCCATAAAGTAACTTAGAAAGGGTATCCAATTCCAAGGTTAAACTGCAATCCATAAGGTTTTGTTCCGGTAACAGGGTCTTTTCTAAGGCTGAAATTATCCAGTACAAATCGATCTCCAGGGTTTCTCGATGGGTCGATTATTTTTATACCCCAGTCAAACCTGAATAGGAAATAAGTAAGATCATACCGAATTCCAAAACCGGTACCAACTGCAAATTCCTTGTAAAACCGATCCATTGCAAAGTTAGCCTTGTTTATTTTGGACTCTGTTTCTATCTGATACCATTTCCAAACATTGCCGTAATCAATAAAAGTAGCCAATTGAATATCACCGAATAGGCGGGCCACTTTTTTGCGGTATTCAAAACTACCTTCTAATAAAATATCACCGGGTTGAGGAATTACATTTCCCGCCGCTGTATCAGGGCGGGCAGAACCCACGCCGAGAGAACGAGGCGACCAGGCACGTACACTGTTTGATCCACCGGCAAAAAAGTTTTTTTCATACGGCAATGATTTGTTTTTGCCATAGGGATTGGTTATCCCAATGTTAATACGATACGCAAAACTGCTGTTTGGACTTATATTGAAATAACGTCTGTAATCGAAATTCACTTTTACAAATCGAAAATAAGCTCGTACAGTATCAGGAGAATTAAAGTCCTGGCGTAAGGGGAAAAGTGTTTCTATCAGGTTTATCCTGTCTTTATTTTTAAAGAAATTCTGAATAGTTCCACCGGATTCTCCAAAAATCCGGAGGAATCTGGAGCTGGAATACGGTTTTTGTGGACTTTGATTATTAAAAATATAGGACATGTTAATGCTGGAAACAAACTGCGGGTCAAAGGTTACTTTTAAATTATTGCCCAACTTTTGTTGCTCTACCAGGCTATTGTAAAATTGCAGGCCGGCTTCATTTCTTAAATTATAATTTGTATTCACCAAACTGGCATCTAAAACAGAAAGGTAAATCGTAGTAAATAATGCAGGTTGCCAGGAATAATTACTATTTACTTTAAAATTTAATCGATTGCCCCAAAATGGTTCTGAATAATTAAAACCAGCCCCGAATTGTGATCTGGGGTTTTTTAGTGTGAGTTTGTTAATGTCTTTTCCAAAGAATGTGATATTGGGATAGGTAATGGTAAAATTTGAGCCTATTTCTAAACTTCCTTTAATCGTATTTGCGTCTAAAGGCGATGGCTGTCCTTCAAAGAACACTCGGCCGGCTGCTTCAAATATTTCCAGTCGTTTTGAAAGATTACGGGCTGTAAGTGTTGCCGGAATACCAAAACCCAGGAAACCAGTGCCGCCGTTGTAAATATGATTGATTCCGGGCCCCGTACTTAAAGTATATTTTTCCAGCATAGGAGCGAAATATTCCAGATTTAATAATTCTTCGTTTATCGGATTTACCTGCGAGCTGGCAAATGAAAACTGGTTGAGCAATCCGATTTGCCTTTGAGTTTCTGTTATTTTACCCAGGCTGTATAGCTGTCCGGGTCTTGATACCACCTTTTTGTCAAGTAATCTGATAGGAATTCTTTTGTTTAGGGTGATGTATTTTATACCATTAAGTACTGTAGTGTCTGGCGAAATCGTTGAGGCTTCCTGATATGGATCAAATCCTTTGAACACTATTTCATTAATTCGATAATAAGGGTGAATTTTCCTGCCTGTTGGGTTATTAATTTCAAGCTCCAGAATCCCGTGTTTTTGTTCTATGAAGTCTTTTTCACTGTGAGTTTCATTATCCGCTCTGTGCTCAATATATTGATTAAGAAAATTATAATATCCATTACTTTTAGCCAGATTTTCAATCCGCAATTTTTCTTGTTCTACCAACCTGATATCGAAATTTGACCCTGGTTTTAGAAAAGTTTCTGAAATATTAGATCGGATTACACTATCTAAACGATAGTCGTCGATCAGGAATCGCACTGAATCTATGGTATAGACTTGCCCTTCATGTATTCTATAGGTTACTTTTACTTTATCATTGGTAATCAATGTATCGATTGAAAAGGTGGCAATGGCGTCTTTAAAGCCTGTATCATGAAGGAATTTTATGATGATATTGGTTGTGTTTTCTATTTGACTTTCAGAAATAATGGCTTGTGGCTCACCCAGGTTTCTCCAAAACCATTTTAATCCCGAATCCAGATTCTCCTGACTTCTGTTAATCTTTTTACGTAGTTTTTGTTTTATTCTTTCTGTTTTTACTACTCCGCTAAAATCCGATGGCAATGTGGAAAGTCTGGCCTGAAATAATTCCATCCTTTCTTTTTCTTTTTCGGGTTTAAAATTATTCAAACCAATATTGTAGAAAGCAACTCGGGGTGTTATAGGCAAGCCAAGTGGGCGGGTATTGGGTTTTTGATTTAAAGGGATTAAATCTTCCAGGGTCTCGTTGTATACTTTCTCATTACCTGTAAATTCAATTTTAGAAAGGAGGTATTGATCTTTTTCCAGTTGAATCTCACGACTACAGGAAAATATTGTCATTGAAAATGCCAGCAGTGGGATGTATTTCAAAAATGTTTTCAATACCGATAGGTTAATGATTAAGACCACTTAATTTAGCATTTGCTTTTAACGAAAAAACAGACTGAAATTGTGATAATACTTGGTAAACAACAGCAAAAATACATTCAATCATTACATAATAAAAAATACAGGAAGCAATTCAATCGATTTTTGGTTGAAGGTAAAAAGTCTATGGAAGAACTTTTAAAGTCTGATTTTGAGATGGAGTTTGTTTGCCTCAATAAACAAATTAACGAAATTGAAACTCAATACTCAGGCGAAATATATGCCTGCACACCAGCGGAACTAGACAAAATAAGCACTTTTAAAAATAATACTTATGGATTGGCAGTTGCTAAAATGAAAGAAGAAAGACAAGCTGATTTAGATCATGAAGAGTGGATTCTGGCATTAGATGACATACGCGATCCCGGTAATTTAGGTACAATAATTCGTTTGGCAGATTGGTACGGAATTAAAAACATAGTTTGCTCGGAAGATACCGTGGAGTTTTACAACCCGAAAGTAATTTCTTCCACAATGGGTTCTTTTACCAGGGTTAATGTATTTTACACAAGTTTAACAGAATTTTTAAAGGATAAAGCCAATATCGCTGGTGCTTTTTTAAATGGGGAAAATGTACATAAATACGATTTTCCCCAATCGGGTATATTAGTAATAGGTAGTGAATCTCATGGGATTTCCGAAAATGTATCCAACATGCTCCATGCAAAACTCACTATTCCGGCTTATGGATATGCCGAATCTTTAAATGCTGCTGTGGCGACAGGTATTTTGTTGGATAATTTAAGACGGAATTCCCGATAATTGGATTATTCCTTTAAATTAATATTCCGAATAGCTTATTTTCAACAGTAAAATCAACCATTCCTCCTTTTTTCTATGCCTCCTCAAAGTTTTTTGCCAATTTTGCGGAAATTTTAATAGAATCTTTAAAAATCCTAAATGGAAAAATTCGATAAGAACTACATCATTGGTTTTATACTTATGATTTTGATGTACGGTGGGTACATGTATTTTTATACTCCGGCCGAAGAAATTTCAACAGAAAAGCCAAAAACAGAAATAAAGTTAGAAGCCAATACGGAATCTCAACTGAATCCAGTAGCTCAAATTATAACAGATACAGCCGCTTTAAAAAGTCAGTTTGGTTCATTTTCAAAAGTAATGAGCGGAGATGATAAAATAATCACACTGGAGAATGAGAACTTAATTGTTGATTTGAATACGAAAGGCGGTAAAATAGCTAAGGTAACATTAAAGAAATACAAGACCTACGATTCATTTATATCGGGTAAAGAAGTGCCCATGGTTTTAATAGATGATCAGAATTCTACTTTGAAGTTAGAAGCCGCTACCAATTTTGGTAATATCGACCTGGCAAATTTGTTTTATCAAGTTGGTGAGCAAGATAAAAATAAAGTGACATTCACGGCAGATATTGGTAATGGACAACTTATCGAGCAGACCTACCAATTAAATGAAAATGCTTATGATGTAGATTATAATCTTAAATTAAGTAATACGGATGGTTTAATTAAGAATGAACCTATAAAATTTTCATGGGAAAATAAGCTCAAAAAACTAGAACATGATTTAAAAGAAAACCGGAAAGCTGCTCAGGTTAACTATTATACTGCGGAAGAATCTTTCGAAGATTTAGGATTAGGAAGCAACGGTGATAATAAGGAAAGTGTAAGCGAAGATGTTAAATGGATTTCTTTCAAACAGAAATATTTTACTTCGGGGATTATCTCAGAAAATTCATTTTTTAAATCGCTAAATATTGATTTAAAAACACCTCTCGAAGATTCTATGGTGGTAAAAGATGCAATGATTTCAGCTGCAATACCATTGGATAATCTTAAAACCGGGAATGGGAATTTTAAATTCTACTTTGGTCCAAACGAATTCAGTATACTAAAGGCCATCGGGAATGATTTTCATCAAAATTTGTATCTGGGTTATGATATTGTTAAACCTATTAACAGATTCATTTTTGTGCCTTTATTTAATTGGTTTGAAAAGTTTATTACCAATTATGGTATTTTGATAATCCTGGTTGTATTGGCTATTAAAACTGCACTTACTCCATTGATTTATAAATCTTATGTAAGTTCGGCCAAAATGAGAGTGTTGGGTCCAGAGATTGCTGAGATAAAGGAAAGGGTAGGAGATGATGCTGTAAAAGTTCAGCAGGAAACCATGAAACTATATCAACAAGTTGGTGTAAGCCCACTTAGTGGATGTATTCCTATGGTATTACAAATGCCGATATTAATGTCTGTTTTCTTCCTTTTTCCTAATATGATCATGTTCAGGCAAAAGGGTTTTCTATGGGCAAGTGATCTTTCAACCTATGATTCTCCACTTAGCTGGGGTTTTGATTTGCCAGTAATCGGAAACCACATAAGTTTATTTGTGGTCTTGATGACTGCGTCTAGCCTTGCATTTACCTATTACAATAATCAGGTAACTCCTGATCAACCGGGACCTATAGATATGAAAAAAATATCCTATATTTTCCCATTGGTATTTTTCTTTGTTCTGAATAGCTTTCCAGCTGCTTTAAGTTTTTACTACCTGGTTTCCAATGTAGTTACTATTGGCCAGCAATTATTAGTTAAGCGTTTTATTGACGAAGATAAAATCAAAAACATTCTTCACGAGAACAAGAAAAATTTTCACACGAAACCTAAAAAGACGAATAAGTTTGCTGATTATCTTCAAAAACAACTTCAGACACAGGAAGAATTAAATAAGCAAAAGGCAGAAAGTCTTAAGAAACGAAAAAATAAATGATTTATCCCGAAACAAGGAATACAATAAAAAATAGTTTTGTTTTTAGTCAAAGTCTGTCTAATTTTCATTCTATGAAATATTTTGTATTCCTTTTATTTCTTGGGGGGTCTTCGTTTGCTCAACTATCCGATAATGCCTATTTACTGGCATATAAAGATGCAGTTCAGCTTTACGCTAATCATCAATTTGATAATGCTAAAGCACGGCTATCACCATTAACCGGATCAGGGAATGATAATCCGGTGGTGCCTTATGCACTTTATTATCATGCTTTATGCTCTTATGAACTTAGTGATTATTATCAAAGCAGAGTTAAGCTGAGGGATTTGTTTACCCGTTTTCCTGACTGGGAAAAAATTGATGAGGCAAGATATTTATATGTTTTGGCTAATTTTAAAGAAAACTATTTTGACGAGGCATTTAGCAATGCAGAACGAATTGACGATCAAATAATAAAATCAAATCTGCAAACTGCCGAGGAGTTTTATATTAAACCTGTAAAGAGTATTGAATTACTTAAAAGCCTGAACGAGAAGTTTCCGAATGAAAAAATAATAGCGGAGACTTTGGTGCATCGAATTCAGGAAAAACCCTATAATACCAAGCAAGAACTTCAGCTTTCTGATTTACTGACCAATAGATACAAATTAAAAGATACCTCAAATGCTTTCGAATCTGGTAAGTCAGGGAATTTTTCGGAATCCTTTGAAGACGGTACAATTGATATCGGCGTATTTTTGCCTTTTGATCTTAAAAACGGCAATGTAAAGACCAATCAATATGTTTTTGATTTATATGCCGGTATGAAAATCGCGGCGGAAGAATTGAAAACCCAGAACAAACCTGTAAATCTGGTAGCTTTTGACGTAGGAAAAGAAACGGAAGATTTTGGTCGCTTAAAATCTGAAAAAGGTTTAGGAAATCTGGATGTGTTTATTGGGCCATTATATCCCGGGCCCAACAAGGAGGCTGAGGCTTTTGCTATGAAAAATAAGATTATTCAGGTTCATCCTTTGTCCAATAATATTGATCTGATTACAGATACAAAAACGATTTTCCTGGCACAATCATCTTTTGATATGCAAGCCTCGAAAGCATTGACTTTGATGATGGAAAAAACCAAAGAAAAAACGGTATCCATTTATTTTGGTAAATATCGTAAAGATTCGATTATGGCTGCCAGCTATAAATCAGAGGCCCTTAAACTGGGTTTTAAAATTTTAGAATACAAAAAGTTCATAAGTGATAATTCAATTGGCCTTTCTCTAAAATCCGGCCATGTATTTTTTACCGGCGATGAAGAATTTGGTTCAAAAATTATTAGAACTCTTGGTTTAAGGAATTACAACTTTGTCTCTTTGGTTTCAACCTCTGGTTCATTCAATTTTGATAAAGTTTCTCGGAATGTTCTTCAGCGGGAGTTGTTTCTAATTTATCCTGATTTTGTAGATTATGAGAAGGATCAGGTGAAAACTTTCAAGAAGGCATTTCAAAAGGAAATGAATATGATTCCTTCTTATTATGCTTATTTGGGCTATGATATTGTGATATTTTATTCCAAAATGCTGATGGAAGGTAAAGAAATCTTCAGACTGAACATGAATGATAGCTATCTCTTGGATGAATTTACCTTATGCGGTTTTGATTATTCCGGATATAGCAATGATAATAAAAAAGTGCCTGTTGTGAAATTTAACGAGGGGCATTTTGAGGTACAAAATAATTAATTAATGACAAGTAAGAGTCTTCAGCTTTTTGAAAAAGCAAAAGAATATATTCCTGGTGGTGTTAATTCGCCAGTAAGGGCATTTAAGGCCGTTGGTGGCCAGCCATTGTTTATTAGGCGTGCCAAAGGTGCCTGGATTGAAGATGTTGATGGTAACCGGTATATTGATATGATCAATTCCTGGGGGCCAATGATTCTGGGACATGCAAATAAACAAGTAGAAAATGCGGTAAGACGAGCCATAAAAAAGTCTTTTTCTTTTGGTGCACCTACTGCCATAGAAGTTGAAATGGCACGTTTAATTACAGAAATGGTGCCCTCAGTTGAAAAAGTTCGTATGGTAAACTCGGGTACAGAGGCTACTATGTCGGCTATTCGAGTAGCAAGAGGGTATACTGGTAGAGAAAAAATCCTGAAGTTTGAAGGTTGTTATCATGGTCATGGAGATTCTTTCCTGATTTCAGCAGGAAGTGGTGCAATGACTATGGGCGTTCCCGATAGCCCGGGAATAACTAAAGGAACGGCAATCGATACGCTTACTGTGCCTTACAATGATATCGAAGCGGTAAAACAAATTGTTGCACAGAATAAAGGTAAGATCGCAGCACTCATTATCGAACCCGTGGTAGGTAATATGGGTTGTGTTTTGCCTCATACAGGATTTTTACAAAAACTTAGGGAAATCTGTAGCGAAGAAGGTATTGTATATATTTTCGATGAAGTAATGACCGGCTTTCGACTTTCAGCAGGTGGTGCTCAGGAGCGTTTTGGCGTAATGCCTGATATGACAACTCTCGGGAAAATTATAGGCGGCGGAATGCCCGTGGGTGCCTATGGTGGGAAAACCGAAATCATGAATTTTGTTAGTCCGGAAGGTCCGGTTTATCAAGCAGGTACGCTTTCAGGAAATCCTATTGCTATGGCCGCAGGATACGCAATGTTAAATCAATTACGTGACAAGCCAGAGATTTATCAACAATTAGATGAATCTGGAATTGAGTTAGTATCAGGGCTTAGGAAAGTGATGATAGAAATGGGTTTGAACTTCACAATTAATCAGATTGGCTCGATGTATAGTCTTTTCTTTACAAATAGTGAGGTAATAGATATGGAAACCGCCAAGACTTCGGATACAGCTTTATTTGGAAGGTATTTTAAAACCATGTTGGAAAACAGGGTTTATCTTGCACCCTCTCAATTTGAGAGTTTATTTATTTCTGCCGCCATAGATGATCGCTTAATTCGGAAAATTGTAAAAGCTCATCGCTTAAGTTTAGAAACTGCTCTGAAAAATGCCTGAGTTCTCAGTCATAGTTCCGGTATATAACCGTCCAAATGAAGTTGAGGAACTTTTGAAAAGTTTAGAAATGCAGTCCTATAATGATTTTGAAGTCATTATAATTGAGGATGGCTCCAACTTGACTTGCCAATCGATTTGTGAAAACTTTAAGGATAAATTAAATATCCGTTATTTATATAAAGAAAATACCGGACAAGGCTTTTCCCGAAATGTAGGGGCCTCCATGGTAAACTCACCCTGGCTAATATTTTTTGATTCGGATGTAATAGTGCCTACAGATTACTTCTTAAATGTATACAATAAACTAAAAGACCAAACATTGGATGCTTTTGGTGGACCGGATAAAGCCCATTCTGATTTTACCGACATTCAGATTGCCCTTAATTATGCAATGACTTCATTTTTGTCGACTGGTGGAATAAGAAGCCAAAAGAAAAATGTGGGTGGTTCTTATCAGTTAAGGAGTTTTAATATGGGTATAAAAAAAGTAATATTTGATCAAATCGGGGGATTTAAGAAAAGGGATATGGGAGAGGATATG
This sequence comes from Jiulongibacter sp., assembly GCA_024645245.1. Classification (GTDB taxonomy): domain Bacteria; phylum Bacteroidota; class Bacteroidia; order Cytophagales; family Spirosomataceae; genus JAHEBN01. Next base: position 6,165 of record JAHEBN010000023.1, on the reverse strand, counting down.
GAAATTAATAATAGACTTGATTTACTTTCAATCCATAAAGATATTATTCAGGAAGCGTACGTTTATCATAAAAGAAGAGGTAACTTCTTTGATTTCTTTAAGCAAATCAGAAGTTTCGGTCAAACAAGAATCCAATTGAAAAGGAATTATAATATTTCTGTAAAAATTGTGCATTTGTTTCCGGTAATTTTTATGCTTGGACTATTTTCCGGGATTTGCCTGATTTTTGTTTCTTTCAAATATTCCATGATATTTCTATCTTTTTATCTTATGTATTTTTTACTGTTAGCATTAGATTCAACTATCAGAGAAAGGAATATCAAAATTGGTGTTTTATCTGCAATTGCCGTGTTTGTTCAGCATGTTGCTTACGGCTATGGTTTTTGGGAAGAACTTTTTTATGGAATGAAGACCAAGCGGCAATAACTGTCGTTAATTTCCCGAACGATTTTACTATTTTAGCAGTTTGATAAGCTATAAACCTAAAACTATTCTGTTTTGCAGGAAGAAAAATTAAGCGGGAAAATTTTCGATAAAGAAGTTCTCGGAAGGCTCATTAAATTTATTTCACCTTATAAAGCCCGTTTCATTACTTTGGTGGTAATGATCATTTTTGGGGCATTACTTTCTCCACTTTTACCGCTTTTGATCAAATACACCATTGATACTCCAATCAGTAATGGTGATCGTAATGGATTAATTACCATGTTATTGGTAATGATTATTTATCTGTTTATAAGTTCATTTTTTGCTTTCTTTAATACCTACCTGGCGGGTTGGCTTGGGCAGCACATAATAAGAGATATTCGTATTCAACTTTATGAAAAAATCCTGCACCTAAGACTTAAATTCTACGATGACACCCCAATCGGCCGTTTGGTAACACGAACTATTTCTGATATAGAGACGCTTTCAGAAGTTTTTAGCTCGGGCTTTGCGGCAATTGCTGGTGATATTTTACAATTGGTATTGATCATTTCGGTTATGTTTTATACAGATTGGAGACTCTCACTCATTTCTCTATCCACCATTCCCTTTATGTTGATCAGTACTTATGTATTTAAGGAAAAGATCAAGAAATCTTTCAATCTGGTTAGAAATGCGGTTTCTAACCTGAATTCATTTGTACAGGAGCATCTCACCGGAATGAGTCTGGTCCAAATATTTAACTCAGAAGATCAGGAATACAAAAAATTTCTAGAAATTAACAAGCATCATCGTTCTGCAAATATCCGGTCCATTTTATATTATAGTATTTATTATCCTGTTGCCGAAGTTATAGCGGCATTAGGTACAGGCCTTGTGGTGTGGTATGGAGCAAGAGAAATAGTTAATTTGAATGTCACTTATGGTACGGTCACGGCTTTCATTATGTTTATTAACCAGTTTTTCAGGCCGATACGTATGATTGCGGATCGTGTAAACACCTTGCAAATGGGTATTGTAAGTACCGATCGTATTTTGAAATTACTTGATAGCGACGATTTTACGCCAAATAATGGAAAAATTGTTACACCCCTAGAAGGGAAAGTAAGTTTTTCGAATGTATGGTTTGCCTATAATGCGGAAAATTATGTTTTAAAAGATATTTCATTTGAAGTAGAAAAAGGCAAAACCATCGCTTTTGTTGGTGCGACTGGTGCTGGTAAAAGTTCTATTGTAAACCTTATTTCCCGATTTTATGATATAAATAAAGGGAGCATAAAAATAGATAATATTGATATAAAAGAATACGAACTATCTTTTCTTCGTACGCAGATAGGAATGGTTCTTCAGGATGTTTTCTTATTTTCAGATACGATACGAAACAATATAACGCTAGGAGATAATAGCATTTCTGATGAGAAAATAGTGGCAGCAGCTAAAATGGTTGGTGTACACGATTTCATCATGCAGTTGCCCGGTAATTACGACTACAATGTAATGGAACGTGGAGCTACTCTATCCGTTGGACAGAGGCAATTGCTCTCATTTGTGCGGGCTATGGTACAGAATCCGGATATTATAATTTTAGATGAAGCTACATCATCCATTGATTCAGAATCGGAGGAACTGATTCAAAAAGCAATAGATGTGTTGATGAAAGGACGAACAGCCATAGTTATCGCTCATCGCTTAAGTACCATTCAGAAAGCGGATAAAATAGTGGTGGTAGATAAAGGAATAATAGTAGAAAGCGGTACCCACGAAGAACTTCTTGCAAAAGGTGAATTTTACAATAATCTTTACCAAATGCAGTACGCTGCAGCTTTGGTTTAATTTACACCCGAGAATCTCGGATTCACAATACTGTTTTTTAAAGAACCAAAGGTGTAATTTAATCCAAAAGAAGTGTAATAATCAAATGAGGTAGGTAATTGCTGCCCACCAAGCAACAATTCAGAAGTACTGGTTTCGGTTTTTGCCAGGGAAATTTGATTCTTAATCTGGCTACCTGTACCATAAAATCTTAAGGCCAGGCCTTGAGTAATTCTCCACGATAATTCTAATTCAAGACTTAATCGGTATTTTTCTAAATCAGAAAGGTATTGATAACCGTTCAATTCAGCGGAAAAGTTTCCCCAAGGCTCTGTAATTCCTAAAATTCCCGTGACTTGTTGGTAAGGCAATCCTTCAGTCATTTTATCAAAAATAGTCTCTTCTATATAGTTAAGTTTACGATAACCGGCCTGATATATCCACCTGAATTGTTTCTTATTAAAGTCTTCAACCGGGAAAATGGAATATTCTACAGCTGGTGCCAGAGAATTGGAAAAATCTATGTTGGAATAAATGGAGTGAAATCCTTTTATTAAACCACCAACCGACCAATGATCAGAAAAACTGGCAACATAAAGTGCATTAAATCCATAATCGGAAACTTTTACCTTTTCTGTAACCTGATCAATGGTTACTGAGTTTGATTTGTTATTGAAATAGGTGTAAAAGCTGAATTTAGAATCATCTGTTGTTCTTCCACCACGTACATTTCCCGAAAGCCTAACGGCCTTTTTATTACTTTCACCATCCAATACACCAGATGCCCCAATACCAAAAATCCATCGGTTCCAAGGATCTGTTTCATTTTTAGAATTTTGTGTATTCCCTTTAGAGTATTTTGGAAAACTTGATTCTAAATCCTTAAAATAGTCGGTACCCAATAAATAATAAATTAATCCTTGATTGATGTGATTCAATAGTTTTTTTCTTGCCAAAGACTCTGTGTCCGACATTTCTGTGTTAAACTCTATCAGGTAATCTTTCCCCACCAATAATTTTTGACCAATAAAATTTAATTGATAATTAACTCCACCGGAAGCATTTCCCTGATCTCTGATTAAAATTTGGATATCTGCTGCAGCTAAATCGCGTGTAATTTCAAAATAACTCAATTCAGTGAATAAAAATGTTTCGTAACAACGGGCTTTTTGACAATTAATATAAATACTGGGTTTGGTATTTTCCTGGCCGTAGGTGAATGTATTCAGAAGTAATATCCCAAGGATTACAGAAAAGATCGCAGATTTCATTTATTGAATGTTGAATTAGTGATTAACAAATTTAGGGAAATTAAGCTTTATGTTTTTTGAATAAGTATAAAACGAACTTATAAGTCGATCAAATAATAAGCGGCACGCACATAAAAAAAACGTTTTATTCAGTTTTCAGTATTTTTCCCCTTTGTCAAAAAGTATGCCAAATCCATTAACTGGAAAGATATACGCGGTAAAGGAAAACTGGCAATTATATTCTCATGTATCTCTTTATTTTTTTAATCAAAAATTGTTTACATATAAATACTTAATAATCAGCATTTAAGTCTTATAAAAACTTATTAAGCGTTACCAAAAATAGATTTGTTCCTGATCTTGGCATGGCATTTGTAACATCCCTAATCGTATACCTAAAACAGCTATGAGTAATAAAAATACCAATTCATCAAAAATAATTTTCGGCTTTGCATTAGCCGTTATTTTTGCATTTCCAATTACTGCTAACATTACTGGAAAGTTTAATGCAGGCTATAGGTTTAAAGAAGACTTGTCCAAAATAATGATCAATGGGCAGTTTGGATTTTTGAACAAAAACGGAAAAATTCAAATTGAATGTAAATACGATCAAGTTACTGATTTTAATTCAGGGTTTTCTGTGGTAAGATCAAATTCTAAATATGGAGTAATAAATACTACAGGTCATAAAATTACAGACTTGAAATATGATTATATTGAACCATTTCAAGAAGGTCTGGCTCTTTTTAGGAATAATGGAAAATTCGGTTTTTTAGATATGGATGGTAAAGAAGCCCTTCCGGCCAAGTATGAATTCGCCATGGCATTTAATGAGGGACTTGCTGTTATAAAAGAGAATGGAAAAACGGGTTTTATAAATATTGAAGGCGAGAAAGTAATTGCTCCAAATTTCGATTTAGCCATGTCTTTTCGGGAAGGAACTGCCCCGGTTATGATTAATAATAAATGGGGTTATATTAACAAAGCCGGCGAATTAATAATTGAGGCTGATTTTGATTTTGCTTCTAACTTTAAAGAAGGGAAAGCCACTGTGCGTCAAGGCAATAAAGCAGCTATATTGTTAACTAACGGTAAATACATAACTACTTTCGATTATGAAAATGTATCCGAATTTAATAATGGTACAGCACTATTTATGAAAGATGGTAAATATGGAATAATAGGCAAAAAAGGAACAGTGAAAATTGCCAACCTGAAAAATGCAATTGAAACTAATTCTTTGCTATATGCATTCGAAGAAAATGGTGCATGGGGCTTGTTAAATCAAAAAGGAGAGCAGGTTTTAACACCTACATATACCAATATTGGCTCATTTAATGAGGGATTGGCAGTAGTCGAAAAAGATGGGAAATACGGATATATAAATCAAATCGGAGAGGTTGTAGTGCCGTTACGTTTTGATTCAGCTTCTGAGTTTTCAAATGCAAGGGCAGCAGTGAAATTGAATAATATATATTATTTTATCAATCCGCTAGGTCAGGAAACAATGGCTTTGGCACTTGATAATACAGTTAATCCTAATAAGATTTACATTCAACTAAAAGCACATGATTCAATTAAAGAAGGGAAGGTAAATGTTTTAGCTTCTTTAAAATAAGAAATAGGTAAAGAGAATAGTTTTGGGGTTAAAAGCCTGCTGTATTTTACGGCAGGCTTTTTTTGCGTCCCTGAAGTCCACCAGAATGATAAATCACAAGGGTAGAGCCTGGTTTAAATTGATCTTTTTGAATTAAATCATAAACACCAAAAAATAATTTACCCGTATATACCTGATCCAGCGGAATGGTATGTTTACTTTCAAAATCGAGCATAAATTTTATTAAATCCGGGTTTTCTTTGGCATAGCCACCAAAATGATAGTGTATTTTTAAACTGGCTCTATGGGTTCTTACTCCCAGGTGACTTATCTCATCTTTAATGAAATCTCCATTTTTAAGTACCGGAATTACCACTACTTTGCCGTTGAAATTTCTATTTGATAATATTCCTGCTGCTGTTCCTCCTGTTCCCGCTGCACAGCAGATATAATCCGGATTGATTTCTTTTAATATTTCATCTACCATTTCCGACATTCCGGGTAGGCAATCTTCGTTTGTTCCGCCTTCGGGTATTACGAAAGAATTCTCACCGTAAAAATGTGATAAAAGGTGTTTGTTTCTATAATCAGTTCGATTAACAAATACCAGATTGATATCGCAAGAATCTGCAAATTGCAAGGTGGGGCTGCTGTTTTCATTTAACTCTTCCCCCCGGATTATGGCCATTCCTCTGAAATTAAAGAGTTTGCATGCTGCCGCAAAAGCATAGAGGTGATTGCTGTATGCCCCACCAAAAGTCAGAAGTTCTGTTTTTCCGGTATTTCTTGCTTTAGATAGATTGTATTTGAGTTTACGGTATTTGTTTCCTGAGATTTGGTCGTGGGTGAGGTAGTCTTTTTTGATATATACTTTTAGGCCTTTTTCTTCAAAAAGTTTCTCCTTAATCTCGACAAGCGGAGTAGGTGTATGAATGATTTTTTCTGATTCCAAATCTAAAAAGCGTAAATTGCAGGTCGAAATTAAATAAAATTGGAAGAGAATCAATATATAGACGAACAGGAAGACGACGAATTATACGAACATCTGAGGCTAACTGCCGATCCGGGTCAATCTCTTTT
>JAHEBN010000172.1 GCA_024645245.1 Jiulongibacter sp. | reverse complement strand
AGAAATAACACCAATGGGGTACCAGATAGAATCCTTGGTAATAAAAGCAATGGAAACAGGTATAGCCGCACTGATAAATATACCAACATACGGGATGATGGTCATAAAGGCCGCGATCAATCCGTACATAAAGGCGTGCTCAATACCAAGCAAATAAAGTCCGGCCGAATTCAAAACGCCGACGATACAATAAACATAGAAAGTACCTTTCACAAATTTAAAATAAGTGAACACGATCTCATGAAGTATTTTGTGGAGCTTTTCCTGGTATCTGGTTGAGGTGATATTTTCCAGAAACCGAACGAAAGTCTCGCGATGGTAGAGGAAAAGAGCAGCATATATCGGGATAATGATGGCCAATACAAGTGTAGAAATGGTTGCATTCAATATTCCTCCAATTATTTGATTAAGGTAATTACTCGAGTTCTCACTTAGTTTAGCCAGCCAGTATTGTTGATTTTTCAGATTGATACCCAAAGAGCTTTCTAAAGTTTCGCTTAGTCCGCGTAATTGGACAATAGTTTTATCGGCAAGAACCGGTAACTCCCCCAGGAAAATCCGGATTTCGAATTGTAAGAGTGCAACGATGCCGCCAATAATAAGGCCAACGAAAAACAGTGCTAAAGTAATGGACACCGCTCTGGGTATATTTTTGGCTTCCATTTTTTTGCAAATGGGATAGACTATTATCGCAATCAATAAACCGAATAACAAGGGAATAAACAGGGTCTTACCAAAATAAAGTATCACTATCACAAGAGAAATTAGCGATACCCATTTTAGTGTTTGGTTCAACTTTTCCGTTTTTTGTTTTTCCATTCAAATAGCTCTTTATATTTCGCTTAAGTTAGTCAGGAAATGCCGTATATTTTAATGATAAAAATCAAATACCGTTTAAATGCCTATTGGGGTTTGCTTACTATTTGACCATATTTCAATAATTCTGCTTTCAGGTTTTCGTAAATAACTTTTTGAACTGAAGATTTACTTTCAATTGCCAAAACGGCAGCAGTAGCAGCCGACTGTCCCAATATCATAAACACAGGCTCCATACGAATCGAACCATAAGCAATATGTGTGCTCGAAACGCATACCGGTACCAATAAGTTTGTGCATTCTTTTTCTTTCGGTAAAATTGCCCCGAAATCGATTGAATAAGGGCGATCGGGGTGAACACCGATATCTCCTTCATTTTGCACATAACCTTCCTTGGTTACATAACGCTGTGCATTGTGTGAGTCGAGCGAATAGGATCCCATACCAATTGGTCTGGCGATTTGTGTGCGACCGAGTGCATCTTTTTCCGTCATTACAAATTCGCCAATCATTCGGCGTGCTTCGCGAATATAAAGCTGGTGTGGCCAATTTCCGTTATCGGTGAATTCATCAGCTGCCAAACCCCACTTTTGCATAGCTTCGAGTACCTCTGCCGGCACAGACGGATCATTTTGCAGAAAATACAAATAGCCTTTTTGATAAACTTCGTGGTCTTTTATAATGGCCTTTCGTTCCGCATAGGATGCTTCGGGATAGCTGTAGTTTTTGCCAATATAATCGGAGCTGAAAGGGCCGTGATTATTGGTATCCGTTTTGCGATTGGGAACCATATCGTATTTATCGAAAACTTCTCTCCAACCTGAAACCAGCACCCTGCGAAGCAGTTCATATCGGGCAGGATCATACCCTTCCGGTTTGGGAAAAGGAATACGATTTTCCGGATGATTACTCATGCACAATCGAAAACAATAAGCCTGCAATCTTTTATCCGCCGATCCTTTTTCACCGGGTGGTTCGGCTGAGATTTCCGGTAGCAATCCTGATTCTTTTTTGCCGGGAATCAGGTAGGGATCGATGGGTTTTTTAAAATAATGACCATGCTGAAAAACGAGGGTTTGCACACCGTTGTGCATTTCTCCGTATTGAGCATTGGCCTCTCGACCCACGTGATAACTAACTCCTGCAGTGGCCATTAAATCGCCTTCGTAGGTGGCGTCAATAAAAACCTCACCGGTAAAGGTTTTTCCACTCAGTGTTTTAATTTGACTTATTTTGTTACCTTTTTTTAACAGACCCTTATTACCTCTATCGAGCCACTCATCCCGAAGTACAGTTACATTATTTTCTTTTATCAAATCTTCGAAAATGCCTTCGGCTGCGTGCGGTTCAAATATCCACATGCTTTTGTTTTCGGGATCAAGAGCCGGCGTATTTTGGCCTTTATTGCCAAATTCTTCTTTGGCTTGCCATTGCCATACTTCGGGTTTTTGATAATGCTGATATAGCCTTTGGTAAAAGTTTTTTGTCAATCCGCCAATTACCTCTTTGTTTCCGGTATCGGTAAATCCCAATCCGCCTGAACTTAATCCACCAAGGTGCTTGTCGGGGGAAACTACAATAACGCTTTTACCCATTTTTATTACCTGAACAGCCGCTGTAACAGCTGCGGAGGTGCCACCATAGATAATTACATCTGCCTGGTAATTTTGAGCAGAAGAAAAGAGGGGGTTTGAAATAATTAGGAAAAAGAACAGAATAGAACAGTATTTCATACAAGGGTTGAATTAAATTTCAATTTATCGATTTTTTAGGGAATGAAGATTATTGTATTCGTTTTTTGATGGCAGGTTCAATAAATGACTTATTTAATAATTTGAATGCTTTTTGAAATAATAAAAATTTAAATCAATTTGAAAAATTAGAAAGATAAGGTTTTCTAACATACTAATCTAATAACCAGAATATTGAACATTAAACTAAAAATGAATAATATAACTGAAATTACCAGGTGCCGATAGAATTTTATTTACAATTTTTCTTAATCGCCTGAGGTTAATTGAACAACCGAATGATTTGTTACTTTCATGAAGCTTTTTAAGATTTAATTTGAATAAATTCAAATTAAAAATCATGTTTTCAAAGTACTAAGTAGTTACAAATTATGGATTTAGGATAACTAAAAAAGGATAATACATTCAACTTTAAACGACAGATATTTTTAAAATAAAATCAAGAAAATAGTTAGCTGTATTATGTTTTAACATTCAACCACTATTCCAAAATAACCCTTTAGGAATATTAAACCTCCCAAAGTTATAAACCATAATCAAATTGGCAGATTCGGTCTAAAAAATGCACTGTAAAAAGTATTTAGACGGGAGGCATCTATAATATATTTCGGTTAAAAAAAGTTAAAGGAGCAAGTTTTTTTTCATTAATGCATCCAATCCTAACATTAACTATTAACTCATGAATCGATCAGGAAAATTCGTTTTATTGTATTTTTTGTTATTCGTTCTGAATGCTTGCCAAAGCCCGGCTACGGATGAAGTTCTTACCGAAAGTACGAATGCTTTGTCGCAGATTAATATTGGAAAATTTGAATATGTGTCTGTAAACTTTCCGGCTTTTTTCGGAATGAGAGGGCAGGGCCCGGGAAATAATGCGGTCTTGGATAATGATAATATGCCAGAGGATAATCCCATTACCAATGCGGGTGCTACATTGGGAAGGGTACTTTTTTATGACAAACAGCTCAGTAAAACCAACATAGTGAGCTGTGCTTCTTGTCATCATCAGGCCAATGGATTTTCGGATACTAAGGTTCAAAGCGATGGTTTTGCCGGTGGTAAAACTAGAAGGCACTCCATGAGTCTTACCAATGCCCGGTTTTACGAGTCAGGAAGGTTTTTCTGGGATGAGCGTGCCGCTACACTCGAAGATCAGGTTTTGATGCCAATTCAGGATGAGGTGGAAATGGGTCTCAGTCTCGAAACGCTTATAAGTAAAGTTCAAAATCAAGCCTTTTACGCACCTCTTTTTAGAAATGCATTTGGTGATGAAAACATTACAAGTGATCGTATATCAAAAGCTTTGGCCCAATTCGTACGTTCCTTGGTAAGTTTTGAAAGTAAATATGATGTAGGTCGGGCCAAAGTGAATAATCCCAATGAAGACTTTCCAAATTTTACTCCTGCGGAAAATCTTGGCAAGCGAATTTTCTTTGGTCGTGGTCAACAAGGTGGCGATTGTGCCCGTTGCCACGCAACGGATGCTATGATCACTCCTGCAAACGGGCCTTTTAACAATGGCTTAGATGCCACAAGTACTACGGATTTGGGAGTTTTTGAAACTACACAAAACAGGGGAGATCTTGGCAAATTTAAGTCGCCCTCTTTACGAAATATAGGTGTAAGTGCTCCATATATGCATGATGGGCGTTTTCAAACACTTGCTCAGGTTATAGAGCATTATAATAGCGGGGTTCAAAATCACCCTAATCTGGATCCCGGGCTACGAAATCAAAATGGTGGTGGGCCACGCAGACTTAATTTATCGAATACAGAAAAACTGGCTTTAGAGGCTTTTCTTAATACCCTGACAGATACCAATTTCCTTCAGAATGAGAAATTTTCTGATCCTTTTTAAGTTGACGGAAAGTATTTGAAACCACCGCATCGAAAGGGATAAGAATATGTTTTTATGTGAATAATCAAAAAAGGATCAAACCGAGCTACTCAATTTTCAATTGATGCATCTTCAGCCAATTGTAAATTTTGGTAAAAATACCTAAATATGTAATCAGGTGTTTTTATCTGCTTAAATCAGCAAAAACACCTTAAAATAAATCGCATACTCTGCTCAATTTTGTAAAACCTTTTTTGGGTTGCGATTACCCTGCGTATTCTCAGGGTTCATTTATTAAAACTTTATTACCATGGCAGATTTAAAGCAATTTGAAACAGCATTAATGAAACGACTTTCACATCCGGGCCTCGACAAATCCTTTTTGAAACAAGCTTCAGCCTCTATTCTGGAGGCAAAAAGATTGGGATTTCAAATTGATGATATTTATGTAAAAGGTCAGCCGGCTTTCGACAAAATCATTGTAAAAGGTATTCCTGCACCTGATTTTCTGGTAAAAAGTAAAAATTTACTTACTTTGGAGCATTTCCGTAGGTTTGAGATTTTTCCGAAAGGAATCATCAATCCGGATGTTTTTGGTGCCGAATTAACATTTGGCTATTGAGCTATGAATGCCGCAAACAACTCTTGCGAATCGACCGGGGAATTCCCCGGTCGTTTTCGCACCATTCAGCTGCATCCTACCCGTAGGTGCAATCTGGCCTGTCTGCATTGTTACAGCAATTCTGAGCCCTCACAACGCGAAATGATTGATTTAAACGCCACAAAATGGTTTTTGAAATACGCGTTTGAAAAAGGATTTAATAATATTTCCCTATCTGGTGGAGAACCTTTTTTGTATAATAATCTGGAAGCCTTGCTAGGCTATTGTAAAGAGACAGGATATCAGGTAACAATGGCCACTAATGGAATGATGTTGGGTTCGGAGCGAAATCAGAATTTGCTAAAATACGTCGATCTGGTGGCGGTAAGTATTGATGGCCAAGAGGGCTTGCACGACCACATCCGGGCGAAATTGGGAGCTTATACAAAAATGCTGGAAGGGGTGGAGGTGCTTCGGAAACACCGGAAAGCTTTTGGATTTATACATACGGTAAGTCCGCAAAGTTGGGAATCGCTCATCTGGCTGGGTGAATTTGCCGTCGCCCAGGGAGCCAAATTATTGCAGCTGCATCCACTCGAAATGGCCGGTAGGGCCAATGCAGAGATGGGCGGGGAAGTAATAAATGAAGAATTGGCACATAAAATTTATATTTTAACCGAATACCTGAGGCAAAAACATTTCGGTGAATTGATCATTCAACTCGATATGCTACACCGGGATTATTTATTGGAGTTTCCCCAGGTGGTAAGTGCATTTGAGCGAAGTTGCGGCAAAAAAAAAGCAATTAAGCGACTTAATGGATACCATTATACTGGATGAGTACGGAAATGTAAGCCCGCTTGCATACGGTATGCACGATGAATGGAGTATCGGGAATATTTACTCAGAAAACAGGGAAAACATGTTTGACGATTTTGTAAAAAATAAAGAGGAAGAATTAAGGGAGCTGTATACACGCACTTTTTCAAGAGTAGTGAAAAATAAAGAACAGGAAATGGTAAACTGGAATGAATTACTGGTGGAGGAAAGTAAGGTGGGGTTTTATGTAGCATAATTAGGTTTATGGATCAATATTTCACATCATTAAAATATTATAAACGCATATTTTGTGCAATGTTGGTTTAGTATGTCTTATGACCAAAATGGCTTACACTATTGATTTAAATCATATAGTATGTTTGCTTGGTCAGGTAACTTTAGATCATTAAATTTAATGGAATGAAAAAGTTAATGATGAGCCTATTTATCCTGTTTTTATTAAGCTGTAAAGATAAAAATATTGTCCCTACACTTGACTTGTCAGGTAGTTTTTCCGGTACTACAAAAGGCTATGCTCAACCTATCAATTTTAATGGACAAACCACCTGGCAGATAACTCAGGTAGCCGATTCAGTTTTTGCAAATATTACCTATACAGATGTGGAGGGTTATAATATTCCAAAATATAAAGGAATCATAATTGGTGATACTGTTATTGTAGGTTCAATGGTAACTGCAAGTGGGACGGCAGTTTTAAAAACCGATGGCGAAATCAGAAACAAAGGTAACGAGCTATATTTCAAATCGGAGAATATCGGATATGTACATGTGGAGTACTTTTTGAACAGGGATTGAATTAATAATAGCAGATTAAGTTTTTGATAAATTCAATCGGATTTCGGAAAGTTGTGAAATACAAGTTTTTATAAGCAAGAATTTAATTCATTAAATAGACCTTTCAGGATTTTTCCAGAAAGGTCTATTATTTTTAGAATATTCAGAAGGCTAACCAGAGTTGGAAATACAGCATATTATTATCTGATGCATTTCTACTTTCGCCATCGTAGTTTGTTTTTAATCCATTAAATTTCTGATAGGCAAAATATTGTAAGGAGAGTTGAACATTCTGCCACGGAATATAGTCAAACTGGGTTCGGAAACCACTACTGCCAGGATTTCCATTATTGCTACCACCCACGCTTTCAGGAGTAAATATACCCTTATCGACGGAACCTGTAGTATTGAAATACCCTAAGGTAAAATTGAAACCTTTTTCTAAAAATAAGCTGGCATTCAGGTTTAATTTATTGAGTGTATTGTTGAGGTTTTCGCTGTCGCCATTGTCGAATGAGGCATTTAAGGTTCGTTTTTCATGAATAAAAGATGACCTGAGTATAAACTGTCCGAAAGATCCCGCTGGCATTTCAATTTGAGAGTCGAAACCCATATCATTGAAGTTATCCGTTGCACCACTTACTCCTGTGGGAAATAATTTGGTTGCCATTCCAAATGTACCAATTTGCAGATAAGTATTTCCTAATTGCCTTTGTATAGCCGCTCTCCAATAAGGTGCAGTGCCTTTTATCGCTCCTTCCATATCCGGGCCAGGAGGTAATTGAGCTCCAAGCTGGGCAGTTTTATAACCGGAAATTTCCAGGTAGACAGTATTGTTGATCATTGTGAATGCACCTAATCCGGCAACAGTTCCTCCTAAATCTTCGATCATGGTATTTGCAGCAGGTGTGGGTCCGATACCCGATGAAGTAAATGGATAGCCCCAAGCGGGTGTGGTATTCCACAAGTCTTGCATAGTAGGGTTATTGTTTAAGGTAAAACCATAGGTAATGGAGCTATTTCCTTTGGACTGATTTGCATAGCGTAATTCAGTATTATCAAGTCCGATAGTACCCGATCCATTATCAAGCGTCATTTGTACAAAAGCCCCAAGTTTTGGTGCAATTTGGCCGGAATAAAAAAGACTAAGCTGCTGTGGAAATTCCAGGTTATTGTTTTGACTATTGGGTATTTTCTTCTTAAGAGTAGTACTTCCCGCCTGAAACATTCCGGAAATTGGAGCCTCGCTAAGTAGATTCAAAAAAGTCTTTATTTCTTTAGCTGTACTATCCGATACCTGATCCTTGATTGTAGGAGTACTTACCAATGTATACCCATTCAATTTAAAATTTCTTCCAAAAGCCGTCAATTGAGGATAAACTGTGTGGCATGTACGACAGGTTAAGCCTGTTTGCCGGGCATAACTTGGTATAGCCATTACATCGTAGTTTAACAGCGAAATAAGTAAGGTAGAGCAGAATACCAACCGGAGAAAAAGCCTTGATTTATGGTCGGTTAATTTTTGATTAAAATGTAGTTTTCGGTTCATAATACTGATGTTTTAAGAATGACAAAGTTTTTGAAAAGGATTTTTTAGAAAATAGAATTAGAATTGTAATCAGAAAAAATTGTCTTTAAGTGTTGGTAATCAAATTGTTAGGGATATTTCTTTTTGCTATCCTTATCTAATGTATAGGATTAGTATAACTCTATTTATGATTTGAATCAGGTTATTCGCCTTGGGCTATTTCCTGGAAATAATGCCTTTATAAAATGTGGAGAAACCAGGATCTGGATTTTGTTGGTTATTTTAATTAATAAGCTTTAGTCAATCTGTCTATATTGGTATACTGAAGAATGTTCTTTAAAGAGAATTGAAAAGCCAAATGCAAAACTTGTGTTGGCATTAATCTACATTTCTGTATTTTTACTTTCGTCTAAAATTTTTCTAAATCAACTCTACAAAATGAAAGTATTATTTATTGGTGGCACAGGTAATATCAGCACTCCCTTAAGTGAAATGGCTGTGGCCAAAGGCATTGACCTCTATCATCTCAATCGCGGAAACAGAGAGCCTATTCCGGATGTGAAAAACCTGGTAGCCGATATCGAAAACCTGCCCGATACCGAAAGACTTTTAAAATCACACGAATGGGATGTGGTGGTAAATTGGATTGCATACACACCTGAACAGGTACAGCGTGACATAAATCTTTTCAAAAACAAGACCCGGCAATATGTATTTATAAGTTCAGCTTCGTGTTACG
>JAHEBN010000171.1 GCA_024645245.1 Jiulongibacter sp. | reverse complement strand
TCTATCTGCATTTTCAATTCTATTTGCCAGTTCCGGAAAGTATTCTGCCAGTGTTTTATCCAATGACAATCGTCCGGCTTTTACTAATTTGGCGGTTGCCACGGCGACATATAATTTGGTAATGCTCGCTATCTTAAATATGGCTTGGGGATAAGCTGGGATTTTCTTTTTACGGTCGTGCCAGCCTGCTGCATAAGACTCCGACGGCTTACCACCCTGATCTATGTAAACTATCATGCCATCAAATCCATGGCTAATACCCTGATCTAATTGCTCATGTACAGTATCCGGAAGGGGTAAAATCCAGGCCTTTACCAAAATCCAGGGTACAAAGTACAAATAGCCAATGCTTGCCAGAATAAAGGCTATCCGGAATATTTTCTTAATTTGTTGTTTTTTCATCATGTATTATAATTTAAGGATAATGCTCTTTTGATAAATGTAAATAGTAGCTAAAC
This sequence comes from Jiulongibacter sp., assembly GCA_024645245.1. Lineage (GTDB taxonomy): Bacteria > Bacteroidota > Bacteroidia > Cytophagales > Spirosomataceae > JAHEBN01. The sequence continues at coordinate 8,458 of JAHEBN010000171.1, read as the reverse complement.
CCCATGCTGCACGGGTAGAGGTACTTACCATTTACGAAATAGCTGTGGAAGGTTTATCCTAATACCTCCATTTTGCCCCCATTTCTTCGGCTTGTTCTTTTCTGTATTTGGCAATTTTACGAATAAGCTCTACCGGTAAAGGTCGCTCGTATAGAAATTGTACAGAATCTTTTTTTACCGGATATCCAGTAAGCTCTTTTACAAATGGTTCCAGAGCCGGGCCCGTCGGGATAAAACTAAGGTGAGATTTATGGGCCGAATAGGCAAAGAGAATACTTTCAGATTCGAAAACAGGTTTGCCCCATTTTAAGCTTTCTTTTGCCTCCGGAGCAATACTTTTTAAAATCGAACGCAATTCTTTAAATTTTACCCGGGCATTTTCAGGTAATAGTTCGATGTATTCCTCCACATTTGTTGGTTTCATATTTTCCAAAATTCTATCTCTTCTTGATGGCTCTTTTAAGGGTGTTTGTAGCCGTTACATCCAAAAAAGGTACTGTTCATTTTCAACCTTATTGATCGTATTATTTTTTAATGTGTTCCTTATTTTTCTGCCCATCCGGGAGTTAAAACATCACGCACATCTATGTGATTAATTTGATGTGTTTTTTCACCTGCTTCATTCAAAGTAAACCGTTCGGCAACATAGACTGTAGCGACCGGTTCGGCATTGTAATCCGTTACCACACTTTCTGCCATAAAGCTCTTTAAGGACTCATTAAAATAATATTCACTGACTTCAAAAACAACCTCTTTTGTATAGGTTTTTAATAAAAGTGGTTTCCACCACTCTTTAAACAAAGCTTAAATCATTTTTAAGTGCACTTGTCTCCCTCTTGGTAAAAAGGATTAAATCTTCTAACGTTTTTGGCATTTTTTATTATTGAAAATTTCCGATCTCTATTTCTTTTAATGTGGGTTACAAGTGTTTAAATCAAAATCCCAATTCAGGCCTTTTCCATTTTGGTAGATAGTATATTCCATTGCTATATTTCTATGAAATGCCTAGCTATTTCAAATGAAAATACCTCAAACCTACATTTCTGTCTAAGCTTTTAAGTGTAAATTATTAACTACCACTTTAAAAACCAATAATAAAGTTTTTCTTTTGCAACACTTTTTTAGAAATGACATTTAACTCTTTTACTATTAAAAAGCTATTTCGAAATTCAAAAACTGGATTACTAATTAGCAAACTGTCTCCTTTAAAGCATGAATTGTCGGTATTGGTTATGCTTAAAAATATACTTTTAAATATCTTTTGATATGGTGGCTAAAGATGGAATTTATTCGAAATCAGTAGTAATTTTTGATGTGTTTTCTGTCAAACCTTTTAAATTCAATATTCCGCCATGCTTAAAAGTAAAATTAGCTTTGGGATGATCACAGTTATGTTTTAATCAATTGATATTTAAGGAGTCAAAAGTAGAATTCCTAATTAGCCTCCATGTACTTTCTAATTTCATTTTTCTCACTGACAATTTAATTTTTCCCGGCAGAATTCTGAAAGCAAGTAAACTCAGAGTCGTTAAAATCAATAGACGTATTTTTATCCTTATAAGGGCTATTTCATTTACTCATAAACAGCGACAGTCACCATTTTCACCAATCAGAACCAGGCGTATTATAAGGCTCTGACAAAAATTTAAATGCAATTTCATTAAATTTTGCAGGATTTGATGCGGGTGCAAAATATGTCTCTCCGGGCATATTGCATAATTGAGCCCTATTTATACTTTCATACATTTCTAAACTATGATCATTTCTGATTATATATTCGTTTCCTGCTACTATTAACACATTTGATTTGATTTTTGATAAATCTGAAGCAGGTATATTGGGTTACTCGCCCAAAAGGCCAAGAAGTAGTTTTTGTAAATTTCGATTTTGTGTGGAGTCCCTCACTCTAATTTTAGCCTCTAGTATTTCTTTTTCATTAATTACATTTTTTATGGCCCGGGAGTGTACAACTGTTTAGTCAGGTCTCAAATTTGCCCCTATCGCTGCAATTTTCTTAATCTTCGACTTATTACCGATACCCATTTTTTAGGTTATTATTCCTCCATCGCTCCATCTGATATTAGATAAGGTATCCAATCTAAATAATTTACCAAAACATCCCAATCCTCTGCCATTTGATAATAGGTCAAAGAATCTGTTCTTAATTCCGATTATCTATATCCTCTGTTGTCAGCAATAATTACTTTATAGCCGTTTTCGAAATAATCAATCTGATTAACCCTTCCATACAATACTACCGCCATGTCCGTGTATCAGAAGCAAGGGTTCGCCTTTCTCGTATTCCTTTTAATATTTTAGCCCCATTATTATTCCTAAATTTATCTGCAACCGGATTATGTCTATAAGGAGTATGAAATTTAAAATTAATTTTAACCTGAGCATTAGCCATTCCACAAATGGAAGAGGTAAACAGTAGAATTACTAGTTTTATGGAGCTATTCATTCAATTGTTTTTATCTGAAATTAATGTTTTGTCTAATCAAATATGGCAATTTCTGCCTACAAAACTTTTTGTCGATGGTCAACTTACAGCGAAGTAATAATCTTCATTTCAATATGAAACTGCCTACTTTTTTCAGCAGCTTTTAGGATCAGCATTAATTCCTTAATCAAAATAAAGTAAGAAATAAGGCGGAACTTTTTTTCCGGCATTCTGCCTTACTCCTTTTGAAAAATCATTCGGCCGTAGTAGGGTCAATGATAACTGAAACCTTACTTACTGAATTTGCAGGAAACCCCCCTTGCATGGCATGATCACGAACCATTTGTTCATTTGGTGCATTATATATGCAATAAATTTTGTCAGTTGTTACATAACTGTGTACCCACTGAATTTGTGGACCCAAATTGCTTAATACTCCACAGGAAGTTTGTGAAATTCCTTTCAATTGCTCGGCAGTCATGTTGCCCGCCCCCGGAATTTCTCTCTCAATTACATACTTTGGCATAGTCTTGATTTTTAATAATTTTCCTACTCATAAGGCTTTTCGGAGTCGCCCCGTTTTTGAAATGGTCTCTGGTTTCCATTTTTAAATCTAGTTTAGTCGGCTATTTATATCAAAGTGAGAAAACCGCATCGGCATTTGATTGCTCATTAAGTCGAATACTTAAACATGCCCATAACAATAAATATAATCAGATTTTATTAAGATTATTACAATATTACCGATTAATATCAATCAATTTTAATATTTGGTTCATCTCTTAAATATCCAAGAGAAACTAAAAAATTATCTGTTTCTCTAAGCGTTTTCTTATAGTATTCTAAATTCTTATAATTGAAAAAACCGTGAGCCTGTCCTTCATATAAAATCAAGTCACACCTGCTTCCGACTTTTTCCATTACTTTTTTATAGTATTCAGCCGTTTCAACAGGAATCAATTTATCATTTGTGCCAAGAAATATTATAGTTGGAGGAGCTCCTTTTTGGATATTATGCAGAGGAGAGAAATCTTTATATGCATTGCCTATCCTTTCGTTACCATAACCGCCCGGGCCATTGTCAATAACCGGATTAAAGAGCACTAAGGCATTCGGAACAGCACTAACAGATCTATCATCAGTACTTTCATTATAGGTATTTATTAATGCGGTTGCAGCTGCCAGATGCCCACCGGCTGAACCACCAGAGGCTATTATTTTGTTATTATCAACACCAAAAACAGTTGCATTTTTCCTAATATACCGGATAGCAGAATTCGCATCTTTTACAGATTCAAAAGGAGTTGTATTGTTTTTGGTTTTGGTTCGGTAATCCGCCAGGAAACAGACTATACCCCTTTTGGAAAAATACTTTGCATGATTAACAAACTGAGCTCGATCGCCATTATTCCATCCCCCACCAAAAAAGAAAACCATTGCAGGATAGCTTACGGATGTTTCAAGGTGGTCGGGATAATACACCTCCATGAATAGTTTAGTGGTGTCAATCTGCTTATAAAGGAATTGCTCTTGAGCCGAGCAAATTGAATTGTTTAGAAACAGGCTTATTATTAAACCAATCAAGTTTTTATTTGGCATCAGGTGATTTTTTATTAGTTGGTAATGGTACGTTTTAATTTGCTATTTAGAATTGTTGAAAGTTATAAGTTCTTCCTTTTTTGTTCAATAAACCATTTTGCTTCTTTAATTAGTATGGAGTCGGCCGGTAGATTTCTTTTTACGGATTTATTCTTAATTTCATTCAACCAGCTTTCATCCGATCTGATTCGGTTTACTACGTCGTCAATTCCTATTTCATGTTTTACCCGGCATACAAAAATTGTATCAATAGGAATATTTGATAAAGACCATGCCGGCCTTTTTACGTACGAATTATACATACTGCCAAAGTTTTTGCCGGAGAAAAAAGTTAAAAAAGAAGGAGATTCTGTTATAAAATGAACTGTATCTACTTGAATATCTTTACTTAACCGTTGCCTGCTTATATCTTTTGGAAAAACAATGATATCACCATTTCTTACATTAAACTCATTTTCTTTAGAGTAAATTAACATCCCTGCTTTTCTGGAATACCACTGCCACCCCCAGTGACCTATTGACCAAACCCTATTTTCAGCGAATTTAATGGTATCCACATTTTTGCGATAGAAATCGGCATAAATCCAATCAGAAATCCCAAGTAAAGTACCTAAAATAATTGATGTAGTTACGACTAATTTATTTATTACCCCTTGAGTGGTTTCAAACTGCCGGTGTGCAAACAAAAGAATGAATGGAATCAATAGAAGTACGTGACGAGTAGCATTGAAAGGTGCAAAAAGGGCTATAAAAGCGGAAACTCCCAAAAGGTAAAGGAGGATAACAAAATAAGGTGTTTTTAGGTAATCGAATTTTTTCTCAAGAAAAGAGTTTCCGGCCAGATTTAGAATCAGAGATATCAAAACAAATCCATTGATGTAAAAAGAGATATTTAACAAAAGGTTAAACCTAGACTCTTCGATTAGATTTGAATAAACTAATGGCACTAAAAAAATAAATAAAACAAAGAAAAGTATTATCCGGAATCGCGTTTCTTTTTTGGGGATTAAATTATAAATATAAACAGCTGTAAATGTGGACATGGCACCCAATGTGCTACCAAAGGCCAATACATTAATGAAGCGAAATCCGGATTTTGGCCTTGAAATCAGATGTATAGAACCGAATTCAACATAATTCCAAAACGACCAAAGTACTAAAGCAATAACCGGGATAACTAAAACAATGCTTTTTTTGGGACTCCCGGAGCTTAATATAGTTACGAGTATTACAAAGAATACAGGTAATAAGGAATATTTAATTAGCAATCCAAGGGTCAGTAAAATAGCCGAAAAAAGATAATATTTAAAATTATCCAGCTCTTGACCTTTCAATAGATAATACATGATACCCATAGTTAAAGCCAATATCGGTATATCTGTCATAAGATTCTGATTAACAATAAATGCCGGGCAAAAAGCAAAAATGGTGAGAATCGTCAGGGGAGATTTTACATGTAAGAGTTTTGTCAATTTAGAAAAATAATAAAGTGCCAAAAATGTAAAAACGGATATCAGCAGGTGTAGTGATATTTCGCTATTGCCAAAAAGTGACTGATGGGCTGAAATGAGATAGAAAAAAAGGGGTGGTTGATTATGCTCATACATCGGAGTAGGCGAATCCCACCAATTTATAGAGCCGGACATAGGTTTCAGGGGATGTTGCCCGATACATGCCGCAGCTTCCAGATGAAAAGTATCATCAATATGGAATGCTTTGTTTATATTAAATCCGGTTACTATTACCCAAAAGAAAATCACATAAGCAATAGAGAAACCTGACTGATTAAATTTCTTCATTAATGGTTAATGTTAATAGCTTCTGACATTCGGGGTCCTACATTAAGCCGAATTAAAAGAACAAATGTTCAATTTAGCTTAAATGACTATTGAATTCCGAATGTTCAATTCAGGACTGGGGCCACCTTTTTAAAAAAACCTTTTAATAATACGAAACCTTAAAGGCTATTTTAATATTTATTTACTTTCCCTTTTTTACCGTTGATAAATTCTGTCTCATCCATTAAGTTTCCGTCTGCATGGTATCTTGTCCAAATACCTGTTTTTATTTCATTTTCAAACGAACCTGTTTGCATGAGCTTTCCATTTTCTCGATACCATTTCCAATCTCCCGTTAGTTTACCGTGGGTATAATTTCCAACAGCTTTCAGCTGACCGTTTGCTAGATAATATTTCCATTGCCCTGTTCGTTCGCCCTCCTTAAATTCTCCTTCACATGAAACATTTCCGTTTTTGAAATATTCTTTGTAATCTCCGTTTTTAAGTTTTTCGTCTTTGTCAATCTTACTGGGGTCCATTTTCATAAAAACAAGCGTTTTGTTTATTAGTCGCTGTCCGATAAGCTATTATTTAATAGTCTCATTCTCTGTAAATGCATATCGTACTATTTCCAGTGTAGTATATTTATCACAAATTATAGGATTAAGCTTAAATTTTTATCCTATAAGCACAAGATTTTTTGTTTTTAAAATTTAGTGGTGTATCACTTTACAATTCTGACTTTGTCTCCTTATAAATGTTGTAGTGAGAGAAATCAGAGACTTGAACATTTAATGTTTTGTAGTTGGGCCCTTTCTTTTTTTAATTTATTCCACCTCTTCCGAATGTTCGTCCTGAATTATTTTAGAATAATGAATTCTTATTGGATACCATGAAGTCCCAATTTTTTCAAAAATCCAGGTTTCATTGTAAGGTTCATATACCTTCTTATTTTTTGATAAAGTAAAAGTGACTTCATTTAACAATCCTACAATAGCTATTTTAGAATCACCGAAATATTCAAATTTAGTCAGGCTTCTCTCTCTTGGATACCAGTTTTTTGTTTTGCTGATAATTTCCATCATTTCTTTAGTATTTGTTTCCACACCATTATGATGAATTATTTTAGATGCCGGAAGAAGCAGTTTTTCCATTCTAGTTAAATCCCTTTCATCAAAAGCCTGGAAAAAATCACGAATGAGTTTTACCATTTGTGTGGAATCTGCAGGATTACTTTCCCGACTTTCGCTATGAAATTTACCGCCGTATTCTTTGGACGTATCTGTACATCCGATTATTACCGGGAATATTAAAATGGGTATATATTTTTTCATTACTATTTGTTTTTCTTTTTGACTACGGTTTGTGGCTTGCCGTAATGAAGGATTGATATGAACTAAAATTTATCCGGATACAAAAGTAAATAAAAAGGACTAAGGTTCAATTAAGCACCTTAGTCCCGTATATGCCAAACTGCTGTCAGGTACAGGATTTTTAATTCAATGTTCTGTAATCTGTAGGATTGAGTCCGGTTTTATTCTTAAACAGTCTACCGAAATATTGAGGATATTCAAAACCTAAACCATATGCAACTTCACTAACCGTCGTGTTAGAACCTAACAACATTGTTTTTGCTTTTTCAATAATAAAATCGTGAAGGTGGTCTTTTGCACTGCGTCCTGTTTCTAAACGCAATAAATCACTTAGATAGCCTCCAGACATGTTCATCGATTCGCCACATTTGCTTATGGTGGGAATTCCTTTATTTTTCAATTCATCAGATGAGAAATAGCTTTCAAGAAATTTATTAAAACGGTCTACTAAATCCTTATTCAGATTGGTACGCGTATAGAACTGTCGGTCATAGTATCGACGGCAATATTTCAATAGAGATTCCAAATTTGCCAGTATCAATTCTTGCGAATGCTTATCTATATTTTGTTCTAATTCAATTTCAATTTTTTGCACAAAATCAGTTAGCATTAACTTTTCCTTGTCGGAAACATGTAAAGCCTCGTTAATCCCATAATCAAAAAAAGAATAATCTTTAATGGCATTTGCCAATGTGGATTTACGTATTAAATCGGGATGAAAGAAAATATTCCACCCATACCTATCCAAATCGGCATCAGCCTCATCAAATTTGGCAACTTGGTTGGGAGCCATAAATACCAAAGTTCCTTCTTCATAATCGTAAGTATTTCTCCCGTACTTGAATGTCCCTTTTACGTTTCCCTTCAATCCAATCACATACAAGTCGCTTGTCATTTTGGTATCTTTAAAATCGAAATTAGTCTCTGGCCATTCTTTTATAACGGTGATTAACGGATGTAAAGGTTTTTCCAAACCAAACAGATGATGCAATTCTGAGATGCTTTTTAGGCGAAAAAATTCTGACATATAGATGTTTATTTAGAATTGTATACGAGTCATCTTTTCAGATACTTCCCAGAGTCGTTTTGCATTTACTTCATTATAGGACATTTTGGTAGATTTAACTAAAACCGGAGCTCCTGCCATTTCAAGAAAACCCTTTGGCCCATAAAAATCACCCGCTTTGGCATCTAAATCTGTAGCAGCTCTTAGGGTAGGTAAAGTACCTTGCTCTATTTTTTGTCCCAAGATGGGATTCATGATT
>JAHEBN010000307.1 GCA_024645245.1 Jiulongibacter sp. | reverse complement strand
TAGTCGAGTTTCATTGACAAGGTAGGACTACTAATTGTAGATTGTATACCTTTTTGCCTCCCACCTCTAAGTCCGCTAGCACCCTTCAACAAACCGGTTACACCTCCAGTTCCATCTGATTCTGCCGACTTAAAGCCATTAAATATATAAGCCTGGTACCCCAGGGAGATTGCATTAAACCTTCCTGTTACACCAATCCCGATCTCCCTCCAGGTGGTAGGTACTATAACATTATCCACACCGGGACGTTCAGTTCCATTAAAAGTGGTTGGCTCATGAAATTCATTGATTATCCCCATTGGAACCAGCATTAATCCACCCCTTATGTTCACATTGTCTGCAACATTATAATTCACAAAAGCCTGTTCTACATAGACCTCATTAACATGCTCTAATTCCACTTCTGTTACGAATTGAACCTTATCACTAAATCGATAACCGAATAATAACACCAATCGTTGTACATCCAATTCCCCGTTTTGACCTTCTGGCTGATTATAATTTACTTCCCCATAAGCACTAACGGTAACGGCCGATGCATAGTTCCCGGATAATAAACGCTGGGCTGCGTTTAACTGCTTTTGAGGATCCAGGGTGATGGAGTCTGTCTTAGTCTGAGCTACTATTAACCCGGAATAAAGTAATAATAAAATAAGAGTGATTTGCTTCATTTCGGTTGGTTGTTTTTATTTAGACTTACTATAAATAATATGAAAAGAATAACAAATATAATGTCAAATATTTAATTATAAAAGTTTTATTTATAATTAATCTAAATAACTTTTATAAAAAGGAATTTGAAATTATAGTTAGGATACATAACCATTAACCGTAGGCAGCGAAGAGTTCCGTTGCCTTATTATAGGCGGCCTCAAAGGGCATCCACAGCACTCCTGTATCTACCTTTTTTTCAGTAAAATAGGATAACATTTTTTCTGTAGGCATATTTCCGGTTAACTCATCTTTTGCCATAGGACAGCCCCCAAACCCCTGTATGGCACCATCAAATCTGCGACACCCGGCGGTATACGCTGCATCAATTTTTTCATGCCACCTTTTTGGTGTTGTATGTAAATGAGCACCAAACTCAACATGAGGGTATTTTGGAATTAAATGTTTAAATAAATAATTAATGTCTTCAGGAGAGGAAGTCCCAACCGTATCGGATAATGACAATATCCTAACACCCAAATCAGCTAATTTTTCTGTCCATTCCCCAACAATCTCTACACTCCATGGATCACCATAGGGGTTGCCGAATCCCATGGAAATATATGTAACCAATTCTTTGTTGGCCGCATTGGCAATTTCAAGGATTTCCTGCAGTACATCCAGGGACTGTGCAATTGTTTTATGCGTGTTACGCATTTGGAAATTCTCAGAAATTGAAAAGGGATACCCCAAATAATCAATGGCAGGATGAATACCTGCTTCATTTGCGCCGCGAACATTGGCCACAATAGCCAATAACTTGCTCTTCGATTTGGAAAGATCCAATTTTGAAAGTACCTCAGCTGTATCGGCCATTTGCGGAATGGCCCTTGGAGATACAAAACTACCAAAATCTATGGTGTCAAAACCACTACCCAGTAGTGACTGAATGTAAGCAATTTTCCTTTCTGTAGGAATAAAGCTTTTAATGCCTTGCATAGCATCTCTTGGGCATTCAATAATCTTCACTTTTTCGGGCATACGGTGAATCTAGTATTTACCAAAATTAGCATTAATTATCCGAAAACAACAGGAAGATTCCGATGCCAGAAAAGACTACTATTTGTAACCACCTGAGAAATAATTCAATACCAGAATGCTTTTTTATTTGTTGGGCAATAGCCCCTGAAAGTATTGCAATCGAAGAAAAAATGATGAACGTAACTATCATAAATAATAAACCAAGAACATAAAATTGAATTACTGTATTCAAATCTTCACTAAAAAGGAATCCGGGAAAAAAGGCAAGAAAGAAAATAGTAACCTTCGGATTGAGTACATTCATAATAAAACCCTGTCTGTATAATTGACTTAAGGACTTTTTAGGAATCTCTGTATGATCTATAGTAATATGCGCCTTGGTATGGTATACCTTATAAGCCAGGTAAAACAAATAAAATGCCCCAAATAGTTTAACCACGAAAAATATCTGATCGTTTTCTTTAATTAGTACTGAGACGCCAAATGCCAGGAAAGTAGTATGAACAATACATCCTGTAATTAAGCCAGCAGTGGTTGAAAGGCCATATTTTATACCATTGGATATACTTTGTGTTAATACATAAATATTATCGGGTCCCGGCGCTATGGCCAGGGCAGCCGTTGCCAGGATAAAGGCAGAAAGTATTTCGTAATTCAAGCTTAGTTTTTATATGAATTATAGCTCAAAATACAAAAGTTTCCTGCTTTTCTTTATCTTACAAAAATTTTATTTATGAAAACTA
>JAHEBN010000170.1 GCA_024645245.1 Jiulongibacter sp. | reverse complement strand
CAATACTTACAGCTCCATTAACCATCCAAAATATATTTTTAGCTTGTGTTCCGTTTTTCAATATAACTTTTGAATTTACGCCTGATGCAAAGGCACCATAGGTTTTAATAATAAAAACAGCATCTTCGTTTCCTGTGGCATCTAAAATTAATGTATCAGTAAAGGTTACAGCTGAATTCATTACATAAGAATGAGGTGTAAGAACCAAATTGTGTCCAAATTGAGCAGGAGCCAACAATTCAATATCTGCCGAAAGGGTATTCAATGAATTATAAACAAGGATTAAATCAGCAGCAGCACCAGCTGTAGCAGGATTCATTCCATCAATATTACCCGATACAAATAAAGGGTTATAACCTGTAGGCGATGCACTATTACCGCCCACGCTACCAGCAACATGCGATGTACCATCGTCGGAAACACTCCCTATCGAAGAAAATACTGCATATTGTTCTGATTCAACAAATACTGGGGCAGCGGGTCCTGTAGGCAGTGAAGCTGCTATATCGACAGGCAAATATGCCAATAATCCTATGGCTCCGTTGGTAACGGTAACTGCACCATTAATGGTAAGTGCTCTTCCTTCAAGTTCACTACCAGGTGCCATGGATATTGCTCCACCGGCAACAATAGTACCTTTCATTGACGTTTCTGTGCCAATACTTACTGCACCGGTTACATACCAAAACACATTGCATGCCTGTGCACCATTTATTAAGTTTACCTGTGCATTTGCACTGGTGCTAAAAGCATATGCAGGTGGTCCAGCAGGCATTTTAAAAATAAATACTGCATTAGGATCGTCCTGTGCATCTAAGGTAATACTTTGGTTAAGCGAGGTTGCTCCAGGTAATAAGTATGTACCTGCTTTAAAGATAGAATTATTCCCCAATACCGGATTCACAATTGTTGAATCGGGAATAGCAGCCGCAAGAAAGTCATAGGCAGCCAGTACATCTTCAGCACATTGAATACTTGCTCCGTCGCCGGCATGCATAACACCATTCACGTTACCAAAATTAGTGTTTGAACCACTATTTGTGCCCACATCGCCCGTTAGTAAAGTCAAATACTGGTATGTTCCTACATTTTGCATTGCCCCCACCGAAGTAAATAGAACAAAATCAGCAGCAGTCCCCAAAGGGGGAGCCTGAGCAAAATTTATGACTGGTACTAAAAGAAGAAAAACTGCGGTTAATACGTTGTGTAAATAATTTTTCATATTTTTTTTATTTGTTAAATAGACTATCACTACGGCGAACTTTTCTACGCCCTTCCACTATTTAATTAGTAGAGATCATGTTATTTTCGCCACTCCCTAGTGAACTAATTTTTGTGTTAATGAGCTCCTTCTAGATGTTTTAAACTTGATAGGCAAAGTTATATTCCTTCTTATGCAAAAGTGTTACATAATAAATGGGAAAGATTATACAATTCACACATTCATGTTTGACATAATCAAACAATTAAGGAACGTTGTCTCAAAAAGGAGGTTGTTGTTCAGTTCATTTTCAAACCAGTTTCATAAAGGGATAATTCTATCCTAATAGATTTGAAATAAACTATATTCAATTCGAAGTTCAATTGTTCATGGTAATGCAAAAGAGTTTTCAAAGTATGATTTGGAAAATGCAAAAGTATTATCAGAGAAATTAATTTCTAGATTCTTTGACAAAGACGAAATAATAAAACTTATAATTAATGGAATTAGGAGATTAATAAAAGAAAAAAAAATGATAATGCCAGGCGTTAACATTTTGCATATTCCATAAGGGTTTCAGTGGTATGCAAGCTGTCAATCTTCGCACATTTTAAGTGCGTACCATGACAGAGAATCACACGCAAATCCCCTACGTAACATGCAATTTTCCGTTAACTGGCAAAAGATAGTAAATCTTAAACAAATGAAACTTGAAGACCTAAAAGAAATTATTAAGGAGTTTGTTGACGAACCAATTGTAAACTTCCAGATTGAGAAAAGCATTTTTGACCAAGACATTGGACGAGAGTTATATAATCAAACTATTCGACAGAAAGTTGGACGAAGACATGGTGTGTACATTTGGATTGATAAGGACAAAGAAGAAATTGTATATATAGGCATGGCTGGAAAAATAAAGACCGACGGAACTTTGGGCGATCATTCTATTCAAAATAGATTGCTAGCATCAAGAGGAAAAGACAAAGTGACGAAGAAGGGTATTCAAACCAATGACTATATTAAAGGGCTAATGGCAGAATGCAACATTAAGACGTTGGACTTTTACATCATATATTCGAAGCAATAAGAACCACCCGCTTATATTGAAGCACTTTTGCTTTACAAATATTACAAACAAAATAAACGACTATCGAAATTCAACAGTTCATTTTAGGCTTGGAAACTTGATGTGAAAATCTGCCGCTAATTGTTAAGCTTTCATCATGGCCAGCGGCCAAGCAATGAAAGCAGTGTTGAACTTTGGTCTCCTAAGGATCTCGAAAAAGAAACCCCAAGTTCAGCGAATAAACAACACTAATTATTCCACAAAAAAAACTATTTTCACTATCTTCCCCCAAAAACAACAAACAATGAAAAAACCAATCGCCCTTCTTTTATGCACATTTCTGGCCATAAGCACGTATGCACAAAGCTTTATCGGTGCCTGGGAGCGGTATCACACTGCAGATACCGGGGAGAAAGTCAAGAGTGTGGTTATTTTTTGTGAGGGCTATCAGGTGCTCACCAATTACGATGCAAGCACCGGTAAATTCTTGAATTGTAACGGCGGCACCTGGAGGATAGCAGGCGATATGGTAACAGAAAAAGTGGAATTTGATACTAACAATCCTGCACGGGTGGGTTCCGAGGTGAGTTTTCAGGTGTTTAATCACGATTCGGTGATGGGGATAGTAGGCCGCGATTTTAACTTCAAACGCATAGACAATGGCACACCCGGTGCCTTGCAGGGTGCGTGGTTGATGTCGGGCAGGGTAGTGGATGGGCAAACCCAGCTGCGGGATACCAGCGGCCCAAGAAAAACCATGAAAATACTGTCGGGCACGCGTTTTCAATGGATCGCCTACAATACCGAGACCAAAGAATTCTCCGGCACGGGCGGCGGCACCTACACCACTTCCAATGGTGAGTATACAGAAAATATAGAGTTTTTCTCTCGCGACGATACCCGCGTTGGTAACAGCCTGAAATTCAATTATAAATTGGTAGATGGCAATTGGCATCACTCCGGCATTTCCAGCAAAGGCGAGCCCATTTATGAGATATGGAGTTTGAGGGAATGATTTTGTAAATCAATAATATAAATACTTAGAACCAACTTTTTTTTAAAAAAAGTAAGGTGGGGCCGCCTAGGTGGGGCCGCCCAGGTGGGGCCGCCTAGGCCCGTCCGGCAAGGACAACCACAATAAAAGAAAAAATCAAATTAGATATAAGACCAATGACTAACAGGAATTATTAAAAAGCTGGCTGCTCAATAAAGGAATTTAGTTTGGTATAATCATGATATTTTATTTGAAGACCCATTTTTAACTCTCACTAAACATTTTGTCATTTTTTTTGCCCTAATGGCAAAAAAATCGCCAAAATAAAAAACCGGAACTTAATATTTGCGAGGGTTTAAAAACCCTTGCTATAAAAATTACGCCCCATCTTGCGATTTCTGAAATATTGACTTAAATCCCTTTTGCTGCCACTTGAAAATAGTAAATTTTACAGAACTATTTTTAAATTGGGAGTTTGACTTGGTTCGCCATTCTCATTATTTCTCCCAAACCCAAACTTTTCTTATCTTCACATCAAAAATAGACCCTAATGAAAAAACTACTTTTGCTACTCACAGCAGTTTGTTTTATATCGTTTTCTTGCTCCAATTCCGAAAAGAAAAAAGGTCCGGTGATCGGCGTATCCATGCTCAGCTTGCAGAATGAGTTTATCGTAAAACTGTCCGACGCCATGCAAGCCAAAGCCGATGAGCTGGGCATTGAGCTTATTATTGTAGACGCCGAGCATTCGCCGCTCAAGCAAGTGGAGCAAATCGAGAGTTTTATAGCCCAAAAAGTAGATGCGATCATTATGAATCCCTGCGAGGTGGAAGGCAGCTCTCCGGCGGTTACCAAAGCTTTGGCAGCTAATATTCCCATTATAAACATCAACTCCGAAACCAAAACAGAGCCCACGGCCTTTGTAGGCTCGGATGATGTGGAATCGGCTCGAATCGCCATGAAATACCTGGTGGATAAAATGGGCGGGAAAGGCAATTTACTGATGATACAAGGCTACATGGGGCAGGCTGCCCAGCTCAAAAGAGAAGCCGGAGCCATGGAAGTGCTGCAAAATTTCCCGGAAATAAAATTACTTGCCAGCCAAACCGCCGAGTGGGACCGCTCCCAAGGCATGAGCCTGATGGAAAACTGGATACAATCTTACGGATCGCAAATAACAGCCGTGTTTTCACATAATGATGAGATGGGACTGGGAGCAGTAAAAGCCCTGCAAAATGCCGGAATGAAAGATAAGGTGATTGTGGTAAGTGTAGATGCCATCGATGACGCCCTGCAGGCAGTAAAAAAGGGGGATTTGGATGCTACCGTTTTCCAGAATGCAGCCAATCAGGCCAATGGAGCCGTAGAAACAGCTCTTATGATCATTCAGAATAAACCTTTTGATAAAGAAGTGATTATCCCGTTTGAGCTCGTGACTCAGGATAATGTGGCCAATTACCTGAAGTGAGTATGGGTATTATTTCCGGTTGGAAGAGAATTTGTTCGTTTTATTTAGGGCACTTAACAGGCTCAAAATTTACCTTGGATGATTTCAAAATCAGTTTTCAATTATTTGGGATAAACACCGTTTATAAGATTTGTATTATATTTGTTTAAACAAATTCACTTTTATAACCGTGCTAAATAAATTACTGCTTCTTTCCTGTTTACTTCTTTTAACTATTTCATGTCAGGCTCAATCTGAAAAAAATAACTCCGCTTATGATTTCAGGGATTTGCTGGTTGATATCCGGGAAGAAAAACTTTCACCCGAAATGGCTGGTGAAAAGTTTAAAAGTATCCTCAAACCACTCCGACAGAAATATGCGGATCAAATGTTGGATTCGAGCGAAGTGCAGTTGATATTTCCCCTTAAATCAAAAAATTACCGTGCCGTGGGCGGCAAAGGGAAAGGCTTTTATGCCCGTCAATTCAACCTTTTTGACCACAGTATAAGCAAAAGCCACCCCGCTCATGATATTTTTATTTATGATCTGAACCGCGATTGTAAAGACGACAACGACAATCAATATGTGGATGTGGTGGCGGTCAATTCCGGCGAGGTGATAGCAGTGGAAAATAATTGGCAGGAGGGCGATGCCTACAAAGGTGGCAATTACGTATGGTTTTACGATTATCAGACAGGTGGCTTGTGGTACTATGCCCACCTGCGGGAAGTTTATGTGAGCATGGGTCAGAAAATCCATGCCGGTGATAAAATAGGGGAAGTGGGCCGTACCGGATTCAATGCCCTCACCAACCGCTCGGATACTCATTTGCACCTCATGCACCTGAGTCTCGATACTGATTTAAATCCACGACCAATTAATCATTATGAATGGCTTAAAAGTGCTCAGACAGTCTATACAGCACAAATACCGGAGAACCGGTCTGTTAAAGATGTGGAAGTTTTTAAATTGCAATCAAAAAGCTTAAATGATATAAAATTGGCCGGTAAAAACCGATCCAAAGATATCGCACGTAAAACTTTAAGGACGGGTAAATAATCAATTTAAACCTGGAATTGACCTAGCGATTTTAATATTAAAAGCCTTGCTTAGCTGCAAATAACAAGTTCCACAGATGGTAAGAAATGTTTGCACCAAAAGTAATTCCACATGTTGCCAGGCATGTACGGATTTTATTCCTGTCACAACCTGTTAAGCACTAAAATACACTAATTATCCGGAAATTTTAGCTGAAATTAAGTGATCGATTTTATCAGTAAGGAATAGATGATATAGAACAGGATGACTAAAGGAATTGCTGCTATTTTAAAGATCAAAAACATCCCCAAACAGATCAGTAAAAACAGATACTTTGATTTGTTCGAATTCCAGCTGAAATCTTTAAATTTTAAAGCCATCATGGGTATGTCGGATATTAGTAAGTAGCTTATTATAAGAGAATAAGCTATAAGTATATAACTATGATTCAAAACCAAAAAGAAATTTGGGTTCAACATCTGAATCAGCGGAATGGAAGCAATTATCATGGCATTGGCCGGTGTGGGAACACCCATAAACTGGTCAGTTTGACGGGTATCAATATTAAATTTTGCAAGACGTAAAGCCGAAGCCAAAACCGGTAAAAGTGCTACCAAAACCAATGGATTGCTTTCTAATACTTCCTTCAGATTTGATAAGGACTCCCCATTTAAATAATGTAACAGGATAAAGCCGGGTAACACACCAAAACTCACCAAATCAGCCAGCGAGTCGAGTTGTTTGCCTATTTCGGAGTAAGAGTTGGTGAGCCTTGCCACAAAACCATCCGCGTAATCGAGCACTAAGGCCAGAAAAATCAGGTAGGCAGAAATAACTACCTCATTATCAAAAAGAAACCAGATGCCTGCTACACCGCATATTAAATTGGCAAGCGTTATGATGTTGGGTATGGTAAATAATTTCATAAGTTAAAAAATGGATTCGTTAGTTTTTCCTGTCCGATTGTAGTTTCATCCATATGGCCGGCATATACCACGTAGTCGTCGGGCAAGGTAAAGAAATGCTTTTCTATGCTATGTATCAGGTCTTCGTGACTGCATAGCGGGAAGTCCGTGCGACCAATACTTCCTTTAAAAAGACAATCCCCGCCAATAATATACCTTTCTTCCTTATTGATAAAAGCCACATGGCCGGGAGCATGTCCGGGTACGTGTACAACGTGCAGTGCGGTATTGCCAAACCGGAAAACCGAACCGTCTTCGAGGAATTCATCAGCCGTAACTGGCTCATATCCAGGTATACCCCATTGCTTACACCTCATCTCCACATCGGATAAAACTGGTAGATCCGCTTGGTGAATATACATTTTAATGTTAAATTTCCGTTTCGAAAATGCTGACCCGAAAACATGATCCAGATGAGTATGTGTCTGAAGCAAGGCTTTAGGCTTTAAATTATTGTCGATTATGTATGATGCGAGCTTTTCTTTTTCAACCTGTGATAAACATCCCGGATCAATTATGACGCATTCGTCTGAGTTATCAGATATTACGTAGGTATTCTCATAAAAAGGCGAAAATGTAAATTTCTTAACCATGAAATGTGACTAGGAGTATTTATTGTAGTCTCAAAAATACCAAACTTATTATATAGACATCCTTATTTATAAATAAAATTGGTTACCAAGCGAAATCTAATCAAAAACTACCCAAATTAACCTAAAGAATAAAACCACTGTCGCTATGAATTTAATAGATAAAACCAACTGGACAGAGAAATGGATTCCAATCGAAATTGCCGTAGAAGGCGTGGAAAATCCACCCAGATATGAAATTAGCAATATGGGTCGTTTACGTAGTTTTCAGCACGAAGGAGACCCCAGATTGCTGAAAGGTTCGGTAATACAAGGCTATAAATCATTGAATATTCGATTGCCCAAGGGGAAATCTTTTAACAGATATGTTCATAAATTAGTAGCCGGTGAATTTGTGAAAAAATTATCGGATGATCATGCATTTGTGATTCATAAAGATTACGATAAGCATAATAACCATTTTGAGAACCTGAAATGGGTTACCAAAGAAGAAATGGTAGAGCATAACCGATCCAATCCAAATATCTTAAACAGGCCACGGCCAAAGGTTTCAAAAAATTACAAGCTAACCGAAACCAAAGTGATGATGATTAAAAAAATGCTTAAATCGGATAAGTCGAGATTGAAAATGATCGCCAAGCAATTTGGCATTACACACACACAATTAAACCGAATAAGATCAGGCGAAAACTGGGGACATGTAAAGATCGACGATTAATTGGCTAAGGGTAAGTCAATGTAGAATACGGTTCCGTTGTCTTCTTCGGTTTCAAACCAGATATTTCCCCCGCCATGTTCTATACCTTTTTTAGCCATAGCAAGGCCCAAGCCCGTACCACCCACTTTGGTACTGAAGTTCGGAATAAATACTTTTTTACTTATTTCTTCAGGTATTCCACTACCGTTGTCACGTACTTCTATTACCGCAAATTTTTCGACGTCGTTTCGATAAATAGAAATTTCTATACGAGGTAGGCGTGTGGGAGGTACCGACTGAATACCATTTATAATAAGATTTGTTACCACCCGATTCATTAATTGTCGGTCTCCTTTTACTATCAGCGGCTTATCTTTTACCGTTACATTCAGATCCACATTGTTGTTTTGGGCATATAGATAGGCTGTTTTTTCCACTACTTCCACCAATTCAAAAATTTCGCTTCTTGGCACTGGCATTTTGGCAAATTCAGAGAATGAATTGGCAATTTCGCTGATATTATCAATTTGTTCGGTTAGCGAGCTCAGAGCTCTTTCTATTCGCTCACGTGTTTTGTTTTCTAAACTAGGCAAAGTACGTTGAAGTTGCTGAATAGAAAGTTTCATGGGAGTAAGCGGGTTCTTTATCTCATGAGCCACCTGTTTAGCCATTTCTCGCCAGGCAGTTTGTTTCTCACTTTGCGAAAGTGCCATTTTACTTTCTTCCAGCTTGGTAAGCATTTTATTATAAGAATTAGTGAGAACACCAATCTCATCATCTGTTTGCCATTCGATAGGTTCATTGAGTTTATCCAGGTTGGTTCGTTTGATCTTTTGAGCAATCATTTTCAGCGGGTGAGTCAGCTGATTCGAAGCAAAATAGGAAAGGGTAAGCAAGAGTAAAAATAGCAGAATGAATACGCTTAAAATGGAGGTTACC
>JAHEBN010000306.1 GCA_024645245.1 Jiulongibacter sp. | reverse complement strand
TGCCGAAGGAGAAGTTATCATCTCAATTTTTTCAATGGTGTTAGCCGGAATTTGTGCCAATAAAGTAATGGCATCAATTTGGCTGGGTTTTCCATTGACCAGAATCAAAAATCCTTTTGAGCCCCGCACCATTATCTCACCTTCGCCATTTATCATAATCGAAGGAATATTTTTTAATACATCAGTGGCAGCACCTCCTCTGGCTATTTCAAATTGTTCAGCTTTAAAAACTTGTTTTTCCAGAGTAGTAGTCACATTAGGCTTTAAGCCATTTACCACTAATGTTTCGAGCATTTGACTTAAAGGTGACAAAGCAATGGCTCCTAAATTTAAGTTGTTCAAATTTTTCTCAAAATCGATTTCAACTATTTTGGTTTTATAGCCTACATACTCAACTTTTACTATGTATTTGTCATTTTTTACACCTACAAATCTGAAGTAACCTTTATCATTTGCAATCTCGGCTTTTGCCAGACTACCTATTATTGCATTTTCCATTTTGACAGTCGCATAGCCCAGGGGTTCGTGGCTTAGTGAATCATATAAAAAACCTTCTACGCTTTGAGAATAGGTATTACTGAAAATAAGGCTTAATGTGATTATCCAGTATATTTTGCTGTTCATAAGCAAGTTATCAGCTTCGAATTTTGATGTATTCAAAAATAAAAAAATAAAATGTATTGTTTATTAGTACTCGACCAATTTCCCCTTTCATGTGATGTTTAGCTTTATTGTGAAATGTAGATTATAAATTCTTTCTGAAAAACTATTTTTTAATTGTTGGCTGAAGTTTTTAAACCACAAAAGCTTAAAAAATTATCTTTGATTTCTTTTAAATACTGATAAATAAATCGGTTTTTCAAAGTCAAAGACTTTGTTCAGTATGGTTATACATCAAGAATTTAACTCCCTTGGAACTTTATTTTGTTATACCTGTGTTTGATTACTAAACTTAACATTCTTTAAATAATGGCAACTAAAGCAATAGAAATAAACGACAGCAATTTTAAGGAGATGATCGCTTCTGACAAACCCGTATTGGTAGATTTTTGGGCTGAATGGTGTGGACCATGTAAAATGATCGGACCAGTGGTAGAAGAAATCGCCGGCGAATACGAAGGTAAAGCTGTGGTTGGAAAAATGGATGTAGATGCAAATTCAGCTACGCCCATGCAATTTGGAATTCGTTCGATTCCTACACTTATGATCTTCAAAAATGGCGAAATGGTTGATAAAATCGTTGGAGCTGTGCCTAAGCATATTTTAACACAAAAATTAGAAGCTGCGATATAATTTCAGCCTTCAGAAAATAACAGGAAAAGCACCTTTCGGGGTGCTTTTTTAGTTTATGGAATCTAAATCTGATAAAATAATTTCACAAGATTTTCGTATTTCCGCTTCCTTAATAATCAATGGCGGAGCTATTCGCATGGCGGAGTCACAATACAAAAACCAGTCGGTGATCAATCCGTTTTCGATACAGCGGTCAATTACTTTTTTCAGGAAATTAAAATCGCCCATTTCGGCTGCTAGCATTAATCCTTGTCCCCGTACTTCTTTGATTTTAGGATGAACCAAAGGTTGCTTAAATAAATCGCTTTTGGCAACTATATTTTCATTTTTAATTATTTCCTGCACTTCTTCCAAAGCAGCCAGAGAGGCAGCACAACTCACCGGATGCCCACCAAAAGTAGTGATATGACCCAGAATCGGGTTATCTTTAAAAACACCCATTATTTCAGCAGGAGCCATAAATGCACCTATAGGCATACCACCGCCCATGCCTTTAGCCGAAAGTAAGATATCCGGTGCAAAACCGTATTTTTCCAATGCCCAAAAAGTGCCAGTACGCCCAAAACCACTTTGGATTTCATCGAAAACCAGCAAGGTTTTCGTTTCTTTACAGCGTTCAAAAAGTGCATTCATGAAATCCACTTCCGTAGCAATTACACCACTTTCTCCACCAATGGGTTCAATAAAAACTGCAGCCGTTTTCGTGCTTATTTTATCTAAATCCGATAATTGATTCCGTGTTATTTTTGAAATTCCGGGCATCAGGGGTCTGAAATTGCGTTTGAAATTTTCTTCTCCCAATGCTAAGGCCCCTTGCGTTGAACCGTGATAGGCATTCCGGCAGGAAATTATTTCCGGTCTGCCGGTAAACCGTTTCGCCAGTTTCATGGCTCCTTCCACGGCTTCTGTTCCGGAATTGGTGAAATATACCTGATTTATTTTAAGTTTATCTTTGGTTTCAAATCCTTCGAGCGTTTCAACCAATGCTTTGGCCAGTTTCACCTGTGGACTTTGTACAAACTCACCATACACCATCTGATGCAGGTATTTACCGGCCTGTTTTTGAATTGCCTTTACCACTTTTGGATTGCAATGACCCACGTTACTGACCGCAATACCGGAGATTAAATCGATAAACGGCTTGTCATTTTTA